>DKDS01000002.1 GCA_002451855.1 Ruminococcaceae bacterium UBA6842 | reverse complement strand
AGTGCGTCAATCCATACATAAATAACGTGCTTATCGTCAAACGGAACGGGTATGCCCCACTTAAATGAAGTACGGGAGACGCAGAGATCCGAAAGACCGGGCTTTAGGAAGTTGTTTATCATCTCGTTCTTACGGGATTCAGGCTTTATGAAATCGGGGTTCTGTTCATAGTATTCAATAAGTCTGTCCTGATATTTTGAAAGCTTTAAGAAATAGGCTTCTTCCTTTGCGTCCACAACCTCTCTGCCGCAGTCGGGGCATTTGCCGTCTACCAACTGCGATGAAGTGAAGAACGACTCGCACGGAACGCAGTATTTGCCCTCGTAATGTCCCTTATAAATATCGCCCTGGTCGTAAAGCTTTTTAAATATCTTCTGAATGATTTTTTCGTGGTCCTCGTCCGTTGTACGGATAAATTTATCGTAGCTTGTATTAAGGCTGTTCCAAACGCCCTTTATTTGCGCGGAAACGCCGTCGACATACTCCTTTGGCGTAATACCGGCTTTATTCGCGTATTCCTCGATTTTTTGACCGTGCTCGTCAGAGCCTGTCTGTAAGAACACCTCAAAGCCCATCATTCTTTTATAACGGGCAATCATATCCGCAAGCACAATATCGTAAGCGTTGCCGATATGAGGCTTTCTTGATGTATAGGCGATAGCCGTTGTGATATAAAACTTTTTCTTTTCGGACATATTAAGTCTCCATTCTGCCGCTTATGTGATTGTATCACAAACAGGAACATAATCTTCGTCAGCGGCAGACGAAGATTAAACCTGCATATTATGATTGGTGTGCTTTTTCTACGGCTTTTGCGTTAAGTAAAAAATCAGTGAAATTGCCGTGCTGACAAGGCTGTAAATTAAAACCGTTATACTGCTTATAAGTGTGCCCGAGCCGTCAAAAGAAGTGTACGCAAACAGTATTATACCTAAAACGGCGGCAAGCACATAAACCGTTGTAAGCAATATGTTGGATTTTTTAATTCGGCTTGCGTTGCTTATTATTGCCGCAAGACCTACGGGATTTCCCTTATAGGCGGCTGGGGCGGAGCAGTGCGGAACAAATGTCACGGCGTTTTTATACATATGACAGCCCGCGGCGCTCATTACCTTTACGGAATCGTCGTAAAGTCCCATATAGTCACAAATCATTTCTTCCGTCATATTCGGGTCGGAGCTGTTTATCAGCATTGTAATTCCGAGAGCGGAAATTCTGCGAAGCTCCCTTGCAATATCGGGTCTTACGCTGTACTGAACAACAAGCAGGGCGCACGCCTTGTCCTCAGACGCAACATACACCGGGAAATAGCCCTGACGGAGTATTTTGCGGTCTACCTCAACGCTCGGAACCTCTATTCCGTGAGCCTCCATAAGCGTGCGGTTGCCGACAAACAAAAGCTTATTGTCAACCCAACCCGAAATTCCCATTTTATCCTCGTATTTTACGGTGTCCGAGGCAGGGAGTACAACCGAACCGTCAGTTCCCGCTATTTTTTTGAATATCGGAGCCAACGGACTGTTAAGACTGTCGGTAAGCGAGGCGGCGCGGATTATTGTGTCGTCAATGCTGTTATTCGAGAGCATACGGAGCTGGTGGAGAGTTACCGTGCCGGAGGGGAATATATCCTCCGAGTCGAACACGGCGGCATTTGCTTTTTCAACACGCTCCGCGCCTGCTTTGCCCGCAATGACCGAGCCTAATTTGCCGAGCCTTTTTGCTGAGGAGTAAAGGGGGAGACTGTCAATAAAGAACAGGCAGGGCATAGCGGCAAGGCACTGCACGGCAGCGGCTGAATAAAAGCCGTATATCACGCCGTCAAAATAAGAAGCGCAGGCAAAACCGAGTATTACGGAAAGCACAGCGGATACTGCCGTTATAAGCGGCAGCTTACCGTTTAATACGGTGCCGTAGGTTGAATATTTCATATAATCGTCTATATGCTCTGTCCTTTGCGGAGCGGCGGCAAGAACATCACCCTCGACCGAGTTTTTTGCCATTGCAAAGGTCACGGCAGAGTCGCTTATCAGCTTTACGGCACGCTTAGGCGAGGAAGAGGAAATTTGTTTAAAGCCGGTAAGGTTTGCCGACGCCGAGAAAAACCGACCGAAAGCACGCAGAGAGAGTATGACCGCGCAAAGCAAAATAATGTCAAGCGTGATTTCATTCTTTATTATGCCTGTTATTGCGTAAAGCATTACGGTAAGGGACGAGGTCACCGCAAGTATATCCCCGTTGCATCGGCGGCTGAATATATTTTTCAATGAAACAAACATATCGCAGTTTACAAGCATTATTATTCCGAGCAATACCGTACATATTATCATACCCGATTTTGTGTGTTTAAGTATTATACCCGACATAAACGGAAGCTTCATAAACGCAAGAACCGCCGTTAAGAATACCGAAAGGACAGTTTTTAGGAACGCCGAACGCTTATTTATTGAGAACAGTCTTAAAAAGTGCTTTGCGTCGCTTTGGGACTTAAATTCTTCCTTTGGCGAATAATCCTCAAAATCGGTTTGCTCAAGCTTTACTTCGTCGGCGTCATCCGTGCTTTCGTCCGCCGAAAGCTTGGTAAGCTCGCCTGTAAGGTCTATCGGCCGTGTAGCGGAGCTTACGCTTATGTGGGTGGAGCTGTCGCTGTCCGACACGGGGGTAAACCTGATGGTTGCGGTGCTTGAAATATCCGGCGTTACATCGGTTGCTTCATCCTCGTCGGAATTATCAATGTCCGATATAATATGGGAAATTCCGATTTCGTTCTTTTCTTCGGAATGATCTTCCTTGCTATTGTCCTCGTTTGTTAAATAAGGACTTTTTTTGCCTAAATCGTCAAACGAAACATCATATTTCTCGGAAAGCTTATCAAGGGTCTTCTGTGTATCGTTTTTGAGTATTTCCTCAACGCTTTCAAGCTGGTATGAGGCTTCCGCCTTCATTGCCGAGTCTTTTCCGTTATCGTCTATTATAAACGGACGGCATTTTTCCAAAAGCGTTTTCCCGTCCTCCTTTTCGTCTTCCGCAAAGGAGAATAAGCCGGCGGTTTTATTTTCTTTTACAGCGGGAGCGGCAGGCACAGGCTCTTCATGCTTTGAGCTTGAAGAAATATCGGCCTCATCTTGCTTTTCGTCTGTCAGATCCGCTTCGGTGCGAGTGTTTAACATACGCTTTTTAAGCGCCTCAAGCGCGCTTGTGCTTTGCGCCTTGCTTTCGCTTGCGGCTATTGAGAAGCCGCTTACCTCCTCGGGGGTCAGGGCGTGGGGATTAAAGGAGGAAAAGTGATGCTCGGAGCCTAAGTTGCCGTTATCGTCATCGCTGTTTTCTATAAGTGAAAAAAGCTCGTCGTTTTCCTTTTTTGAAAAAAAGCTCATAGGTGCCTCCTTTTGCGTACAGCCTCGTACATAAGTATTCCCGCGGCTACCGACGCATTAAGAGAATTTATTTTGCCGAGCATCGGAAGGCTGATAATCTTATCGCATTTTTTTGCGGTAAGCGTTCCGATACCCTTGCCCTCGTTTCCGATTACTATGGCGCAGGGAACATCAAAATCGGTTTTTGTATAATCCTCGCCGTCCATATCCGCACCGAAGACCCATACGCCCCGTTCCTTTAGCATATCTATTGTAGAGGCTATGTTCGTAACTCTTGCCACCGGAACATACTCAAGCGCACCGCAGGCGGCCTTTGCCACAGTTGCGTTAAGCGAGGCGCTGCGGCGTTCGGGAATTATAACGCCGTGAACGCCCGTTGCCTCCGCCGTTCTTATAACAGCGCCTAAGTTGTGCGGGTCTTCAAGTCCGTCGCATATTATTATAAACGGCTTTTCGTTCCGACTGTCGGCAAGCGACATAATATCGTCAACGGTCGAGTATTCCTGCGAGGCGAGCATTACCGCAACGCCCTGATGGTTTGCGCCGCCGCAATAATAGTCAAGCTTTTGGGGACTTATTTCCTTGATAAGCACGCCCTTTGCCTTGCATTTCGCGATAATTGCGGTTACGGAGCCGCCCGAAATGCCGTGCGCTATAAGCAGTCGGTCAATCTCTCTGCCCGAGCGCACGGCTTCAAGCACGGGATTTCTGCCGCATATAATGTTGCTTCCTCTTTCTTTTTCATTAGTCTGCATATTTTAAAAATCCTTTTTACATAATAATACACAATAATTATAACACAATTTTTATTGGAATAAAATAGGCAATTTAATAAATAAACAGGAAATATAGGGAAATAATATATGTAAAAACAAAAAAGACAGGGTGATGTAAATGAAAACAAATCGCATAGTATCGGTTGAGGGCTTTGAATTAATGGATTCGAGGAGTAATCCCACAGTCGGTGCGAGAGTAATTTTAGAGGACGGAAGCGAGGACTTTGCGCTTTCTCCGTCGGGAGCGTCAACAGGCGCATATGAGGCGCACGAAATGCGTGACGGAGATAAATCCCGTTACGGCGGAAAGGGCGTATTAAAGGCTGTAGAAGCTATTAACGAAAAAATAGCGCCGACGCTTGTGTCGCTCGGTACGGATTGCCAAAGAAAAACTGACGAAGCAATGATTTCGCTTGACGGTACGGAAAACAAGGGAAATCTCGGAGCAAACGCAATTCTGGCGGTATCGCTGGCAACGGCTAAAGCGGCGGCGGCGTCCCGCAAATTGCCGCTTTACCGTTATTTGGGCGGAATAAACGCCAAAACTATGCCGAGACCGATGATGAACATTTTAAACGGCGGAGCGCACGCCGCAAACAATATTGATATTCAGGAATTTATGATAATTCCTTACGGTGTTTGCTGTTTTTCGGAGGGACTGCGTAAATGCAGTGAAATTTATCACGCGCTCGGAGGTATTTTAAAATCAAAGGGTCTTGCCACGGGCGTGGGAGACGAGGGCGGCTTTGCGCCCGACCTTTCCTCTGACGAAGAGGCAATAGAGCTTATAATCACAGCCATTGAAAAGGCAGGCTATACCACGGATGAAATAAAAATAGCGCTTGATGTCGCGTCAAGCGAATGGTATTCGGACGGAGCATACAAGCTTCCGAAACGCGGAATTACAATGGACTGCGGCGAGCTTATAAGCTACTATAACCGACTTATAGAAAAGTACCCGATAATATCTGTTGAGGACGGCGTTGCCGAAGAGGACTGGGAGGGCTGGAAGGAGCTTACCGACAGCCTCGGAAGCCGTATTCAGCTTGTGGGCGACGACCTTTTTGTAACAAACTCCAAAAGACTTGAAAAGGGTATAGAAAAGGGGGCGGCAAACTCTATACTTGTAAAGCTTAACCAGATAGGAACCCTTACGGAAACGCTTGATGTTATAGAGCTGGCGCGAAAAAACGGGTATACAACGGTTATTTCGCACCGTTCGGGCGAGACCGAGGACACCTCGATAGCCGACCTTGCGGTTGCTGTAAATGCGGGACAGATAAAGACGGGGGCGCCCTGCCGTACCGACCGAGTAGCCAAATACAACAGACTTCTTATGATTGAAAATGAGATTTCAAGGTAAGTAAAAAAAGCTCCGCCGAGGCGGAGCTTTTACATATAAGCAGTTATCTTTTTTCCGAGAGCCTTTTAACTGTGTTTAAGAGCTTTTCGTCAAATTCCTCTTTTTTAAGCCGCCACTCCCAGTTGCCCGACGGCACGCCGGGGGTGTTAAGCCTTGATGCGGAATCAAGCTCCAAATAATCCTGAAGCGGAATAATTACTATCCTTGCCTTTGATTTCATCGCAAAGGAAATAAGGCTTAATATCGGCGAGCCGCTCTCGTCTGCCGGAACAATATGCGAAAACATATTTTTTTCCTTTTGCGAAAGCTTTAAAAACCATCCGCCTGTGGTATCGTTGTCGTGCGTTCCGGTGTAGCACACGCAGTTCTTATCGTAATTTTTCGGTAAAAAGGGATTATTAAGGTCGGAATCAAAGGCAAACTGAAGCACCTTCATATTCGGAAAGCCCGTTTCCTTAATAAGCTTTTCAACCTCGGGTGTGTCGCCGCCCAGATCCTCGGCTATTATATCCGCGTCAACGGATTTGTTCATAATATTCCAAAAAGGCATTCCGACGCCCTTTTCCCATTTTCCGCATTTGGCGGTTTTTGAGCCGTAGGGAATGGTGTAATAATCCGCAAACGCGCGGAAATGGTCTATCCTTATTACATCGTAAAGCTTTGAATTGTGTATAAGACGGGAACGCCACCATGCGTAATCATTGGTTTTTTGAAAATCCCAGTCATAAATCGGGTTGCCCCACAACTGACCGTCCTCCGAAAAAATATCGGGTGGTACACCCGCAAGCGCTACGGGCGTCATATCCCGTCCTAAACGGAAAATATCGGGATTGCTCCAGACATCCGCGCTTTCAAGCTGTACATAAAACGGTATGTCGCCTATTATTTTAATACCGTTTGAGCCTGCATATGTCTTTAATTCAAAATACTGCGTGAAAAAGAAATACTGCGTAATTTCATAAAACAGAATTTCCTCGGCGTGGTTTGTTTTAAACCTCTCCACGGCGTCGGGCAGGCGGTATTTAAGCCCGTCGTCAAGCTCGGTAAAGCTTTTTCCGTGATAGACCTCTTTAATCGCCATAAAAAGCGCGTAATCGGGGAGCCAGTATGCGTTATCCCTTAAAAATTCCTTGAAATCACGGTTTTTAATATCAAAATTATCTGCCGCTTTTTTTATAAGCGGCAGTTTATAGCTGCGTGCGGCTTTATAATCGGTGTGTTCGGGGAATTCACGCTCGGTTACATCGTCGGGGCTTAAATATCCGTCTCTTACAAGCGTGTTAAGGTCGATAAACAGTATTTCACCCGCAAAAGCGCTCACAGAGCTGTAAGGCGAATTTCCTTTTCCGACAGGACAAAGCGGCAGTATCTGCCAATACTTCTGCCCTGATTTTTTCAGGAAATCCACAAACTCGTAAGCCTCTCTTCCGAAGGAGCCTATACCGTGCGCCCCGGGAAGAGAGGAAATGTGCAGAAGCACGCCGCTTTCTCTTTGATACTTAGCGTCCTTATCCTTTAACAGCACCTGCCGCAACCCCTTTTATAATATATTTCTGACTGGATAGGTAAAACACTATTACCGGTATTACGGAAAGAACCAGCATCGCCATCATAGCGCCCATATCCACCGAGCCGTAGCCGCCCTTTAAATACTGTATTGCGACGGGAATGGTTTTATAATCGCTGCCTATAACAAGATAGGGGAGTAGATAATCGTTCCATATCCACATTGTATTCAGTATCGCAACGGTAACGGCGGTGGGCTTCAGTATCGGGAATACTATAAGCGCAAAGGTCTGAATAGGCGAGCAGCCGTCAATGGTAGCCGCTTCCTCAATCCCTAACGGAACCGTTTTTATAAAGCCCGTGAACATAAATACCGAAAGCCCCGCGCCGAAGCCCAAATATATGAATATTATACCAAGAGGATTGTCAAGATGCAAGAGGTTTGCGGTTTTTGACATTGTAAACATTACCATTTGAAAGGGGACTATCATTGAAAATACAAGCGCGTAATAAAGCGCTCCGGTAAAAAGGTTTTTAACCCTAACGATATACCACGCGCACATAGAGGTGCAGATTATAATAAGCGCGACCGAGAATACAGTGATAAAAAGCGACCAGCCGAACGCCGGCGGAAAGCCTGTGCTTTTTATGCCCTCGGTGTAGTTTGAAAGACCTACAAATTCATCGCCCATAGGAAGTGAAAAGGGCGATGAATTTATTGAGAATTTAGCCTTAAACGAGTTGATAAACACAACCGCTATCGGGAATATAAAGGCGGCGGCAAAGCCGACAAGCAATATAAACGAAACGGTGTTAAATATTTTTCTGCCCATCAGCTTTCAACCTCTTTTCTGCGTGTAATATAAAGCTGAGCCAAGGAAATTACCGCTACAATAATAAAGAATATGACCGCCTTTGCCTGCCCTACGCCCTCAAAGCCCGTTCTTGAATAAAAGGTGTTGTAAATATCAAGAGCTACCATTTGGGTTCTGTCGCCGGGGGCGCCTGCCGTGAGCGCAAGGTTTTGGTCAAAAAGCTTGAACGAATTGGTAATGGTAAGAAAAAGGCATATCGTAACCGACGGCATTACCGACGGAATGGTTATCCTTGTAAGAACGGTAAACGCTCCCGCGCCGTCCACCCTTGCGGCTTCCATAATATCACCGGGGATATTCTGTATACCGGCTATATAAATTATCATCATATAGCCGATAAGCTGCCAGTGCATCAGAATTACAAGCCCCCAAAAGCCGTATGTGGGGTTGGAGGTTATAGAATAACCGTATCTGTAAAGCACGCCGTTTATAATGACCTGCCATATATAGCCGAGCACTATTCCGCCTATCAGATTAGGCATAAAAAACACGGTGCGGAAAAAGTTGGTGCCGGGCAGATCTCTTGTGAAAAGAAGCGCCAGTATAAAGGCGATAACATTTATGCCGATTACGGATACCACCGCAAATTTTACCGTAAACCACAACGAATCAAGGAATAGGGTGTCATCGCTGAATGCCCTTATATAATTTTCAAGTCCTACGAATTTTGCGTCCGCTACCGTTCTGAACTCCGTAAACGACAGAACTACGCCGAGTACAAACGGTATAACAAACGCAATCAGGAAGGCTATAAGCGTAGGAAGCACAAAAACGGGAAACCAGCGCTTTACGGTCTTGTTCATTACTTGCGTTCACTCTTCCATTTATCAGATATTGTTTTGTTTACTTCATCCCATTTTTTATTTCCCTGAACATAGTCAAGCAATGCGCTGCCTACGCTCTTTTTGTATGCCTCGCTCGGGAATGATGTGAATATCCACGGTATGCTCTTTACGGAATCGTCGTTTAAATAACGGGATATTTCCTTTGCGAGCGGATCGTCGGGCTGTTCGTTTTCCGAAAAGGTGTTGAACGGAGTTATAAAGCCGAGCTTTTCGGTGACATACTTCTTTCCTGTTTCGCTTGAAAACAGCCAGTAAAGGAAATCGAGAGAATTATCCTGCTGTTCCTTTGTTGCCTTTTTGTTTATCGCAAGGTAATTTTCCGTACCTACGCATATACCTTGACCCTTTTCGCCGTCCATACCGACATATATAGGCAGCATTTTAATGTCCTCCGCCTTTACGGTGTTGCCCTTAACGCCTGATATTTGCGACCATGCCCAGTTTCCGTTTTGAACCATTGCCGCCTTACCGAGAGCAAATTCCGACATGGAGTCCGCAACCGATTTAGAGCCTAAAAGGGTCGGCTTTGTAACAGAGTTGTTGATATACAGATCAAATATTTTATCAAAATTATCGGAATACTTGAACTTTATTTCTTTAGCCTTAAGACCGTATACGGTGGGGTCTGCGCCGTCGCCCGCGTCCTCGCTGAATTCATAGTAAAGCGGAACATTCAAAAGATGGGTCTGCCAGCGCCAGTCCTCGCCGGACGCCAATGAGGTAGAGGCAAAAACACCCTCGATACCGAGTTTATCAAGGTTTGCCGTCATATCCTCTGTCACAGCCTTTAGCTTATCAAAGCTGTCAATCTGGTCGGCAGAGGTAAGGTCGGTTTTTTTATCGGGAAGCTCAAAGTATTTTTTCATTATGGCGTTGTTGTAAATAATGCCGTAGCCCTCAACCACATAGGGGATGCCGTAAACCCCGTCGCCGTCCTTTATCGCAAGCGATTTATCGGAAAGAATATCGTAAAGCTTGCTGTCCTTAATATCAAGGCAATAATCCTTCCAGCTGTCATAGCCGATAGGACCGTTTACCTGAAAGATTGTCGGAGCGCTTGATTTTGCGATTTCCGATTTAAGGGTCTGCTCGTAGTTGTTTGCGGCGGCGGTTACAACCTTAACCTTTACGCCCTTTTCCTGCTCGTATTTTTTAGCCAGCTCCTCGTAAACAGAAGCGGATTCGGGTTTGAAATTGAGAAAATAAACTTCTCCCTTTGTGCTTTTTTTGCCGCAGCCCGAGAGGGTTATGCAGGACAAAATGCAAATTGATGCCAAAAATAAAGAAAAATATTTTTTCATAATTTACCTCCGTAATATATTTCTTTTTATACTTTGCCACATTTTTTCAAAAAAATACTATAATACTTTGCTTTACAGCTTGTCATATCTGGGACAACCTTTTCATAGTATTTACTGTGAGGTGAGGAAAATGGAAAATAAAGGTAAATTTGAAAGCGCGCTTTACGGCGTTGCCCCGGGACTGAGACGAACGCTCGAAAAACTTCCCGCGGTCGTAAAGCGGAACGCCGAGGAAATAAGACTTAGGTGCGAGCTTCCCGTAGCGCTTACGGTAGGCGGAGAAACGGTATTTGTATCGGAAAACGGACAAACCTCGTTTTCTGTTCCGCAGGATGCTTTAAGGGCTGAAAAAAGCGATATAGAAGAAAGCTTCAGGCTTTTGTGCAAAAGCTCCGTTTACGCGCACGCCGATGAGCTTAAAAACGGATTTATTGTAATGGAGGGCGGACACCGCGCGGGTATTTGCGGCACGCTGTCATCAGGCGGCGCTATGCATAATGTATCCTCTTTAAATATCAGAATAGCAAGGGAAATTTTCGGCGCGGCAAACGATATAGCGAGGCGGTATACAGGCGGCGGTCTGCTTATCGCGGGTCCGCCGGGGAGCGGAAAAACCACGGTTTTAAGGGACCTTGTGCGGCAGTTGTCTGACGGTCTGTGCGGAAAGGCGTACCGTGTTGCCGTTATAGACAGCAGGGGGGAAATATCGGGAAGCTCCCGCGGCAAAGCCGAAAACGACCTCGGCGCAAACAGCGATGTACTGCTTATCGGCGACAAGGCGCTGGGGCTTGAAATTGCGGTCAGAACGATGTTTCCCGATATTGCGGTATTTGACGAAATAGGCACAAAGGATGAGCTTGCCCGTGTAAAGGAAAGCTTTTGCGCGGGGGTCAGCGTAATAACCACCGCGCATATAGGAAGTGCGGCGGACATTCTTAAAAGGGATGTGACGGCGGCTCTTGTAAAAAGCGGCGCAATATCCGAAATAGCGGTATTGCCCCAACTGCACGGCGGAACAATCAGATTTATTAACACAAAGGAGCTTATCAGTGGCGTGGCTGTTTAAATTATCGGGGCTTATTATTATATTCCTTTCCTCGGCAGGCTTCGGTTTTTATAATTCATATAAGCTTAAAATGCGTGAAAAAAAGCTCCGCGGAATTATATGCTCTATGACCGAACTTCGGGAGAGAGTAAGAACGGGTGCGGGGGAAATAGGTGAAATAACCGAGAAAAGCTTCGGCAAAACCGCTTCGCTTTCGGGGGACGGGGCAAAGCTTGACTGCGAGTGGCTTACAAAGGACGACGCCGAGGTGCTTAAGGAGTTTTTTACCGATATAGGAATGTCTGACGCCGAAGCCGAATGTGAGCGCACCGAGCTTTACATAGCGCTTATGCAAAAGCAGTGTAACGACGCCGAGAAAAAATGCGGCGAGCTGTGCCGGCTTTACGGAACGCTGGGCGTTTTGGGCGGACTTTTTATTTGTGTGTTTTTTTTGTAGGTGAAATCAATGGATGTCGATTTTATTTTCAGGATAGCGGCGATAGGCATTATAGTAACGGTGCTTAATTTAGTGCTTGTAAGGTCGGGCAGAGAGGATCAGGCAATGCTTACTACTCTTGCAGGACTTGTGGTTGTACTGCTTATGGTGGTAAACGCCATAGCCGACCTTTTTACCGCCGTTAAAAGCCTTTTCGGTTTGTAGTTATGGATATATTCAAAATACTTGCTATTTGTATTATTACCGCAGTGCTCGCCATTACGCTCAAACAGCAAAAGGGCGAGTATGCACTGCTTATTTCGATTGCGGGCGGAATTACCGTTACGCTTTGTATAATAAGCGGTATTGCTTCTCCTATCGGGTATTTAAGGTCACAGCTTGAAGCCTATTCGATAGGAACGGTATATTTCAAAACGGCGCTTAAAGCGCTCGGTATCGGCTATATTACCGGATTTATAGCCGACGCCTGCCGCGACAGCGGGCAAACCTCGCTTGCAGGTAAGGCAGAGCTTGCTGGCAAGTGCGCCGTGTTTATTATTTCGGTGCCGATGATATCCGGAATACTGCGTGTTGCATTAGGATTTTTAAAATGAAGCTTTTTAAATTTTTGGCAGTGCTTTCGCTTTTACTCTGCGTTTTTACAGTTACGGCGGCGGCTGAAAAAAACGATACGGAAAGCTTTTACGCCGAGCAGTACGAAAAAAGCGGAGCCGACGGTATCGGCGACAGCCTGCCAGAGGAGACCCGTAACTATTTAAGCGAAAACGGTATTGACCCGTCGGATTACGGCTGGGTCAACAAATTATCGGTCGGAGGAGTATTCGGCCATATATGGGGATTTATAAAAAGCGGTGCCGCAGAGCCTTTAAAGGCAGGCGCGGAAATAACCGCAATAATACTTATTACGGCGGCGCTTGCTTCTGCCGAGCTTAAGGGAAGCGCCGCCGCGGCGGCAATGTATGTGGCGGCGGCGTCTGCCGCGGGAATTATAGCAAGACCTGTGCTTTCGTCCGTTGCGGCGGCAGTTGACGCGCTTAAGGGAACGGGGACATTTATGCTTTCGTTTATACCCGTGTTTGCCGTAATAACGGCGGCTTCTGGCGCGCCCGTAACCTCTGCCTCAATGAGCGCGCTGCTGCTTACCGCCGCTCAAGGCGTATCCTATATTTCAAGCTTTGTGGTAACTCCGCTTATGGGTGGTTATCTTGCCGTAAGTATAAGCGGCGCTGTATCGCCGCTGCTTAAAAAAACCGAGATTGCAAGTATCATAAAAAGGCTTTCCTGTTTTATAATGGCGCTTGTTTCCACTGTTTTTGTGGGCATACTCGGAATACAGACCGCTGTAAATTCTTCTGCGGATTCGCTGACCGCAAAAACGGCTAAATTTATTATCGGCTCGTCCGTTCCCGTTGCGGGCGGCGTTTTATCCGAGGCGCTCGGTACGGTTACGGCGTCCATGGGACTTTTGAAATCCTCTGTGGGTATTTACGGGGCGGTAGCCTGCGCGGCTGTCATACTTCCGCTTACCGCCGAGCTTCTTATATGGCGTGGGGTACTTATTTTAACCTCGGCGGCGGCGGAGCTGTTTTCGCTTTCGGTAATATCGGGAATATTAAGGGCGGTTGATTCGGTTATGTCGGTGCTTATAGGGATTTTGCTTATAACAGGCGCTATGTTTGTCATATCGCTTGCAATAGTGGTTACGGCAGGTAAGGCGCAATGAGTTGGCTTAACAGCTTTTTGACATCAGTTTGCGCCGCTATGATACTGATAGGCGCATTGTATCTTATAAGTCCGGACGGCAGCATGGCAAAACCGGTGCGCTATGTTTTAAGCCTTTGCTTTTTAGCGGTAATAATTTCGTTTGCACCGCTTGGTGCCGCAAGGTTTGATTTTGATTATAAAGCGGAGCAATACAGCGGCAAGAGCGAAGACGAGCTTATAACCGACGCCGCGGTATATGTTTATAAGCAGGCGCTCACCGCCGCCGGAATAAATTTTAACGAAATTACGGTTTGTACGGATAAATCCGAAAACGGCAGCATAAGTATTACTAAGATACTGATTTATTCCAACGAACCGGATTATAAGATAAGAGAAGCGCTTGCGGACGCGGCGAAAAATTACGAGGTAGTGGTTATAAATGAATGAGTCGCTTAAAAAACTGTCGGCAAAGGTGAAAAATCCCAAAATTATGCTGATAGCCGGACTGATAGGTATGGTGCTTATTTGCGTTTCATCCTTTGCGGGTAAAAAATCGGACGGTAAAAAGGCTTCATACGCCTCTGACGGCGGTATTACCGCCGAGGAATACAGATTACAGCTTGAAGAAAACATTAAAAGCATCGTAAAGGAAATTACGGGAAGTTCCGACCCGACCGTCGTGGTAACTCTTGAAAGCGGTATAAGCTATTCCTATGCCGATGTAAACGAGGGGTCGTCGGCAGACAAGACCGAGAGCAACTCAAAAAGCACAAGCAGTGAAAATAAGCAAAGCTACATAACGGTAAAATCAGCCGACGGCGGCGAGCAGGCACTGCTTGTTACAACACAAATGCCGCAGGTAAGGGGAGTGGCTATTGTATGCAGGGGAGGCGATGACGAACTGATTAACGAAAAGATACAAAACGCCGTCACGGCGGCGCTTAATATTACTTCAAAACGAGTATATATTGCGGGAGGAAGCTCTGATGAAAAAAGGTAAGGTATTCGGTAAAACACAAATAGCGGTAACGGCAATGGTTTTAGCGCTTGCGGGGGCTGTATGGCTTAATATGAAGTACACGCCGTCCTCGGGCAAGTATCTGGGCGAGGCTTCGTATGTAAGCAACAGCTCCTCTTCAAAGGAAGCACTGCAGACATCCGCCAAAGCAAACGAGGGAAAAAGCGAGGATTATTTCACCACAACAAAAAAAGAGCGTTCCGACGCAAGAAAGGAAGCCGAGGAAACCGTTAAGGAGACCTTAAGCTCGGCAAAGCTTACAGAGGACGATAAAAAATCAGCGCTTGCAAAGCTTGAAGAGCTTGCAAACAGAGCCGAGAGCGAAAGCAACATAGAAGCGCTCTTAAAGGCAAAGGGCTTTGAAAAGGCGCTTGCGGTTATGAACGACACGGGAATAAGTATAGTAGTAAAGTCCGACGGTCTTACCTCGGCGCAGACGCTCCAGATACAGGATGTGGTTACAACACAGACAAATATACCGCTTTCGGCAATAAAAATAGTTCCGATAAAATAAAAGTATTGAGTTATTTTGAAAATGTGGTATAATAAAGGAAACAGTAATGTAACAGGAGGTATATATACCATGGCAAATGACAGAACAGAGCTTTCTGTAAGCACGGAAGTGCTTGAAAAAATGGCTGAAATTGCCGCTAAGGAAGTTGACGGCGTTGCGGGCGTTTCCAAAAGAACTATGGACCTTAAGGGTATTATGAAAACAAAAAACGCTTTTAAGGGTGTTAAGGTTGAGAATATAAACGGCGCTATTGAAATCAGCGCTTATATATGCGTTAAGCAGAACGCGAAAGCAAAAGAGGTTGCCGAGAAGGTACAGCAGAACATAAAGGATAAGCTGCAAACCATGACGGGTAACGCCGTTACACGGGTCAATGTTAATATTGCGGATATTGAGATTGAGGAAAAGCAGGAAGCGGAAGCTCAATAAGTAAATGAAATGACCCGAATATCATATTCGGGTCATTTTTTGTAAGAATATTAAAGAGGTGAAAATAATGTCGGTTATTAATTTGACTGCTGATAATTTTGATGAAGAGGTATTGCTTTCCGATAAAACGGTGCTCGTGGATTTCTTTGCGGTATGGTGCGGTCCCTGCCGTATGGTATCGCCGGTTGTGGACGAGATAGCGGAGGAAAGGGAAGATATTAAGGTCTGCAAGGTCAATGTGGACGAACAGCCCGGTCTTGCCGAACGCTTTTCGGTATCCTCTATACCTGCGCTTATGGTGTTTAAGGACGGTAAGGCAGTCCGCAGCGAGGTCGGGGCTATGCCAAAGCAGGCAATCCTTTCAATGCTTTAATAAAGAGTAAAAATACCGCCGTTTTGCGTTAATCGCAAAACGGCGGTGTTTTTTTACACATAATCAGTCAGCCTTAAGCTCGTATCCGCCTACGGGACGGATGTTAAGCACACAGCACGAATTTTTGCCGAATACAGCCTCAATCATTGTTTTATAGTTGTCCAACCGTTCGGTCGGGATATAGCACTGTATGGTTCCGGCAAAACCGCCGCCGTGAACACGGCAGGCGCCTTTTCCGCCGAGGAATTTCTTTGTAAGCGCAATGGCGAGCGGTAAGCCCTGCTCGGAAACGGCGGAATTTGAATAAAGGTTTTGCAGATAATCGTAGGAGGACTCTCCCGATTCATTTACAAGCCTTAAAAATTCTTCAAAATTGCCCGATTTAAGCGCCGCCTTTTGACCGGTTACACGCTCCTGCTCATTAAAGAAGTGGAACGCGCGAAGTACGGCGCGGTCGCCGCAGGAACGGCGAAGCTCCGCTATTTCGTTATAAAAACGTTCGGTATCGGCGTCACGCAGGAAATCAACGCCCAAAGCATTGCTGATTTTCTTACATTCAACAGTAATATCGGCGTAATCCTGTGTTAAATTGGCATGGTTTCCGCCCGTATCAACAACGCAGAGGGTATAACCGAAGGAGTGAATATCAAGATTTATCTTTTCGGTTATCGGGTTTGCGGGATCGTTAAAGTCGGCATAGGTAAAGCCGCCTAACGAGCTTGCCATCTGGTCAAGCAGACCGCACGGCTTGCCGAAGTATTCCCTTTCGGCGTACTGTCCTATTTTTGCAATGGTTATTTCGTCTGCTTTATTGTCAAAAAACATACCGTTCACAATATTTCCGACAAGCACTTCAAACGCGGCGGAGGAGGAAAGCCCCGAACCCTTTAAGACATTTGAGGTGGTATAAGCGTCAAAGCCCGAAAGCGGTGTGCCGAGCTTTTTGAAGCTTGATAAAACGCCCCTTATAAGCGCGGACGCTCTGCCGTTTTCCGACGGGTCAATTTCAAGCTCCGATAAATCTATGACATCCATATCATAGCCCTCGGATTTAATGCGTACCTTGTTATCGTTATTCGGTGCCGCTGCGGCAATAACATCAAGATTTACGCCGCCCGCAAGCACAAATCCGTGCTGGTGGTCGGTGTGGTTTCCGCCGACCTCGGTTCTTCCGGGGGCTGAAAACAGGCGTGCGCCGTCCCTTTCGCCGTAGATTGACACAAAGCTCTCGCAAGCCTTTGAATAACGGTTACGGGCGGCAGTCGGCTCGCCGTAAAGCATGGTGAAATCGCTGTCGTAAGCGCCGCCGTTTATTTTTGACTTTATATCGGTGATGTTCATAAAGCTCCTCCGATTATTTTGAAATTATAGCAAGTGTATCCCTTGCGATAGCAAGCTCTTCGTTTGTGGGAATAACAAAAATGTCAACTTTGCTGTCGGGTGTTGAAATTTTAACTTCCTTACCTCTTAACTGATTTTTCTCATTATCTATTTTTGCGCCTATGAATGTGAGGTTTTCGCACACGCTGCGGCGAAGCTCGGGGTCGTTTTCTCCGATACCGCCGGTGAAAGCGATAGCGTCCACGCCGTTCATTGCGGCAATGTAGGAGCCTACAAACTTAAGTATCTCATATCTCTGCATTTCAATAGCGAGCTTGGCACGCTCGTTGCCTGCTTCCGCGGCGGCGCATATATCACGATTATCGTTCGATACGCCGGAAATTCCGAGCATACCCGACTTTTTGTTGCAGATAGAGTTTACATCCTCGGGGGAGAGATGCTCCTTCTCGGCAATGTAGGTGAGGGCTGAGGGGTCAAGAGTTCCCGAGCGTGTACCCATCATAAATCCGTCAAGCGGTGTAAAGCCCATAGAGGTGTCTGCGCAGACGCCGTCCTTAACGGCGGTGATAGAGCAGCCGTTGCCTAAGTGACAGGTTATTATCTTAAGGTCCTTTTTGGGTTTGTTTTCAAGCGCCGCAACACGGTCGCTTACAAAGCGGTGAGAAGTACCGTGCGCACCGTATTTGCGGACGCCGTACTTTTCATAGTATTCATAGGGGAGCGGATACATATACGCCTTGGGCGGCATTGTCTGGTGGAAGGATGTGTCGAACACAACAACCTGAGGAATTTTGTCGCCGAAGGTTTTAAGGCAGGCTCTTATTGCAAGCACATGAGCCGGATTGTGAAGCGGAGCGAGTGCGCCGAGCTTTTCTATTTTATCAATAACATCCGGTGTGACAAGGCAGGAATCGGGAAAAATGCTGCCGCCCTGAACTATACGGTGACCGATAGCGGAAATTTCATCAAACGAATCGATTACCTTTGCGTCGCTTTTTGTCAGCGCATAAACAACAGCCTCAAACGCCTCGCTGTGAGTAGGCATCGGGGTTTCGGCGGAATAGGTGCGGCCGTCCGCCGTTTTGTGTGAAATAGCGCCGGTAACGCCGATTCTTTCGCAAAGACCTTTTGCAAGGACCTGCTCGTTATCCATATCAATAAGCTGATATTTGAGAGAGGAGCTGCCTGCGTTTACAACAAAAATTTTCATATTTTACTTCCTCCAATAAAAATATCTTGAAATATCTTATCTAACTAATATATAATACTTTATGTGAAGCGGTTTTTCAAGTTTTTTTTACAAAGATGTGATATTTTGAGTACAGTGGGAATAATTGCGGAATTTAACCCCTTGCATACAGGTCATTGCTATTTGATAAATGAGGCAAAAAAGCTCGGCACCGTAATAGCCGTTATAAGCGGTAACTTTGTACAGCGCGGCGATATAGCTATTGCCGAAAAGCGTATCAGAGCCGCCGCCGCACTCAGGTGCGGAGCCGCCGCCGTGCTTGAGCTGCCCGTAAGCTATTCGCTTTCAACCGCGCAGAATTTTGCCTTGGGCGGTGTTTCGGCTCTTTATGCCGCAGGGTGCGATACGCTTATGTTCGGCAGTGAGTGCGGAGACACAGCGGCGCTTTTAAAGGCGGCAGACGCTCTTTCGGGTGATGAATACAAAAGTCGTCTTGCGGAAAACCTTGCTACGGGAATGACCTTTGCCGCCGCACGGGAAAGGGCGGCAGGGCTTGAAAACGGTATTCTGTCGGGCCCCAACAATAATCTTGCCGTTGAATATATACTTGCGGCGAGGAGTATAGGTGCCGATTTTAAATTCGTCACGGTAAAAAGGGTGGGGCAGGCGCACGATTCCATGGAAAAGGGCGAGTTTGTCTCAGCCTCGCTTTTGCGGCAAAAAATGCTTTGCGGCGAGACCGATTTTTACAGGGAATATATACCGAAAGAGGCTTGGGACCTTTTTGTATACGAAAATTTTGCGGATATACGCCGTATTGAGACCGCCGTGCTTTCGGTTTTAAGGCTGAAAACCGAAAATGAGCTTAAAAGCCTGCCCGATATAAGCGAGGGAATAGAAAATAAGCTTTTTTCGGCAATAAGGCTTGCAACAAGTCTTGATGAACTGTATAATACAGTTAAGGTTAAAAGATATACCCATGCAAGGATAAGGCGACTTGCGCTTTCGGCTTTTATCGGGCTTGATAATACCTTTTTTATGAAGCTGCCGCCCTATATAAGAGTTTTAGGATTTAATAAAAAAGGCGAGGAGTACCTTAAAAAACAGATGAGGTCGTCCTTTATACCTCTTGTAATGCGTGTGTCGGACATTAAAAATCTGTCGGACGCGGCGAGGCGTATGTTTGCGGACGAGTGCCGTGCCGCGGATCTTTATTCATTGGCGCTTCAGAGGGCTTTGCCCTGCGGCGGCGAATATACCGCGAAAATAATTAAAACGGAGTGATTTTAATGGTAAGCATAAAAGAAATCGAAGCTTATAAGGATTACGGAAAATGCGTGTGCATAACCAACGGCGTTATAGAGGCGTATGTTACGGTGGATATAGGACCGAGAATAATCAGATTTGGGTATACGGGCGGCAGAAATATTCTTTGCAGTAACCGCAAGGCGTTCGGACCCAAGGACGATAAGGTATTTACCGATTATTACGGCGAGGGCAAGCACTGGGAAAATCTTGCGGGACACAGAATTTGGACTTCACCCGAGAGCTATCCAGAAACATACTATCCCGACCTTGAAGCCGTAGCCTATGAAAAAACCGAATACGGAGCAATTTTTACTCCTAACCCCGAAAAGGAAAACGGCGTTGCCAAAAGTCTTGAAATCAAGATGGACAGCGACGACACAAATATGCAGATAACTATGCGTGTAAAAAATATATCGGATAAGCCTAAGGATTTCGCCGTTTGGGGAATTTCGGTTTCCGAAAAGGGCGGAACGCTTGTTATACCTATGAATGAGAATGATACCGGACTGCTCCCGAACCGCATTGTTTCCGTGTGGCCCTACACCGATATGAGCAACGACCGTATATATTTCGGCGACAGATATGTAACTCTCCGTCAGGATGAAAAATATACAAGACCGATAAAGCTCGGCTTCGACCTTAACTGCGGTACTGTTTACTATTGTCTCGGCGACGATATTTTCCGCAAGAGCTACGACACAAACCATCCGTCGGGCAAATATCCGGACGGCGGCTGTTCATTTGAGACCTACACAAACGAAAATATGATTGAAGTTGAAAGTCTCGGCGAGCTTAAAACGGTAGAACCGGGCGAGACCTCGTCCCTTACCGAAAGCTGGTCGCTCTGCAAGAAGCCGTGCGATACGGACTTTAAGGACGATAAATCAATAGATGAAATGCTCTCAAGGCTTTAAAACAGCGCAGTCCCGATAGAGAACGGGACTGCGTTTTGAAAATTAACATACAGTTTAAGAAGTCAGCGCGATTTTGTGGTAAAATAATGAAATAAAGAAAAGAGGGATCGGATGAACGGAAAAACAAATACAGAGTATAATGCCATAACACCCGAAATTGAAAAATATTCTCAGATATGCACGGAAAACTGCCGTATAGAGCCTGAGCTGTATATAAAGCATAAAGTAAACAGAGGACTTCGCGATGTCAACGGAAAGGGCGTCCTTACCGGACTTACCGAAATATCGGAAATACTGTCAAAGCAGATTATAGACGGCGAGGAGGTTCCGTGTCCGGGACATTTGTATTACAGGGGATACGATGTTGAAAAGCTGGTTGACGGCTTTATAAGCGACAACCGCTTCGGCTTTGAGGAGGTTGTTTATCTCCTGCTTTTCGGCGAGCTTCCGACGGCGGAGCAACTAAAGGAATTTTGTGAGATATTATCTTCTTACCGCCGTTTGCCCGGCTCTTTTGTAAGAGATATTATTATGAAGGCGCCGGCTAAGGATATGATGAATTCGCTCGCAAGGAGCGTTTTAACGCTTTATTCCTATGACGACAAGGCGGACGATACATCAATTCCGAATGTTCTGCGGCAGTGCTTGCAGCTTATAGCACGCTTCCCGTCGCTTTCGGTGTACGGCTATCATTCTTATAACTATTTCCTTAACGGATGCGACAGCTTTTTTGTACACGAACCGCGCGCGGAGCTTTCTACCGCCGAAAACATACTTTATATGCTAAGGCTTGACGGAAAGTATACACCGCTTGAGGCAAAGGTGCTTGACGCGGCTTTGGTGCTTCACGCAGAGCACGGCGGCGGCAACAACTCCACCTTTACCACCCATGTGGTTTCCTCCTCGGGAACCGACACCTATTCCGCTATTGCGGCGGCGCTCGGTTCGCTTAAGGGTCCTAAGCACGGCGGCGCTAACATAAAGGTTTGCGCTATGTTCAACGATATAAAGGAAAATGTTAAGGACTGGGACGATAAGAACGAGGTAGAGGCTTACCTTGAAAAAATCCTTCACAAAGAGGCTTTTGACAGAACGGGGCTTATTTACGGCGTCGGTCATGCCGTTTATTCGATTTCCGATCCGAGAGCCACTGTTTTCAGGGGCTTTGTAAAAAGTCTGTCGGAGGAAAAGGGACTTGACAGGGAATACAGGCTGTATTCCGCAGTTGAGGAGCTGGCGCCTAAGATTATTGCGAGAGAACGCAAGATGTATAAGGGCGTAAGCGTGAATGTGGACTTTTACAGCGGCTTTGTTTACGATATGCTAAAGCTTCCGCACGAGCTGTATACTCCGCTTTTCGCTATTGCGAGAATTGCAGGCTGGAGCGCGCACAGAATTGAGGAACTGCTTAACGCAGGTAAAATTATAAGACCCGCATATATGAGCGTTCAGCCACAGCGTGAATACAAAAAAATGAGTGAAAGATAAAAAAAGAGCTGCCAAAAGGCAGCTCTTTTTTTATCTGTATTTAATTCTTTTGGCTTCCTGCGAGTATTCTCTTTGACGGTAATACTTTTTGTAGTACTTTGTACGCTTTCCGTATATATCGTTCAAAATTGCCCCGAGTATGCGGCAACCGCTTTTTGTAAGCTGTTCCTTTACATCAAGACACTCTGTATACGGAATTTTGCCGGGGGTTATAATCATTATCGCGCCGTCACAGTGCGAGGCGATTACGGCGGCGTCTATAACCATTCCGAGGGGCGGAGAATCAATAATAACATAGTCGTAAAGACCCTTAAGCTCATCTATAAGCGAGACAAATCTGTCGGAGCCTAAAAGCTCGACGGGGTTGGGCGGAAAACGGCCGCTGAATACCACATCAAAATTCGGTATTTGAGTGTTATAAAGAATATTTGAAAGCTCTGCCTGACCCGAAAGATACTCCGAAAGCCCGCAAAAGCTTCTCGGTGCGGCACTGTGGCGCATAAGCACCGATTTGCGCATATCCGCGTCTAAAAACAGGGTACGCTTTCCTGCCTCCGCAAGGCTTTTTGCAAGCTCGGACGAAACAGTGCTTTTACCCTCGTTTTCCCTTGAGCTTGTAAGCACAATCGTTTTTATATCGGAGCCGCAGAAAAATATATTTGTCCTGAGCGTTTTGTAATTTTCGTTTGTAAGGTAGCCGCTTTGCGCGGTTGTGTTAAAATTAACCTTACCTGCAGACCTTACAGGCTGATCGTACAATAAATCGTTTTTTTCTGTATCTAACATATACGCCTTTCCGGCAAATTAATGCCACATAAAAGTTTACTTTGATTTTGCCTTATTCTGATACGGAATATTTCCGAGAACGCTTATTCCGAGATATTTATCAACATCCTCAGACGTTGTGATTTTGTCGTCAAGCATCACTAAGGCGACAATAACCGCTATGTAAAGCAAAATTCCCACTGCAAACGCTTTAACAAGATTTGCCTTTACATTCGGTACACACGGCGTTTTTGAAATGCTGCCGTTTCTTATAATTGTTACGCGGTCAATGCCGAGCAGCTCGATTATTTTTTCCTGAGCTACGGTGCATACCGTGTCTACGATTTTTTTGGAATCGGTCGGACTCGCTGTTGTTACGGTTATTTCAAGAAAACGGGTGTCCTCCGGATTTACAAGGCTGACGGCGTTTTTAAGCTCTGCGTACGAATACTTGTTGCCGAGCCTGTCCGAGACCTCATCAAGCACAACGCGGTCGGTAATAAGATTTTCATAGTCCTTTGTCAGATATGATGATACCGCTATTTCGCCGGTGCTTATTTTTTCGCTGTCCTTATTCATAAGATATATCTTGCCCGTAGAGTTGTAAAGCGGCGTGACCACAAAATATGAATAAATCAGCGTGACAACCGTGCAAACCGCGAGAACAGCGCACAGTATGTACCATCTGTTAAGCGCCGTAAGCATTATATCTTTTATATTAAGCTTGTTATTTATACCGTTGCTGTTATTATCCTCTGGCATTTTGTTCTCCTTTGATTTGACGATACTTTTACATAATAATATCATATCGGCTTATATTTTGCAAGCATTTACAAAAGTTTTGTGCTGATTTCTCCCGAGGAAAGAAATTCCTTTCTGCCGTCGTCATACAAAACCTCGAGCCGACAGTCTTCGTCTATCCCTATTGCCGTAGCCGGAATTTTTTTATCGGCGGATACAACAAGAATTTTTTTGCCTGTAACAATGCTTCGTTCCCTGTAAATTTTAAGGAAATCACGCTTCTCAAGCGTATCGTAAAATCGGAAAAAGTATGTAAGAACCTTTGAGGCAAGCTGATTTTTAAGCGAGCTGCCTTTTTTTTCGAATATTGCGCCGGCAATGTCCTTTATTTCATCGGGGAAGCCGCCGTCCGGCTCGTATGCGTTAAGGCCTATTCCGAGCACGGCATAGTTAAGCCTGCCGCTTTCTATATCAAGCGCCGCTTCGGTTAAAATACCGCATATTTTTTTGCCGCCGATAAGCACATCGTTTACCCATTTAATTCCGGTTTTTTTGCCGCTCAGCTCTTCGGCTGCCAGAGCGACCGCCGCCGCCGCCGCGGTTGTTATAAGCACCGAATCCGCGGCGGAAAGAGAGGGGCGCAAAAATATGCTCATATAAATTCCGCTGCCCGACGGCGAATAGAATTTTCTTGTAAATCTTCCTCTGCCCGTAGTCTGCTCTGCCGCTATAAGCACAGTGCCTTCACGAAGTTCGTCTGCTTTTTCCTTTAATACCGCATTTGTTGAGGTCACGGTCTGTTTTACGGTTATAGTAAGCCTGTCCGCAAGAGGACCGATAAGCCTTTCAATTTCGGCTTTGCTCAGAACATCGCAGTCATCCTCTAAGCGGTAGCCTTTATTTGTGACGGCTGTGATTTTATAACCGTCCTCTTTAAGCGACGCTATGGCTTTCCACACAGCCGTGCGGCTTACTCCCAGTTTTTCCGCCGCCTCTTCGCCTGAAATAAACCTGTCCTTGCTTTCAAACAGCATTGGCAAAAGTCTTTCTTTAACAGTCATACGGCGCCACCGTCAAACCGAAACCGCGGTTTCAAGCGAAAGCCGCATCATTTCGGTGAATGAGGACTGTCTTTCCTCTGCCGAAAGGGCTTCTCCCGTTATAAGCGAGTCCGACACGGTACATATTGCGAGCGCCCTTTTTGAGCTTCTGGCGGCGTTCATATAAAGCGCCGCCGCTTCCATTTCAACGGCAAGAACGCCCATTTTGCCCCAAAGCCGCTGCGGCTGATTTGTTTCGGGAAGTCCGTTTGTGTCGCCGTAAAATCTGTCGCTTGATACTACATTTCCCACATGGTAGCTAAGACCTGCCGCCTTGGCGTTTTTTACCGCCGCCTCTAAAAGCGTGAAATCGGCAATCGGCGCAAAGCTGCCCGGCAGACCGAACTGCTCGGCATACGCCGAGTCGGTGCAGGCGCCTTCGGCTATAACAATATCACGCACCTTGACATTTTTGTTGTAGGAACCGGCGGAGCCTACTCTTATTATGTTTTCAACCCCGTAAAAATTAAAAAGCTCATAGGAATAAATGCCGATAGACGGCATTCCCATTCCGCTTGCCATAACCGATACGGGAACTCCCTTGTAAATTCCGGTGTAGCCCTGTACTCCTCTGACATCGTTTACAAGTCTTGCTTCTTTTAAAAAGCTTTTTGCTATAAGAGCCGAGCGGTGAGGATCCCCCGGCATTAAAACAGTGGGCGCAAAATCGCCCTTTTCGGCTGAAATATGAGGTGTAGACAAAATTAATTCTCCTTCCTTTGCTTATCAAGCGATAATGAAAAGCTCGGTATAAATTCCGTAAGAAAAGCGTCGGCTTCGGGGCAGTTCATATCGTTTATAGCCTTTGTTATGGTGTCCTTGGCGTCACTGAATTCCATATTGCCCATATTAAGCTCTTCTATACATTTTATCAGCGCGGAAAGCTTATCCGCCGCCTTGACTATTTTTTCGGTTTCGCTGTCGGGATTGTAAAGCGCCGCAAAATCATTTTTTAGGTCTTCGGGGAGCATATCGGTAAGCGTTTTTTCCGCCGCCGCCTCTATTTGCTTGTAGGCTGTTTTTATTTCGTCGTTGTAATACTTTATAGGCGTCGGCATATCGCCGGTGATTATTTCTGTGCTGTCGTGGTAAACCGCCACGGTTGCGGCGTAGTAAGGGTTATAATTCTTCCCAAACCTTCTGTTGCCGATAAGCGCAAGGGCATGGGCAATCTGTGCGGTTTCAAGCGAGTGCTCGCTTAAATTTTCCCGCCTTGTATTGCGCATAAGCCCCCAACGGTATATGTTTTTCATTCTTGACATCATGGCAAAAAAATGATTTTGCAAATTATTCACATCCTTTATTGAATATTATATCATTTAATGTTATAATAGCAATAACTAAATTGTTAAAAGGATGTATTTAAATGGGATTTTCACGGGCAAAGCTGACTGCTTTAAGACCCCAAAAGGAAAAATACCTTTCTACATTTGTTATAGCGCTTGTTACGGCGGCGGCGCTTTTTGTGCCGTATATGATTATGGGGGAGGGGTATTTCACCTTTTACGGGGACTTCAATGTTCAGCAAATACCCTTTTATCAGCAGTGCCATAAGGCGGTAAGGGGAGGAAATATCTTTTGGAGCTGGACCACCGACCTCGGCGCCAATTTTATAGGCTCATACAGCTTTTATCTGCTCGGAAGTCCGTTTTTCTGGCTTACAATTCCTTTCCCGAACTGGATGGTTCCGTACCTTATGGGGCCGCTTCTTATACTTAAATTTGCCTGTGCGGCATTTACCTCCTACTGCTATATAAGGCGGTTTACACGCACGCCTTCCGCGGCAAGGCTCGGCGCGCTTCTCTATGCGTTTTCCGGCTTTTCGGTTTATAATATATTCTTCAATCATTTCCACGAGGCGATAATTGTTTTTCCGCTTTTGCTTTTGTCGCTTGAGCTGCTTATAACGGAGAACAGGCGCTTTGTTTTCGCTCTTACGGTGGCGCTTTGCGCTGTAACGAACTATTTCTTCTTCTTCGGAATGGTTGTATTTACGGTTATATATTTCTTTGTACGGCTCTTCTCGGGTGCGATAAGACCGAAGCTGTCAAGGTTTTTTGTGCTTGTGTTCGAGGCTGTGCTCGGTCTTGCGCTGTCCGCGTTTTTACTTATGCCGAGCATACTTGCGATTATCGGCAACGAACGGGTATCAAGCATACTCCTCGGCTGGAACGCCATTATGTACGGCAAGGAGCAGATATACGGCAATATTATAGAATGCTTCTTCTTTCCGCCGGATATTCCCGCAAGACCCGTATTTTTCCCGTCGGCGAATGTTAAATGGTCATCGCTCGGCGGCTGGCTGCCGGTGTTCAGTATGGTCGGCGTTTTTGCGTGGTTTTCAAACCGTAAGGGTAGCTGGCTTAAAAGGGTAATCGGCATATGCATATTTATGTCTATGGTACCTATACTCAACAGCGCGTTTTACGCATTCAATACCTCTTATTACGCAAGATGGTTCTATATGCCGATACTTATGATGTGCCTTGCCACCGTTATGGCGGCAGAGGATAACAGCGTTAATTGGTCCTCGGCATACAAGTGGGTTACGGGTATAACGATTGCCATAACCCTTGTAATAGGCTTTTTCCCGCAGAAGGACTCGGACGATAAGCTTATTTTCGGTCTTTATTCGCAGAGCGACGACGGAATGTACCTTTTCCGTTATTGGATAACCTGCGCCATAGCCGTGATAAGTCTTATAATTCTCGGTATGCTGCTTAAAACGCTTAAAACCGACAGACAGGGCTTTTATAAGGGCGCTGTAACCTGCGTCTGTATTATATCCGCGGTTTACGGCAACTTTTTCATAGCCTGCGGCAGGTCACATTCCTACGATGTTAAGTCCGTTATGATAGATCAGCTTATCGAGGGCAGTGTTGACCTTGAAAAGAGCGATAACTACCGTGTTGATGTCTATGACGGGGTGGACAATACCTCTATGTATCTCGGTCTTCCGGGAATTAACGCTTTTCACTCGGTAGTGCCGAAATCAATTTTTGATTTTTACGATTATATCGGTATAGAGCGCAGTGTCGGAAGCAGACCCGATACAAAGCAGGCGGCACTCCGTCCGCTTCTGTCGGTTAAATACCTTTTAAACCGCAAGGGCGGCGAAAGCTTCCTTGACGAAGACGACGAGCCCCGTATGACAGGGTACGAATATGTTAAAACAAGCGGCGGGTATTATATTTACGAAAACAATAATTATGTGCCGTACGGCTTTTCGTATAAATACTATATGAGCTATGATTTCTGTGACTCGTACTCAAAATCAAACCGCACACAGCTTATGCTTAAAGCGATTTTGCTCGATGACGAACAGATTAAGAAATACGGAAATATTCTTACAAATATTGAAACGCTTGAAGAGCCGCCGTACGATTATGAAACGGGTACTACGCTTTCGCTTACGGATGGGGCTATGGAGTACGACTGCGAGCAGCTAAAGGAAACCGCGGCAATTTCATTTAAACGAGACAATACCGGCTTTTCGGCAGAGGTAAAGAGAGATAATGACGACTTGGTCTTTTTCTCCGTACCGTATGACGAGGGGTGGACCGCTTATGTAAACGGCGAGCCTGCCGAGATTGAAAAGGTAAATGTCGGATTTATGGCGGTAAAGGTCGGTAAGGGTACAAGCAGTATCCGCTTTGAATACAGAACGCCCGGTCTTGCAAACGGACTTATTATAACGGGCGGCGCCTGCGCGGTGTTACTGCTTTATATGCTGATATTCTCTGTTTACAGTAAAAAACATCCATCTGATAATTATTATCCCGAGGGTGATATGCTGATTTCAAAATGGCGTCTTGAGGACCGTAAGGATACACGGAAAATACTTGCCGAACGCTTCCCCGACACTGTAAAGGAAAGTATACTTGACGACGATACGGAAATAGAAATTCCGCACATAGAAAACGGTTTTGACGGCGGTTTTAAAATAGATTCCGATTTCCTTGACGATGATAAGTAAGGAGAAGGCTTTTTTGGATATAAGGCTTAATTTCATTTGCAAAGGCGACGGTTTTCCGCTTATCCTCCTGCACGGCAACGGAGAAAGCAGTGAATACTTTAGACGGCAGACAGAATATTTTTCAAAGCATTACAGGGTGTATGCGCTCGATACAAGGGGTCACGGTAAATCCGAAAGGGGAGACGGTGAATTTTCGCTTAAAAGCTTTGCCGATGACCTGTATGCTTTTATGCTTGAACACGGTATAAAGAAGGCGCATATAATAGGCTTTTCGGACGGCGCCGGCATAGCGCTCTACTTTGCGCTTAAGCACACGGAAATGGTTGAAAAGGCAGTTCTTTGCGGAGGGAATATTTCACCCGACGGCGTAAAACGGTATTTTCAGATACCCGTGGAGCTGGGGTACAGACTTGCAAAATTATTTGCCGCAAAAAGCCGCACTGCCGCGGCAAACGCCGAGATTCTCGGTCTTATGGTAAACGAGCCGCATATAATGCCCGAGGAACTTAAAGCCGTTACGGTTCCCGTGCTTGTAATTGCGGGAACGCATGATGTTATTAAAAAATCGCACACCTGTCTTATAGCAAAAAGCCTGCCCTGCTCGACCCTTAAATTCATACGGGGCGGACATTCTCTTCCCGCGCAAAGGGCAGAGGAATTTAACAGTGCGGTCGAGAATTTTTTAAAGACCCAAAACAGATTATGACTTTTTAAAAAGGAGAATTTTTATGCCCGACAGTAGAGATATGTACATATCGCCGCTATCTACAAGATACGCTTCAAAGGAAATGCAGTATATTTTTTCTCAGAACTTCAAGTTCCGCACATGGAGACGGCTGTGGATAGCCTTAGCCAAGGCGGAAAAGGAACTGGGACTTAACATTACAGATGAACAGATTGCCGAAATGGAAGCGCACAGGGACGATATTAATTACGATGTCGCGGAGGCAAGGGAAAGGGAAGTAAGACACGATGTTATGTCCCATGTGTACGCATACGGCGTGCAGTGTCCGAAGGCCGAGCCGATAATCCATTTGGGCGCTACAAGCTGTTATGTAGGCGATAATACCGATATTGTAATTTTAAGGGAAGCGTCTCTTTTAATTCAGAAAAAGGCGGCGGCGGTGCTTAAAAATCTCTCTGAATTTGCGCTTAAATACAAAAATCTTCCTTGCCTTGCTTATACGCATCTTCAGCCGGCTCAGCTTACAACCGTAGGTAAACGGGCAACACTTTGGGCTTATGAGCTTTCCGAGGATACCCAAAATCTCGAATATCAGCTTTCAAGGCTTAAGCTTTTAGGCTCTAAGGGAACTACGGGTACGCAGGCAAGCTTTATGGAGCTTTTCGGCGGAGATGAAAAAAAGGTAGTAAGGCTTGAAGAGCTTATATGTAAGGAAATGGGCTTTGACGGGTGCGTGCCGGTTTCGGGACAGACCTATTCAAGAAAAATCGATTCGTATTTTCTTTCGGTGCTTTCGGGCTTTGCACAAAGCGCATACAAGTTTTCAAATGATTTGAGACTGCTCCAATCGTTTGAAGAAATGGAGGAACCGTTCGGCACAAAGCAGATAGGCTCCTCGGCAATGCCGTATAAACGCAACCCGATGAGGTGCGAACGCATTTCCGCACTTTCAAAATATGTGATTGCCGACGCGGTAAATCCCGCAATGACCGCCGGAACACAATGGCTTGAGCGCACGCTTGACGACAGCGCCAATAAAAGGATTTCGGTTGCCGAGGCGTTTTTGGCTGTGGACGCAATACTTAACATATACATAAATGTAACCTCGGGAATGGTAGTATACGAGAATGTTATTAAAAAGCGTGTAATGGAAAAGCTGCCGTTTATGGCTACCGAAAACATAATGATGGAATCGGTAAAACGCGGCGGCGACCGTCAGCAGCTTCACGAGATTATCAGGGTATATTCGCATGAGGCGGCGGCAAAGGTAAAGCTTGAGGGTAAGCGCAACGACCTTATAGACAAGATTGCGGCGGATGACAGAATACCGCTTACAAAGGAAGAGATTTTAAGCGAGCTTGACCCCGTAAAATATATCGGAAGATGCGTTTCGCAAACCGAAGAGTTTGTAAGCAATGTAA
>DKDS01000088.1 GCA_002451855.1 Ruminococcaceae bacterium UBA6842 | reverse complement strand
AAATCTTATTATACGAGGAAAATAGAGGAGAAAAATAATGGATATTTTAATTAACATTGCTAACGATTATACAAAATCGCCTGGAGGAAGGTATATTTCAGAAGGACCGTATTCTGGAGAAGATTTTAGAAAAAAGCTTTTAAATGAGAAATATGATGAGGCAGTCAGAACAAATCAAGATTTAAAAGTTATTCTTGATGGGGGATTTGGCTATGCTCCTTCTTTTTTAGAGGAAGCATTTGGAGGGTTAGCAAGAGAGAAAAAAGATAAGAAAATGCTAGACATTATTAAAATCGTTTCTGATGAAGAACCTAAATTAATCGAAGATGTTTACAACTACATTTCGGAAGCTTTGGAGAACAGAAATGAAAAAAAATAATGTAATGAAGATAATTCTTGGCGCTGTGATATCATTAATTATTGTTTTTTCAATAATTAATGGATGTAAAGATTGTGAAAAATTTTTTTCTTTCAATTTTGCAACAGGAATTAGTCTGTTTTTCGCAGCATGCTTTTCATTTTATTATGTTCAAAAGCAAGCCGATGGAAGAAAGCAAAAAGAACTATTTATTGTTCTTCTGGAAACATTCAAAAAAGTCATAGATGATGAGAATAGTTTTGATTATTCCAATATTTCGAAGGAACAAATACTTATGCGAAAGCGAGATATGAGCAACAAATTGGAATTCATAAAAAAAGTTGGAGAAAGGTTTTTTATAGAAAAAGATATAACTTTTTTAGAAGAAAAATTTTCAGAATATAATGAAATAATAGGTAATCACATTGAAGATTTAGAAACATTATGTAAGATGAAACAGGACATAATTCGCCCAATGAATTTAATGAGTCAAAAAGTTTCTGAAATAATGATTAATTTGTACAATTGGTGAAATAAAAGAATTGGAGCACCGCAAGACAACTACGGCGCTCCTCAAGAAGACAGAAGGTGTTTTTAAACACCACGGTCATTATATAACACAAAATTTCAATTTGTCAAGTTTGACAGGACGGTTTTCGAAAAATATTTCATTCTTTTTCTCATTAAAATATATGGCTTGCAATAGCAGGAATATAATGCTGTCGGAATAAGGTTCACTTTATTCCGCTTATGTTATACAGTACATTTTAAAAATGTCAAGTTTTTCAAGCTTTAAGTATAATATCGTTGACAATGGCATTTTAATCATATATAATAGGCTTGTAACAAGGTTTGAGTGTGATGTCAAATTTGACTTTTCAGATTATGACATTGGTTTGAGTAACAAGGTCGGATTTTTCCCTTAAAGGGAGAAGTCCGGCCATTTTTGCGTTTTAGAGCAATTTAAAGCGCCCGCAAATTAAATTCGGTAATTGCGAAATTGACCGACCTAATTTCTGTGAAAACAGGATGGGTCGGTCTTTTTTGTTTTTACATAGAAAAAGCCGGAGCATTTCTGCCTTTAAAAAAATTTTACACATTTAATCTGAATTTTTTAAGGTGATAATGCTTACGGCGGAAAGGAGAGGGTGATCTATCACCGGAAACAACAAAGGTCTTATACCCATAATCCTGAAAGACGAAAAGTATGGGGTGGGTATAACCAATTATGCGGACACGGTTGTGTTCGACGGAAACAAAAACCTTATCGCGTTACGCTTCGGCGGTTATCCCGAAACGGTGCTCGCAATGTCCGACGCTTTGTTCAGCGGCAGTAAAATTGCATTAAAACTGCCGAAAGAAAGGAGCGAAACGGAGCTTGTGACCTTCGGAGGCTTTTACGAACGCAGAATGAAGGCAGGGGATACCGCATCGGAATGTGTGCTGAAGCTGAATGGAGATGAGAGAAAAGAGAAAGAGGAAAATCCGCACGATGTCTATATATTTTGCAAAGACGAAAGCGGACTTTTCGCAGAGCTTGATGGTAAGCTTGCCGTACCGTTAATGCCCGAATGGGAAGAATACTTTATTCGCGAATTAAGAAACAGAAAAATACTTAAAAAGCTTAATGTATTCAGCACCAATGCGGAATTTTCGGCATACTCAGTTACGCTTAAAAACGGCGAAAAGCAAATAGCAAAGGTTCTGACGGACGGGCTGAAATCAGGTGAAATATGTATTCCGAACGCAAACCGGGATGATACGGCGTTTCGGGGTATAACAACCTTTACACAGTATCTTAATGCCTTCGGCAAGGATATTGCGAGGAAAATACAGGCTACATTCAAGCCTGTTTTCAACCCCGCAGACGAAGGCTTTTGCCCGGAGCTCAATGAAACAAATGAGTATATCGGGCGAAATACCGGATATTTGCTTTACGAGGCACAGTTGGCAGGAGCCGAGGCTATTAAAAGGCAGCTTGAAAAAGAGAAAATGACAATGCTTGTATCAAGCTGCGGCACCGGCAAAACCAAAATAGGCGCGGCGGCTCTGTATGCCTATCAAAAATCACTCGGCGGCGGCAGGCGTATTAATGTTATTACCTGCCCGTCGCATGTGGCTAATAAATGGGTGCGAGAGCTTTACGAAACCGTACCGAATTGCATCGCGAGAGCAGTATCAAGCATTACGGATATTGACCGTATGTATGAGCTGTATAAAACCTCGGATAAGCCTGTCTTTATGGTACTCTCGAAAGAAAGTGCCAGAAACGGTTATCTGCGTAAGCCTGCCGTTATGTGGAACAAGCGCAGAAAGGTGTTTGTCTGCCCGGTATGCGGTGCGGTTCAGGAAATGACGGTTACGACCGACGGTTTATCCTATATCGTCCCTGCGGACAGCTTTTACTTCCGTGAGGAAAACGGTAAAAACCATAAATGTGCAAACTGTAAAACCGTTTTATGGGAGCCGGATAATCCAGATTGCCTTGACCCGCAAAAAAACGAATGGGTAAGAATAGGCAGCTACGGATATATCCACCGCAAATTTGCCGAGCGCTGTTTAAGCAAGGTTAAAACTGAAGATATGAAAGAGCAGGTGTGCGCCGTTATGGACGACTCCGGCGGTATATTTCCGGCACAGGGAGCATACCGTAAATTTCCTCTTTCACGGTATATTAAGCACCGTTTCAAAAAAATAGACGCATATATCTGCGACGAGCTGCACGAATATTCCGGAGAAAGCGCACAAGGCGAGGCTATGGCGGAAATAGCAGGCATTGCAAAAAAGGTTATTGCTATGACCGCAACCCTGATAAACGGCTATGCAAAGGGTATGTTTTATCTGCTGTTCAGATTAAAGCCGAGGCTTATGATAACGGATGGCTTTAAGTACAGCGACGCGCGGAAGTTCTGTCTGCGCTACGGAGTGGTGGAAAACATATACGAAACAACCGAGACAAAGTATAACGCCGCCTCCAAAAGCCGAATGCGAAAGGTGCGCGAGAAATTTCTGCCCGGCATTTCCCCTATAGTCTATTCCAAATTCCTTATGGAAAACACGGTGTTTTTATCTCTCTATGATATGGCAAAGGAACTGCCGGATTATGAGGAGATTCCGATTGCCTGTAAGATGTCTGACAGTATAGAGAAAGAGTATAAGTCTATGGAGGATGAGTTCCGTACCGTAATGAGAAAGGACAGACGCCTTGCAAATAAACTGCTGTCACCCTATCTTAATCTTCTTACGGCATATCCGGATCAGCCTTGCGGTCATGCGCCTGTAATTGCGGGAGATTACTCTATTTGCCCGAAGGATTTTACAGGCGAGCCGAACGATAAGCTTAATAAGGTGCTGGAGCTTGTGCAGAAGAAGATAACGGCAGGTGAAAGGGTTATTATCTACACTGCATGGGTGCGTCTTGATACTCAGTCGCTTTTAATGGATAAGCTTACCGAAATGGGCATTAAGGCCGGTATTTTGAAGCAAAGCGTTCAGCCTGTAAAGCGAGAGGAGTGGGTACAAAAGAAGCTTCATGAGGGTATGCAGGTGCTTATAACCAACCCGACATTGGTTGAAACGGGTCTTGACCTTAATGAGTTTACAACCCTTATATTTTTCAACATTTCCTTTAACCTTTATGTGTTAAGGCAGGCTTCCTGCCGAAGCTGGCGAATAAATCAAACGGTTCCAAAGATTGAGGTATATCTTTTTTACTGGAAAGACACTATGCAGCAACGGACGCTCAGGCTTATGGCGTCAAAGCTTGCGGCGGCAACAATGATTGAGGGACAGCTATCCGAAGAGGGACTGGCGTCAATGTCGCAAAATCAAGATATGACTACTCAGTTGGCAAAGGATCTCGCAAGCGGCATTAAGGAAAGCGTTGAGGATCTGACGGCGACCTTTAGGAAAATGGCAATAAGAAACGAAAGAAAAAATGACAAGCCGACACTTAAGGTTATTAAGCCGGAAGTACCAGTGTTGCCCGAACCCGTACCCGAATCGGCAACGGAAGATAAACAGCTGACGCTATTCGATTTATTAGCGTCATAAAAAGGAGATTTTAAATTGGAAAATAAAAGTATTTTGGAAGAATTGTGTGATATGGTTTTTGAAAACGCCCAGCCCAAAACGGAAAGCTACAGACAAAAGCTTTCAAAGGCGGTTGAGGTACGGGAAAAACTCCAAAAAAGCCTCACGGACGAACAAAAACGGTTGCTTGAGGAACGCGATGACGCGTTAGGCAGATGCGCTTCTGAAGAAAGGCTTTTAATGTTCAGGCTCACCCTTAAATTGGCTTTTGCGTTATTTAATGAAACGGAGGACACAAAATGATTATATCAAAACCGAAAGCGGAATTTTTATACGAGGGCGAGATCTACCGTATAGGAGCTGCCGTTATAGCAAACGGGCGAAGCATTTACGCGGGTCTTACAGGTGAAATATGCGAAATACGCACCGGAGAAGATAAGGAAACCGAAAACGAAACGACGGAGATAATCTGCCGCTTTGAGCCTCCTAAGCTTTCCTCGGATATATCGGAGCTGGAGAAAAGATTTTCCGATACCTGCATGACGAAAAAGGAAATTGAGGATATACCTCTTGATTCCGTAATTATGTCACCTGAAATGCTTATTTGCCCGGACAATGACAGGAATAAAGAGAAAATCTATGTCCTGACAGAAGAATGGGCAAATGACGGCGACGGCGGTGTAAATTTCGAGGTTTTTACGGATGCTCTTACGGCTAAAGCGTTTTTGAATTTTAAATTGTCAAAGGAGAAGTCCGATGGATTAATAGCAAAATGGACAGATAAAGAAGATTTAAAATTCGAGGAGAACGGCTCTTCATACACAGCTTGGATTGACGGATATTATTCCGAACTTCATTATTCCTTAAATATAGAGGAACGGGAAATGACTGTATCTCCGGAGTTTGTGAACAGTCTCGGCAAACGCTATTTGGAAAAGTGCCGCTATAATGATTTTTATTCCCAGGTAAGCGAATGGGAAGAGGTCGGAAGTCTTAATGAAGACGAATGGCAGCGATTTATTTCAGACGCTCGAATACCAGAGAAAATAAACGGGGAATTAAGCGATACATACCGGGAGGAATACTGGGCTGCCGTAAGCGAAGTCGGCAATGAGCTTTTAAAGGAATATCTTACAAAGAAATCGGAGGAATGCAAATGAAGCTTACAGTAAATCGTTCTGAATTATGCGAAGCTCTGAAAACCGTAACAACGGTTGCCAAAAACAGCTCGTTTACAAAGGTGCCCGGCGTGTATCTTTGCGTCGACGCCGCAAAAAGAACTTTGGAGCTTATAGGCACCGACATTATAACCTTTGTTATAAAGCGCATACGAGAGGTGGATATATCTATCGGCGGCGAGATAATACTGCCACCCGTAGTGCTTGAAATTCTTAAACGGACAAGAGAAGAAAGCATAAGCTTGGAAACGAATGAGAACGGCGTTTTAAATCTTAGCTTCGGTTCGTCACAGTATGTTCTTATTACAAAACCGGTAAATGAATTTCCGAAATCTGAGTTTGCTTTCCCGACAGCGTATGTGTCTGTATCGGGGCTTTTGCCTCTTTTAAAGCATGCGGCGTTTGCTGCGGAAACAAAGGGCGACCAAAGAGAGTTTCAGGGAGTAAAGCTAAGGCTGACTCCGGGTATGAGCACAGCGGAGGCGATGAATCAAAAGCGAATGGCGTCGGCTGTAAAGCAAAACGCAGCGGACGGGGAAATCGAAATGAAGCTGCATATAAGCGCGGTAAATATTTTGCTTTCCTTGCTTTCGGAAGATAAGACCGTATACGCCGGAATTGCAGACCAAAGAGCCGTGTTTGTCTGCGGAGATACGGTGTTTTCCACAGTTATGATGAATAAGGTAGGACCGGATATGAACAGCTTTGTAAAAAGGCTTGTACCCGAATACCGTGCCGAGGCAGGCGCAAAGGAGCTTTTAGGTGCGGTAGAAGCCGCGGCGGTGTGTCAGCTGTCGGGCGACGATAAGTGCGTAAACATTCGCTTTACGCCTATGGGAATAAAGCTTTCCTGTGCCGCATATAAGCGGGCAAGCTCTGCTTTTGTCGCCACACTTTGCGATAACCCGACGCCGGAGTCGGGCTTTAACTATGAGCCGCAGATAATTGTGGATTTTTTAAGGTGTACTGCGGGGAATGTTTCGGTCAAATTGGATAAACGGGGATTTATGTTGCTTGAGAGCGCGGACGGAGTGTATCTTGTGACTCCGAGAAAACCTGTAAGCATAGTAAAACCCAAAGCAAAACCCGAAAAGACTGAAAAGAAAACAAAAAAGGCCGCATAAAGGAGATTTTTTATGAGCAATGAAAAGATTTTAAAAGTAATGGCAGAGGTAAACAGCGAGGTCTGCGAGCGCGAGGAGCTTATACGCGGTATAGCGCTGGCTTTATTAACGCGCAGAAATCTGTTTGTTCTCGGCGATGTGGGACAGGCAAAGTCCTACGCCATAGACCGCTTTTGCAAAAGAATAACCGGCGCAAAGCAGTTTTCAACCCTTATGAACAAGCAGACAGATACCGAGCAATTATTCGGTCGTTTAGATCTTGCAAGCCTTATACCGGGGCATTTGCCGTCAAGTGTTACCGACAGCGACCCGACATATTCGGATATGCGAAAAGAGCTTGAAACGGCGCTTGAAAAATTCCGAAATGACCCCGGGAATACGGTATATTCGGACGAGATTAAAAAGGTGCAGGCAGAGCTTGAAACTTACGAAAAGGGCTTGGCTTTGAGCCGAACCCCGCGACCGGAATACATAACCGCAGGCAAGATACCGGACAGTAACATAACCTTTCTGGATGAAATCTTCAAGGCAAACGAAGGTATATTAAACAGCCTTTTAAAAGCTCTTAACGAGCGGGTTTATACCAACGAGGGAAAAGAAATTAAAATTCCGGTAATAAGCTTTTTTGCGGCGTCCAATGAAATACCTAATTTCAACAATCCCGAGGAAAAGATCCTAAAAGCGCTGTATGACCGTTTCGATTTAAAAATCCAAACCGAATATGTCCGTGACAAGGCTAACCGTATGGAAATGCTCAGAAAGAAACAGAACGGCGGAAAAAACACCGTAAATGCGACCGTAAGCCTTTCGGAGCTTGAAGAAATGCAGAAAGAGGTTAAAGGTATAAGAATATCCGACAGCATTAACGAGCTTATGGATGCGGTGCTTTTGGAATTGAGAAAGAAAGGTATAGAGGTATCCGACCGAACATTTTTCGGCTTCGGAGACATTGTCAGAGCGGAGGCTTTTTTAAGCGGCAGAAACGAGGTTGTTCCCAAAGATTTGCTTGTATTAAAGAATTATCTTTGGAATAAGCCGGAGGAAATATCTGTTGTGGTCGGTATTCTTAAAAGAATATGCGAAAACCCGATAGGCGACCGCATAAACGAGCTTACCGCAAAGGCGTTTTCGGTGCGGGATGAATTTGTCGGCTCAGACAATAAAAACAGAGCGTTAATGAATGTAAAGACCGAACTCTTAAAGCTTTACAATGAGGCTTTAGATATAAAGAAGGAGTTTGACGAAACCGACGCGGCGGTATCGGGTGTGGACAGCTTTATAGGCACGCTTGAGGATATTAGCCGTGCGGCGTATGCCGAGACTTCTTTTACCTATGTTTCCTTGCCGGAGCTTAAAGAGTACACAGACCTACAAAACTGAAAGGACGGAAGATTATGTTAAACTCAGTAATTATGACAGGCAGAATGGTAGCGGATCCGGAGCTTAAAACCACGCAAAGCGGAGTTAATGTGAGCTCGTTCAGAATTGCGGTCATGCGCAACTACAAGGTGAATGACGAATATCTGTCGGATTTTTTCACCGTGGTTGCATGGCGCAATACGGCGGAGTTTGTGGCAAAGCATTTTAAAAAGGGCGACAGCTTAACCGTTCAGGGCAGAGCGGAGATACGCAAGTTCACCGATAAAGACGGCAATAACCGTGAAACGGTGGAGATAATTGCGGACAGCGTGTATTTCGGTGAGAAAAAGCGCGATACAAACGAACAGAATACCGCGCCTGTGACGGACGATTTTGAGCCGATTGAAGATGAGTTCCCGGATTTCCCCGGCTGAAGGTTAATCTTATAAAGAAAAGTAAAGAGTGCTGTCGGGCGGAGTACCGTCCGACAGCCGGAAAGGAAAAAATATGAGAGACCCGTTTAAAGACAGCGGCAGAGCCGACGATTGGTTTAATAACCTATGGACGGCGAATGTGGATATGAGCACCGCTATGTACGGCAATACAGGAACGAATATGCTGTATAAAAGCCTTATTCCGAAATCTCCGGAGCTTTCGGATATTATTGACCGTGCGGACAAGCGCTTCGGTTTGGGCGACGCGCTTAGATCCTTATTTGCACTCTTATATTTGAAAGAGTTGGATAAAAACGGCAACGGCGGTATTTTAGAACAGCCGATTACCGACGGAGTAATAAAAGATGAAAAATATCCATTGTTAAAGGCTTTATGCGAGGATAAAAAGCTGCCGGCATTCAGCGCTGTATGCTCCTTTGCCGAAAGCATTGAAAGTGCTGCGGATAACGCAGAAGTAAAAAAGGCGGCGGAGATAGCAGGGATTATCAGGGAGCTTAAAGCACAATCCGAAAACCTTGCGGAACGAATAAAAGGCGAAGCAAGACCGGATAAACGGCTGTTTTTAATAAACCGCCTTTTTAAGAAACAAAGGCAGATAAAGGAACTGAACGAAAAGCTTCGGGAACAGCGCATAAAAATCTCTGCCGAAATAGCGGACAGTATTTCCGCTGCCACTGACAAGGCGTTTAATGCCGCAAGTCAGACTGCGGCGGTGCTGCGGGCTTTCGGTGACGGCGATGCCACAGGCGGTAATACCGAAACAGATGAGGCTTTGCTTGATAAAGTACGCGAAAACGATACTCTGAAAAAGATTTCGGTAATGCTCGGTAAATATCGTGAAATAATCGCGGACAAACGCAAAAACAGCTTTTCATACGGGCTTGGCGAGAAATACGATATAACCTACGGTAACGATATTTCAAATTGTTTATCCTCGGAACTTTCGCTTTTAGCTTTGCCCGAAACCGAGATACTGTTTTTCAAGCGGTATTACGAAAGACATTTACAGCAGTACCGTAAGCGCAAGCCGTCTGTTAAGGGCGATGGGGATATTATAGTCCTTGCGGATGAAAGCACCAGTACATTGGAGATTGCACCTTGGGTAAAGGCTTTTGCGCTGGCGCTTATGGATATTGCTCTGCACGGAAACAAGAAATTCGCGCTTGTTCACTTTGCAAACAACAGAAATGTAAAGACCGATGTTTTTGAAAGCGGGAAATATACGATTGATGATGTATTAGCCGCGGCAGAGCATTTTTTCGGCGGCGGAACGGATTTTGAAACGCCGTTAAACGAGGCTTTGAAGCTTTTATGCGGCGGCTTTGAGAATGCTGATGTCGTAATTATAACTGATGGCGAATGCGAGGTGGGCGATGAGTTTGCGAAGCGTTTTACCGAAGAAAAGCTTAAAAATCGCCTTGCCGTCACCGGAATACTTTTGAGTACCGATGATGATTGCGGTAAAAGCTTACTTCCGTTCTGTGATAAAATCTACCGTTTAGGAGATATGTCCGCTGATGAAATAGCGCTTGAGGTTATAGGAAAGAAAGTGTAAAAATGAAAACAAATGTAAAAAGCAATATGATTTACAGCCCGCAAAATTATCTTGAGGCGCTGATAGGGAATTGTTATATTATTCACGGCAGAGAGCCTGTTTTAAAGCAGGTACGCAGAATATTAAAGGAAAATAACCTGCCGATAAAGAGCTATCCGTTAAAGGAAACGGCAAAGGCTGTCCGCGTCAAATATCCGATAGTTTTGGTAGACTGCTCGGACTTTACGGAGGATATGCGGCTAATACGGCAATACCGTTGGTTCAGAGTGCCGGAAAATTTTAAGGAGTGTAATTAGAATGAAAAAGTACATACCTATAGTGCCTACCGAAAGCGAAAATAACCTTTGCATTGAAGTTCTTTATTCCAAAGGCGGACACAACTGGTTCAACGGGAACGACGAGCGCCGTGGTTATTATCTTCACTGTACGCCTACGCTGATTAAAACCGATCGGTTAAGTAACGGTACGGAATATTCCACAAGTACGGTTACTCTCGGTAAAGGATATAAGCTTATGTTAAAGGAAGTGGGACGAAAGTCTCAGAAAGCCGAAGAAGAAGCTAATCGCCTTGCCGAAGAAAAGGAGGATTTTATCATTGATAAGGTTTGTAAACGATACGGATTAGAGCTTGCGGTATAAAAACAACTGAATATCTGTAAGGATCAGATTACTTATTACTTAAAAACAGGTGACTGACTCTTACGGTCACCTGTTAAAAAAATGAAAGGACTTTTGTTATGCATTTTTATAATTTGGTGACAGTAAAGGATATTCTGCCAACTCCGAAACCGGAAAATGCCGATATAACAGAAAAATCGTTGGATGAGGCCGCTGCACGTGAAATGGAAAAACTGGTGGCTGCACAGAAAAAAGAACCCGACAATTTTTACATCTCGTTATGCATAAAAGACTGCGAATTATCCGGCAATCAGTTTTGCCGTGCGGTTTTAAGCAAAATCGGAGATGTTATGGAACCGACAAATATATATACGGAAGATCCTCAATATCTAACTTTTTATGTTATGGAAGACGATTTGCGGAAACGGTTTAATACAAAGAAAACAGATTGTGTTAAGCTTCCGAACGGCAAAATTCGCCCTATTAACCTGAATTTTAAAATTATAGACGGAGTTGTTTACCAACAATGTGCAGGTAGGTTAAAGCATACAATAAGGACCAAGAAGGCGAAGAGACTGAAAGCGCTGCCGGATTATCCACTTAATAAGGCTTTTAAATCTGCCGAAGAATACTTTGAGTATTGCGGACTTGTATATGACGCAAAGTATAAGAAATACGGCTGTTATATGAATCCATGCGGATATTGGGATTGGTATGTTATAGGCGGCAGAAGACCCAATGTATTTCTTGTGCCGGAATCCTGCCGCGAATACTGCAGTGTGAACATAGAAATGCCTAATAACAAAACAGATGCACCTGCAGGTTATCGCTGGGTTGCCGCCGCAAGAAAAAAGGACATAAACTGGAAACTGATGCACAGAGAATACCTCAAATGTGAAATACGGAATTTTCGTGCTTTTTGCGATTCTTTCATAAATAAAAAAATATCTGAGGATTGCATCCGGAAAATTACAGATAGAGGAATTGCCGGAGTATATGGTATGCTTTATCTTGCAGGCGAGTCTATGTATGAAAATTTAGTTCGAAGAAACATAGTAACCCAAACACGCTATAAGGCGCATTTTTCCGGATTTTTAGATGAAAACGGATGGGTCGACAGCAATTTTGGTGAAAAAACGAAAAACGAATATATAAAAAAGCTTGATGAATTTATTGATTCGCTTGACGGTGATACGGTTCTTGTTGCCGTGGATTGCCATCGCTGATTATATTATGTGAATTTTGATATGTAAACAAAGAAAGGAATTTCAGTATGAACGAAATGATGAAAGTGTTATACATACAAGTCAAAAAAAGACCGCAGGTAATAGAAATTAAGCACACACTCAAAGAAATGCAAAGGCTGGTAGGCGGAATAATAAGTGCTTACAGTCCGTTTGATGACGGTGCGGTAATAATTCTGAACGATACCGGCAAAATTGACGGGTTGGAATATAATCGTGTTATATATGATGAAAACGGGAAAATAGCAGACATAATAGCGGGAGATTTCTTTATTTGCTATGCTTCATCGGACAGACCGGAATTTTCGAGCCTGCCTGATGAACTGATACGGAAATACTCTGAATTATTCAAAACACCGAAGATGTTTATAAAAATTGACGGTAAGCTGATTATTGTACCGGCGGGGGTTTAACGATAGCTTTTAATTGACTTATTATTATTTGATGATTATAATAATAAGTGTAAAGAAGCAACAGTAAGACTTCATTTTCGGACCGGTCGCGAATGATGATGTTTATACAACATTTTCTCTTTATACTGCCGGTGTGCTTTCGAAAGCTCAAACCTTGGAAGCGCTCAAAATTAAGAAACTGTATAATCAGTTGGTGCTGACTTCTGACAGAGCGCTGTCATATCTGAGGTTTGACGGAGTTCTGCCTGTGGAGGAATATTTATGAACGATAAAAGCTTTACCGCAGTATTGGGCATAATTGTTCCGGAAATTGTTCACCGTATATCAGAGAACTATTCTTGTGATGAAGTTGCAGCCACAGAGGAATTTTACGCGTCAAAGGTTTATGCGCTTTTGGAACAGGAAGAAACCAAGTTATGGCATTTCAGCCCGTTAACACTCTTTAATATGTATGATGAAGAACGCAATACAGGGAACTTTTCATTCCCGGAGGAGGGGTAGCTTATGAGTGCTCAGGGGAAATTTATAATATTCTGTGCCGAGCAGTACAAAGCCGCAAAGCATCTTACGGGAAAGCAACTTTCAGAACTGTTTGGAAAGTATCATGTTTGGGAGTATCTTTATTCTTGCTTCGAGGCATTGCATACAACCGGAACGAATTATATTATTGAGGATATTGATCTTTACATCGGTGCTTAAAAAAATCTGTCGGCTTCATAAGAAGTCGGCAGATTTTTTATGCCTTGATAACGGGTGCTTGAAAACAGTAAAAATTGGAAATAGAAGGTGATAAAGGATTTATTATTTTGTTCATTGTCAATCCATGCAAAATTGATTTAAAGAAGTATTTTCTTATTTCAAAGATTATATAGGAGTGCAAAATCTTGGCTGGCATACAAAAGTCTTGAATTTTCAGTTAAGGATTTGCCGAAATACTGGACTTATTAAAAGTATTGTGGTATTGTGTGTGATTGTCGAAAGAGACACATATGGATACAAAAAACAGGTTGACAATTTAATCAAGGCTTACCTTGCAGACAAAATAATTTACCATTTTAAATTATCTGATAAGCATTAAAACTAAAAAATGAATCTCACGAAGCATAGCGTACGGTTCAACAGCTTGAACTGTACGCTATATTTTTTTGCCGTAAATTGTTGCAATATTGAAAAACAGTCACGGTCTCATAGTGACTGTGACTGTTGAAAATTCCAATTAATTTTTCGCAGAGTTCGACACTCTGAGAAAGCCTAACTAATCCATATCAACGAATTATTATAGCTTGGAGAACCGAAAAAATCAAGCATAAATCTTGTTAAATCGACATAATTCAAGAAATATTCAAAAATTTTAAGCCGAAACAAATAACAGAACCGCGAAAACCGTCTATTTTTAATGAATTCGTAGTCTAAATAACAGTCAAAATCGGAATTGGTTCTGCTTATATAATCTTCAATGCACTTTTTAGGGATGCAAAAAATAAATCGGAGGTTTCTAAATGAGAAAGGGCGAAAATATTTTTAAAAGAAAAGACGGACGGTGGGAAGCCAGATATATTAAGGGCTATGAGCTTTCCGGAAAGGCGAAATACGGTTTTTGCTACGGCAAAACTTATAAAGAAGCCAAAGATAAAGTCTCAAAAAGCAAAGCATTATTAATGGGTGGAAAACCCGATATATCGAAGAAGACACATCGCTGCTTTGCTTTTTACTGTGATGAATGGCTGCGTTTGCGTAAAGCTCAAATCAAAGAATCCACCTATGTTAAATATGATGCGATTCTGGAAAAGCATATAAAACCCAAACTGGGGGAGTGTTCTCCTATTAGTATAACTACAGGTCTTGTGAATGATTTTACAAATGAACTGTTGCTTGAAAGCAAGCTTTCCGGTAAGACGGTGCATGACATATTAGTAGTTTTGAGGGGGATTATCAGTTATACCGCAGTACAATCACCCGGTGTGGTTCCGACTGTGGAAATCAGCTATCCCAAACGAAAGCGTATGGAAATGAGGGTGCTTTCCCGTGAAGAGCAGAAATGTTTTATATCGTTTTTGCTTAAAGATATGGATTTATGCAAATTCGGCGTCTTGCTTATGCTTTTATCGGGTATTCGTATCGGAGAACTGTGCGCTTTGCAATGGAGTAACATTAATTTGAGAGAACGGACAATACGGGTTTCTGCCACACTACAACGATTGAGAGATACCGAAGCAGGGAAAGAAAACCGTACTCGTATAGTAATAAGTCAGCCTAAAAGCGAGACCTCCGTGCGTACAATTCCTATGACCGATTATACCGTAAGACTTTGTGAAAAGTTTGCTGTTAAAAATGCCTCTGCGTACATTCTTACCGGGACAGAAAATTATATAGAACCAAGAGTTTTACAGTACCGTATTGAAAAATATACTAACAGCTGCGGACTTGACGGTGTTCACGCTCATACGCTTCGTCATACCTTTGCAACCCGTGCGGTTGAGGTCGGATTTGAAATAAAGTCACTGTCTGAAATTCTCGGTCATGCCAATACAACAATCACTTTGGAGCGTTATGTTCATTCTTCCATGGAGTTAAAACGCTCTAACATGGATAAATTGGCGGCGGTAGGACTGTAATATTTGCAGTCAAAATCCAAGTCATTTACAAGTATTATGCGTATATAATACAGCGGTCATACTGCTTTTGGGCTGTGTTCTCTCAGAGTGTCGAACTCTGC
>DKDS01000058.1:167-3835 GCA_002451855.1 Ruminococcaceae bacterium UBA6842 | reverse complement strand
GCGGTATAAAAACACGCTGTTTTAGGGGTATTCCTTAAAACAGCGTGTTTTATTAAATATATTCGCTATTTTTCTGCTCGACTAACACAGGGCTGTTTTTTGCTTATAACAAGCTGTTACTCTGCTAACGCAGGTTTATGGCTTTCTGTTTTACTTAGTCTGTTGCACTCGTGCCGTGCAGGCACTTCCTTTCTGTGGTGACAGAAAGGAAGCAAAGAGCATTAGGGGACCCGGGGGGGTGGGGTCCCCTAAGACCCCCCTGCGGCAAGCAGAGAACTGCACAGCCGTAGATAGCAGTCTCTATTTTCTGCTTGCCCAATGGCAAAGGGGTAAAACCCCTTTTGAAACCCTTTGCACAAGACTTTATTGCTATACAGCATTAGTTTAGCTTGATGTTTTTACTTTAGCATTATTTTCGCTGTTTCTTAATATTTTGGCGGCACAGAAAACAGCCATAGAAACATAATCTTCTTTTTCTTTGGCTTTCGCTATTCTGTTTTGAATTTCCGTTTCTGTCATAGGTATAGCTTTGCTGATTTCTTCGATTAAATCGAAGTTATCAATCATAAAGGTGACTGCCTTTATTGCCTTGCTCGGCAATTTGGGGATTTGTTCCGCAAGATAAAGTATTTTTTCCTCTTTTGATTTTTCCATAAGCTAACACCTCTTAAAAATTAAAAGCCATAAACCGGCGTTAGCAGAGCTAAGGCTTAGAAAAGTGCCCTGTGTCAGCAGGGAAAGACCTTTGTTATAACAAACTTTTGTGCAAAAAAACAGACCGCATTTGCGGTCTGTTTCCTTATATTTTCTTATTAAGATAAGCTAACGAAAGCGCCATATTTTCATACTGCACTTCGATGCCCTCGGGCACATTCAAGTGGCTCGGCGCAAAGCACCATATGCCTTTAATTCCGCAGCCGACAAGACGGTCGCACACCTCCTGCGCGGCTTCGGCAGGTACTGTTATAATACCTATTTTAACATTATTTTCCGCACAAAAGCTTTCAAGCCTGTCGGCAGGTAAAATAGGTTTGCCGTTGTTGCTGTGGCTTACATCGTCTGCCGCCGCGTCGAATGCGGCTGTTATATTAAGTCCGTAATCGCCGAATCCGCCGTAATCAAGCAGCGCTCTGCCGAGCTTTCCGGCGCCCACAATCACAACATTGCTTTTACCGCCCAAAAATTCCTCGAGAACCTGCGTCAGCTCGCCTATATTGTAGCCGGTTTTAGGTCTTCCGGCACCGCTTACGGCGCTTAGATCCTTGCGGACCTGAACTTCGCCGAGCCCAAGCGCTCTGGCTAAAGAGGTTGCCGAAATATTCTCGGTGCCGTGGTAATTATTTTTAAGATATCTTAAATAAACAGGTATTCTTCCGATAGTTGCCCTTGACACATAAGAATTTTTCAATACGCAACCTCCTTTTTGTAAAATTAAAGCCCTTTATGCGTTTACGGTTTCCTTTTCGCGGTCGGCTATTTCATCCAGCTTCTTGTTTCTGAAATAAAGCGCTACATCTATCGAAATTTCAATAAAGTTAAGCACATAGAAGAAAAAGCTTAAATAGAATATAAAGCCTGAGCTTCCGCCTGTTACTTGTATAATCTTTCTTGCGATTCCGCAGGCGTAGCCGATAAGCAAAAATACCTCAAAGAAAAGGCTCTTGCCCTTTGCGGTGCGTGAGATTATGGATTTGCGGATGGAAATAGGCCATGAAAGCCCAAAGCAGAATATAGTCAGTGCTTCAAGTAAATCGGTAATCATTTTTTAACCCCTTATATAATCCGAAGTCCGAAAAGACTTCGGATTTTTATTGTTATATTATTTTTGCCTTCTGTAATCAGGTAAAAGCTTCGGAGATACGGCGTCGGTCTTAATGCCTGCCGCCTCGCGCTCGGCGTCAAATTTGTTAATGTGTTCAAGCGTTAATTTGCCCACCTTAACATCCTTTGATTTTGCCGCCGCGTTTTTGCCTGCGGTTCTGCCGAATACGATTATATCAAGCAGAGAATTACCCATAAGACGGTTTCTGCCGTGTATTCCGCCGACAGCCTCGCCCGCGACATACAGGTTTTCAACGCAGGTGCTCATGCCCGTAACATTAATGTCTATACCGCCGTTCTGGTAGTGCAGGGTCGGGTATACGAGTATCGGCTCCTTGCGGATATCAATACCGTAGCTTGCGAACATACGCATCATAGCGGGTATTCTCTTTTCAATAGTGCCCTCGCCGCCGATTTTTTCAATCATCGGGGTATCAAGCCAAACCGCCTTGCCGCTGCCTGTGTCTACACCCTCGTCACGGTCGGAGCATTCTCTTATAATGGAAGCCGCCGCAACATCGCGCGTTTCAAGCGGATGCATAAATACCTTACCGTCGCGGTTTACAAGCTTAGCGCCGAGAGAGCGAACCTTTTCTGTAACAAGCGCACCGAATATCTGCTGCGGGAAAGCCGCGCCCGTCGGGTGGTACTGAAGCGTATCGGCATACAAAAGCTTTGAGCCTACACGGTACGCTAACACCAGTCCGTCCGCCGTAGCGCCGTAGTGGTTAGAGGTCGGGAAGCCCTGATAGTGCATTCTGCCGGCGCCGCCCGTTGCAATAATAACGGTCTTAGCTTTGGCTACCATAAGCTCCTTTGTTTCCATATTCATAAGCACCGCGCCTGCGGCGTTGCCGTTTTCATCAAGAATAAGCTCAATAGCCGAGGTAAAGTCCACAACCGGAATACCGCGGTTTAAAACCTCGTCGCGCAAAGTACGCATAATTTCAGCGCCCGAGTAATCCTTTGCGGCGTGCATACGCTTTCTCGAAGTACCGCCGCCGTGGGTGGTAACCATTGTGCCGTCGGGCGTTTTATCAAACTCAACGCCTAATTCATTAAGCCATTTAATAGCCTCGGGCGCGTCGCACACAAGCTTTGAAAGCAGCTCGCGCTTTGCCGCGAAATGACCGCCGCCGTAAGCGTCTACAAAGTGGATAGCAGGTGAATCATTCGGCTTATCAGCCGCCTGAATACCGCCTTCAGCCATCATTGTGTTGGCGTCGCCTATGCGGAGCTTTGTGACTATCATAGTCTTAGCGCCGGCGTTATCAGCTTCGATAGCGGCAGATGCGCCTGCGCCGCCGCCGCCGATTATAAGCACATCGACATCATATGTAACATCGTTTAAATCAACATCGTCCGCCTTAATGCGGCTGTGCGCCTCAAGCATTTCGCAAAGCTCGTGCGGCACCTGTTCGCCCTTATTCGGTCCTATTTTAAGGGTGGAAAATTCACTCTTTTTATAATCGGGGTGGTAAGCCGCCAAAAGGGCGTCCTTTTCGTCCGCGGTCATACGGCGAGGTTCTAACGCAATATTATCCTCTCTTGCCGCTTCAACTGCCTTTAAAGACTTTTCAAATTCCTTTGAATACATATTCTCACACCCTCCTTATTTCTCGATTTCGCGGTTGTTGTAAAGCTCTTTAAGCTCCTCAACCGGCTTGCCCATAAGGGACTCGATAAGCTCTGTAAACGCGCCCTCTTTAATCTCTTCAACGCGTTTTTCTAAGTGTTCGGACTTAGGTTCTATATACTTGCCGTTAAGTCTGCGCGCGAGCATTGCAACCTGCGGGTGAGAAATACCCGCGGGACAGCGTGAAGAGCATACGCCGCACATAACGCAG
>DKDS01000058.1:0-128 GCA_002451855.1 Ruminococcaceae bacterium UBA6842 | reverse complement strand
GCGCACTTGTCAAATTCGCCGCGCTGAGCATAAGCTATGTACTGCATAACATTAAGCGACTGCGTGCAGCTTTTTGTGCAGGCGTTACAGCCTACGCAAGCGTAAATTTCGGGGTAAAGCTGCATCAT
>DKDS01000026.1:43938-69618 GCA_002451855.1 Ruminococcaceae bacterium UBA6842 | reverse complement strand
GGCTTTAAATAAAATGGCTGATGACGGACTTTACGACGGCATATAAATCGGGAAGTGCTTTAAAATGCTTAAAACAAATGTTATGCGAATACTCGACAAGGCAAAAATCGGTTACACGCCGTTTGAGTATTCGCCCGAGCTTACAGAGGGAGTAAAAATAGCCGAGACGCTCGGCGAGGACTGCGAAAGTGTTTTCAAAACCCTTGTTACCGAATCAAATACAAAGGAACACTTTGTTTTTGTAATACCCGTGGATAAAACGCTTGACCTCAAGGCGGCGGCAAGAGCCGTGGGCGCAAAGGCGGTATCAATGCTTAAGCAAAAGGAGCTTTTGCCGCTTACGGGATATATACACGGCGGATGTTCGCCTGTCGGGATGAAAAAGAAGTTTAAAACCGTTATAGACGAAAGCGCAAGGGAGCTTCCCCTGTTTTATGTAAGCGCAGGCAGGGTCGGGTATCAGGTAAGGCTTGACCCCCGTGAGCTGGCGGAATTTATAGGTGCGGATTTTTCCGATATAACAGTATGAAAAAAGCCTCGGCGTTATAAGCGCCGAGGCTTTTTTAAATCTTATATGAGGTAAAGTCCCGATTTAAGCACCGCAAAGCGGTTATCGCCGGATTTTACATATTGTCTTACAGGCTCGCCGAACTGCTCGTATTCGAAAACGCTGTAATTGTTAAGGTCGACCTGTATCAGCTTGTCCGAGCCACGGTTGCTTACCATAACGCAGTCGCCCTCGGGGAAAAGGTCGCACGGTTTGTCAAACGGAGACTTGGCGCCGCCTATTCTCAGCTCCTCACGCATACTTGTAAGATTATAGCGAAGCAAAACATTACAGTCCGCAAAGCTTGCCCACAGGGTGTTTTTGTAAAGCGCAATGTCCGAAGCGCAGCACCCCCTGTACTTAAGCTCACCCGTCCAAACGGGCGAGGCGTCCGTATCGAGGAGCTGAGCCTTTCCGTTGTCGTGCAGAAGAAATACCTTGCTGTTCGGCAGAACGATGGATTTAACCGTAATATAATTATAACAAAGCGTAGATACCGCCTTATAATTGTTTCCGAACTTTGTAAGCAGGTAAATGTTCTTGGCGACATCGGTAAAATGTCCGTTTTCAAACGAGAGCATTTTATAGGCTACCACTATGTTGTTCTCTATAATATCCTTGCGGTATGAAAAGATTATTCCGTCGGAAAGCGGCATAACCTCAAAAACATCACCCGAAAAAATCTGTTTCATCAGTTAATCTCCATTCTCGGTGTTTTGTTAAAGCTTTAAAGCGCCGTCATCAAGCATTTTCTGTGCGCCCAAAAGAACGCCGGCGTGCGCACTGTGGAAGTTAAGTCCGCCCTGCATCCACGCCGCGTACGGCTCGCGGAGCGGTCCGTCAGCCGAAAACTCTATCGAAGCCCCGAGGGTGAACGCGCCGGCAGCCATTATTACTTCATCATCGTAGCCGGGCATCGGGCACGGCTCGGGAACGACAAACGCATCCACCGGAGCGCCGCTTTGTATGCCCTTGCAAAAGGCGATAAGCCCCTCCCTGCTTCCGAGGGTTATACATTCTATAATGTCGCCCCGTTTTTCGTCGTATCGGGGTGTTACGCTGTAACCGAGCTTTTCAAAAAGCCGTGAAGCGTACACGGCGGTCTTAAGCGCCTCGCCCACAACATGGGGAGCGGAGAAAAGACCCATATAAAGCTCTCTGCTGTGGCCTAAGGTTGCGCCGACCTCACGCCCAACGCCGGGGCAGGTAAGCCTTGCGGCACATTTCTCCACAAGCTCATGCTTTCCCGCAATATATCCGCCCGTAGGCGCAATTCCGCCGCCCGGATTTTTAATAAGCGAGCCCGCGCACAGGTCGGCGCCTACATCGCACGGCTCTTTTGTTTCGGTAAATTCGCCGTAGCAGTTGTCAACCATTATAACGGTTTCGGGCGAAACCTCTTTAACTGCTTCGCAAAGCTCCTCTATCACATCAACGGTGAGGCTTTTTCTGGTGCTGTAACCCCTTGAACGCTGAATGTAAGCCATTTTGTAGCGGTCTGCCTTAAGTGCCGCCTTTATGCCGTCTATATCGGGCGAGGAGTCCTCTTTAAGCTCGACCTGACGGTATTCAACGCCCATATCCGCAAGCGAACCGTCATTTTTTGAGTCTATTCCTATAACACCGGTAATCGTATCGTACGGTCTGCCCGTAAGGCAGAGCATTTTGTCGCCCGGGCGCAGTATGCCGAAAAGCGCTACGGCAAGCGTATGGGTTCCGCAGGTAAAATTGTGCCGCATAAGGGCGTCCTCCGCTCCCATAACGCACGCCATTACATTTTCAAGTATCTCCCTGCCCCTGTCGTCATAGCCGTAACCGGTAGAGCCGGACATATATGACTCGCTTACGCCGTTTTTTATGTAAGCGTTGAGCACCCTTAACTGATTGTATTCGGTTATGCTGTCAATGCCCGAAAAAACCTCGGAACATTCTTTAAGCACTGTCGTATCAAGCTTTAAAAGCCTTTCATCAATATTAAAAAATTTATTTATATTCATTTATTAAAGCATACCTCTTGTCAAGCTTTTTAAATCCGTGTTTTTTGTAAAATTCCGTTAATTCGTCACGGCAGTATACAAGTACGGTTTTTCCGCGGTTTTTTTGAATTATCGCGTTAAGCGCCTTTCCGCCAAGCCCTCTTTGACGGCTGACTATGCCCGTTATAAGCGAATATCCGCCCGAGCTTAAGGAAACAGCGGCGCATTTGTCCTTTATTCCGTAATAATCGGCTTGTCCCATATTTAACCGCCGACAGTAATCGACGGCAAAATCGGGGTACGGCGGCAGGGTAAATTCCTCAATATTCAAAATATCGTACAGCTCCCTGCTGTCAAGGCGGTCGCACTCCGCAGAACCCGTAATATCCGCTTTGCGGAACATAACATTTACAGTCTCTTTAGGCTCAAGCCGAAGCAAATCGGCAGTCTTGCGGGGGCAAAAAATGTTTTTCGGCGCTATTACCGAAATAAATTCACGCATTTCCTCCGCGTTTATGCCGCCCTCGCTTATCGTCATATCGCCGCCCGAAAGGGACAGGTAAACGCCTTTGTCCTGCCGCCAAAAAAGGACGCTTTTGTCGTCCTTATAACAGTCGAAAAGGCACTTTATTTTTAAAAACCCCAAGTCCCTTGAGCAAACCTCGGGCAGGGACTGCACAAGGCTTATCATTTAATTGCTCCGCCGCAAATGCCGTCAAGCATATATTTCGCCAGTATCTTGGCGTTTTTAATATCGTCCTTATCGGCAACGGAGGACGCCGAATGTATATATCGGCAGGGAACGGAAATCGCAACGGTTCTGACGCCGCCGCGGCTTAAATGTATCGAGCCTGAATTGTTGCCGCCCGCAACCGCGGATTTAGGCTGGCATTTAATTCCGCTTTCAAGCGCGGCACGGTAGTACTCACGGTCATATACGGTTGCTCTGTCCATAAAGGATACCGCGGGACCGTCTCCTAAGGTACACACACGGTGTGCCCCGTCAACATCCGCAATGTCGGCGGCGGTGGTGGCTTCAAGTACGATTGCCGAATCTGCGTCGACCGAGAATGCCGCTGTTTTGGCGCCTCTGAGACCGACCTCCTCCTGCACCGAAAACGAAGCGTAAAAATCATAATCGCTGTCGTTTATTATGAGGGAGAGCAGTATGGCACAGCCGACACGGTCGTCTATCGCCTTGCACTTGATTTTATTTCCCATTTCACGGTATTCACTGCGCATAACCGCGCGGTCGCCCAAAGCTACAAATTTTAAAGCGGCTTCACGGCTGTCCGCGCCGATGTCTATATAAAGGCTGTCGGGCTTCGGCAGCTTTTTCTTTTCTTCGCCCGACAGAAGATGTATCGGGGTTCCGCAGATAACTCCGTTTACATTGCCTATCCTGACCTGACGGAACATAATCGCCGCCGTGTCAATGCCGCCTACGGTGTGGAATTTTAAAAACCCGTCAGCCGTTACGCCCGATATTATAAATCCCACCTCGTCCATATGGGCGTCTATAAGCAGTTTTTTTACACTGCGGTTTTTGCCCTTTTTAAAAACCAATATATTGCCGAGATTATCCGTGTGCCAATCGGCTTTTCCGTCGATTTTTGAGATTATATAGTCTCTGACTGCGCCCTCGTCGCCCGAAACGGCGTCAAGACAGCACAGATCCTTTAAATAATCAGCCATTCCGCACACCTCCCGAAAGGATATAAGCGCAAAGCAAATCGCAAACGGAGTTAAGGTCGGAAAGGCTCAGCGTTTCAACCTCTGTATGCATATTGCGGAGCGGTATGGATACGGTGCAGGTTTTAACGCCTTTACCCGAAATGCCGATAACATCCGCATTTGTGCCGGTTCTGCCGCCCATAACCTCGGTTTGGTACTTGATGCCCCGGCTCTTTGCGATATTTGTAAGCTTGTTTGAAATTTTACTGTCAAGAGTAGGCGCAAAGCCTATCATAGCGCCGCCATTAAGCTTTCCGCTTTCATCGGGGGAAATACCTATTCCGTCACCGAAGCTTACATCCACGGCGATTGCCTCGTCAGGTGCTAAGCCGAAGGCTGCGGTTACGGCACCTCTCATACCAAGCTCCTCCGCGTCGCTTAAAAGAAAAGCGACATTGCAGGGTAACTGCTTTTCGGAAAGCATTTCCGCTGTTTTGATAAGGCAGGCGACGCCTGCGCGGTCGTCAAACGATCTTCCCGACACCAAATCGCCCGAAAGCTCTGTCGGGAGTGCCGAAAAGGTGACATAATCGCCGACCGATACTATATCCTTCGCTTTTTCGCCGAGCCCCGTATCAAGCTTTATTCGGCTTATGTCGTCATACACGACCTCGCCGTTCGCAAGGTGCGGCGGCGTACTGCAAAACACCGCCGGAATATCCTGTTTCCCGTGAACGGTGACCTCTCTTGACGGCAAAGCCCTTATATCTATTCCGCCCGACGGCGCAACGGTGAGAAAGCCCTCGCCGTCAACCTGCGTTACTGTCATTCCCACCTGATCTATATGCGCGTCAAGCATTACCGTATAATCGGAATTACCCTTTATAAAGCCTGTTACGCTTCCTCCGCATTTATCGGTCTTCGCAAAACGGCTTAATTCCTCTTTTGCGTAATCGGCGGCGGCGTGCAGTGAGCCTAACGAGTCAAGCGCCGATAATTTGAATAAAATGTCCTTAATATCCATTAAAGCTTATTTACCAGTTCCTTATAGTATTTGCCCCTTGCCACAAAGTTCGGGAATGCGTCAAAGCTGGCGCAGGCAGGGCTTAAGGTTACGATATCTCCGCTTACGGCGTCTCTGTGTGCCGCCGCAACGGCTTCGTCAAGATTATTTACCCTTACTATTTCGGGAGCGCCGTTATAATTTTTGTCCGAACGGACGCATTTTTCTATCTTATCCGCGGTGTCTCCGCAGAGATAGAGCTTCTTAACCTTGTCGATTATATAGGGAACCATAGGCTCAAACGGTATATGCTTGTCATAGCCGCCGGCTATAAGCATTACCTTTTTATCAAACGCTTTAAGACCCGCAATCGTCCTTGTCGGGCTTGAGGCAATGGAATCGTTATAATACTTTACGCCGTCAAGCTCCCTTACAAACTCAATGCGGTGTTCAACGCCCTTAAACTCACGGGCAACCTTTTTTATAGCGTCTATACCGACATAGCCCCATACCGCGGAAATGGCGGCAAGGTAATTGGCAACATTGTGGTCGCCCAAAATCGCTATCTCACTGCGGTGCATAATGGGGGCGTCAATACCCCTGTACGACATATGAATAGTACCGTCCGTATCAAGCCATGCGCCGTTTTTAAGCGGCTGTTCCATACTGAAATAAAGCGACTGACCGCGTACAAATTTTTTAAAGCCGTAGGTTATCTCGTTGTCGCGGTTAAGAACCGTGCGTGAAAAAGCGTTCTGATGAAGTAAAATGTTCTTTTTAGCCTCAACATATTCGTCCATATCCTTATGAATGTCAAGGTGATTGGGCGCAACATTTGTAACAACGGCGACATCGGGGCTTTTTCTCATAGATATAAGCTGAAACGAGGAAAGCTCCGCCACAACAAAATCCTCGGGCTTTATGTTCTCAATTTCGGGAAGCAGGGGCTTGCCTATATTTCCGCCCAGATGTACGGTCTTACCCTCGGCTTCAAGCATTTTGGCTATAAGTGTTGTTGTGGTGGTTTTTCCGTCCGAGCCGGTTATGGCAAAAATCGTCGCGGGGCACAGGTCAAAAAAGACCTCCATCTCGCTTGTTACGGCAATGCCCTTTTTGCGCGCCGCCTCAAGCTCCGGCAAATTAAAATTCATTCCCGGAGTACGGAAAATTATATCAACCTCTAAATTATCAAGGTAATCACTGCCGAGCCTTAATTCAGCGCCTGCTTTTTCAAGCTCATCCGCGATACTGCCTATCTGCTCGCGGCTTCTGCGGTCGCACGCGTATACGGCGGCGCCCTTGCTTAAAAAATTCATAATGAGCGGAGTGTTGCTTACACCGATACCGCACATAGCAATCCTTTTGCCTTTAATTTGTTCAAAAAACTGTTTGCAATCCAAGAAATTGCCCCCAATCATAATAACTGTACTTATTTATTATACTTAATGGAACCAGAAATATCAACACAAAAGAGTTAAATTTTTTCTTAACAAAAGGGCTTATGTTAAATAAAAGAAACAGCAAAGCCTCCCTTTAAATCAGGGAGGCTTTTGAGTTTCAGGAAAATGCGGCAAGCTTTGTCAGTCGGCGGCGTATTACGCTTTTTTCGCCGAAAAGAAGATATATAAGGGTTATCTGAAGCACCGTCATTATTCCGCATTGTACTATTCTTGAGGGAATAAGTGCTATAAATCCTTTTCCGTAAAGAATCGATATCCACAGGGAGTTAAGCAGAACCGAACCGAAAAGCTGATTTATAAGCACGCTTGCGGTTATACGCAAAAGGCTTGCGTTTTTACGGATGAACAGCGCCGTGCAGAGCGCTGTAAGCACAGCCGTCAGCGTAAATCCGGGGAAATACGGTCCGCTCGGGAACAGCAGTGCGCCTACAATGTCGCCGAGACCGCCGACCGCCATTGCCCACGGGGTGCCGAGCATAACGGCGGCAAACGCAACCGCTATAAAGGAAAAGCCGAAGCGCTGGTTCCACACATTGTAGGAAAGGAACCTGTCAAGCACCACTTTAAGCGCGATAAGCACTGCGGCGGCAACCATTTCAAATACATACTGTTTGTTACTTTTTTTCATAAAAAAACCTCCTTATTACCCGTTTGTACCGATAATAAGGAGACATAAAAGTTCGATATCAGTCGGCAGCGGGATGCGACAGCCGAACCGCGGTAATATCCTTCGTCCGTCGGGCAACTCCCCGTCCCGACAGCACTTAACGCACGGCAGTCTACTCTGCTAATAGCTTATGGAATTATTTTATACCGCCGCAGGCGTGTTGTCAACTGTTTTTTCTTCGTTTCCCCCATCAGGCTTGCCGTGAGAAATAACAAGCTTTAGCAAAACAGGGGTCAAAAGCGCCGCCACAACCACGCACAGCACTATTGCGGGGAAAATTTTGGGGTCGATATTTCCGCTGTCTATGCCTTTTTGAGCCACCATAAGCGCAACCTCGCCCCTCGCGACCATACCCACGCCCACAACAAGTGATTCATGGTTGGACATACGGCATATTTTGGCGCCGAGTCCGCAGCCGACAATTTTGGTAAGCACCGCCATTACCGCAAGCAGTACGGCGAATAAGATTATTTCGGAATTTATACCCGAAAGGTCGGTTTTAAGTCCTATATTGGCAAAAAACACAGGAGAGAAAAGCAGGTATGAGGCGGCGGTCACCTTTTTGGCGACATACTGGCGTGATTTTGTCACATTGCAGAGGATAACGCCCGCAAAATACGCGCCCGTAATATCCGCCACACCGAAAAACTTTTCGGCGCAGTACGCCATTATGAAGCAGAAAGCCATTGCCCATACCGCTACACGGCGGCTTGTCCCGTGATTTATCGAAATTTTCTTGAACAGCTTGTATACGATAAAGCCTACTACGAAAGTAAAAACAAAGAACGCGAGTATTTTAAGCACTACAATGCCGGGGTTTACGCTGCTGTCTCCCAGTGCGGAAAGCACGCTTAATACCACTGTTCCGATTATATCGTCTATAATCGCGGCGGACAGCAGAGTTGCGCCTACACGGGTTTTAAGCTTGCCCATTTCGTTTAGCGTTTCAACCGTTATGCTTACAGATGTTGCCGCGAAAACTATTCCCACAAACGACGCCTTTATAATGTTCGCGTAAGAAAAGCTGTCGGCAAAGAACAGGTAATAAATGCCGCCGCAGCCGAGTATCGGAACAAAAACGCCTATTACGGCAATAAGACACGCCGTGGGTCCCGTGTGCTTAAGCTCGTTTATATCCGTATCAATACCCGCTATGAACATAAGCATTATAACGCCAATCTCCGCGGTTTTTACAAGAAAATCCGTCTCGTGCAGTATTCCTATGCCGGACGGCCCCAAAAGTATGCCGGCGAGAAGCGCTCCCACAACCTGAGGCAGATGCACATGCGCCGTTGCGAGACCGAAGATTTTTGTGAAAACAAGAATCAGAGCCAGCGCCAGTAAATATTCGTATGCTCCCATTTTTTTAACTCCCCTTTTTTACATCACCATAACATTATACAGCAAATAATTGTTTTTTCAAGGGCGAAAATCACCGAAAAATCTATTGACAAAAGCAGATTTACGGTGTATTATTTATCTGTACTATTGCAAGTAGTACAGTAAACCCAAAAAGTGAGGTGCGGTATGCTTGAATTGAATTTTAAAAGCGGCGTTCCCATTTGCGACCAGATAGTAAACGGTTTTATAAGAATGAAGGCGCTCGGTCTTGTGGAAAGCGGCGAGCAGCTGCCCTCTGTAAGACAGCTTGCGGTGGAGCTGAGCGTGAACCCCAATACCATACAAAAGGCATATCAGATGCTTGAAAGCAACGGTATAATTTATTCGGTAAAGGGAAAAGGCTCGTTTATTTCAAGTGACGCCGCGGCGGATATTGCGGTGATAAAATCGGCAAAAAAGGATTTCCGCAGGGCGGCGGTCTCGGCTAAGGAGCTGGGACTTAAAAAAGACGAGCTGATAGAGATTATTAACGAAGTTTGCACAGGGGAGGACCGTTAAAATGATAGAGGCAAAACAGCTCACAAAGGTTTTTGACGGCAAACGGGCTCTTGATTCTGTTAATCTTAAAATCGGCGAAGGCTCTATATACGGTCTTGTAGGCTCGAACGGCTCGGGTAAATCCACGCTTTTGCGCCTTATATCGGGCGTATATATGCCGGACGGCGGCGAGATAACGGTTGACGGTGAGCCGGTTTTTAATAATGTGGGAATAAAATCCCGTATCGCTTATCTCGGTGATACGCCGTATTTTCTCCCCGGAGCTACGATAAACGAAACGGCAAAATTCTGCCGCCGTATGTATCCCGCGTTCGACAATGCGCTTTTTAACAGACTTATAGAGATATTTCCGCTTGATTATAAGGCGAGGATCGCCACAATGTCAAAGGGTATGCAGCGGCAGGCGGCGCTTATAATCGCGGTTTCTGTATCACCTAAATATCTTTTGCTTGACGAGGCGTTTGACGGACTTGATGTCGTAATGCGCAAAACGCTCAAGGGAATACTGATAGAGGGAGCGGAAAACCGTGATATGACCACGGTCATAGCCTCGCACAATGTAAGAGAGCTTGAGGATCTGTGCGACTGCGTGGGTCTTGTCCATAACGGACGGATACTGTTTAACGACGAGGTTGGAAACCTGCTCGGCAGACTGCACAAGCTTCAGGCGGCATTCGCAAGGGTGCCGGAGCTGACCGCGTTTTCGGGACTTGATGTTTTAAAGACAGAGAGGAGCGGCTCGCTTGTCCGTATGATAGTAAGAGGCGATGAAGAGGAGATTTTAAGCTATGTAAATCGCCTGTCGCCCATATTTGCGGAGTGCGTGGAGCCGTCTCTTGAGGAAATTTTTGTGTACGAGTTGGAGGTGAACGGTTATGACTCAAAAAACATTACCGAATAAATTTCACCCCGCAATCAATCTGTACCGTCTTTCGGTTAAGCGTACGGCGGGGCTTACGGTCCTTATAACCGTCTTTTCACTGCTTTTCTGCCCCGGATATGTGCTTATGATGATAAACAGCGAGCTTAAATATCAGGTAAACACAGTAAACGCCGCGGCAAAAACGGTTGATTTTGCGGATATGTGTCCCGGAATTATATTTTTCACGGCCGCGGCAAGCACCGCAATCGCTGTTTTATATCTTTTTATAAACTTTTCATTCCTTTACGGCAGAAGCTCAAGCGATTTCTTCCATTCGCTTCCCGTAAAAAGGGGAGGGCTGCTGTTTTCAAGATTTTTCGCAAGCGTTGTTCCCGTATTGATACCCATAACCCTCGTTTATATTTCCATGGGATTTATAACCGCGATGAAAAGTGTAAACGGCAATATCAAAACGATAATTTTCGGCTTTATTGCCAATGTGCTTATAACCGTTATGTGCTGTGCGTTCTCGCTTATATTTATAGTGTGTGCCGGCAGTATTTTTGATTTGATAATTTCGTTTTTTACCTTTAACATAGGCATTATTTTGGTTCAGCTTATAAATGCGTCGCTTTGCGGCGGTTTCCTTTTCGGTTTCCCGTCCGTAAACTTCGGAAAGCTGTTTTCCGTTTCGTCGCCGTTTTATTATGCGTTTTCGGGGCTTATGCGCTTTGTGACGAATTTTTCACCTCAAAGGGCTATGCTGTGGTATGCGGTAAAGCTTGCGGCGGTAACGGCAATCTCGCTTGTTGCGGCGTTTCTGCTTTATAACCGCCGCCGCAGTGAAAAAAGCGGAGTATCATATGCTTACAGATTTATATATGTGATTTGCGGATTTACGGTCGGTTTTATAGGCGCTTACGGTCTGGGCTTTGTGTTCGCAGACGGAGAATATAACGCCGTGTACTGGATATTTGCCGTAATAGGCGCGCTTCTTGCGGCTGTAACCTTCGGCGCAATAAACGACAGAGGCTTTAAGACCGTTAAAAAATCGCTTGTTATCGGCGGCAGCTCCTTTGCGGCAATGGTGCTTGCGGTAGTAATTTTAAGCACAGGTCTGTTTGGGTATTCAAAGCATATTCCCGATGCCGAAAGCGTAGAAAAAGCATATGTTTCAACGATTTCCGGCGATGAAATCGAGATTGACGGCTGCCAAAATGTACTCAACCTGCACGAAAGCCTGATTAAAAACGGTTATAGAAGAGAAAACATAGACGGATATATAGACATTGAGTACAAGTTGAAAAACGGAGGAAGCTTAAAGCGCCGCTACGGTGTGAATTACGACGATAACCTGAACGCCTTGCTTTCGCTTTACAAAAGCGACGAATACGCAAAGGGTCTTAAAAAAGCGTTTGACGGTAAAAGCCTTAAGCATATAAATGTTTATTACTATGAAACCGACAGCGATAATACATTGTCGGCTCAGATAACCCCTGCTGAGCTGGGGCTTGTAATCGACGCTTATGTAAAGGACTTAAAGAATGCCTCCGGCGGCGTCGTAACGGGCAATAATTCGGAGCTTTTTGAAATAAACGCCGTTGACAAAAGGACCGGCGGACATATTTATTATCAGTTAAATATTTAGAAGGGCTTTAAAAATACGCTTGACGCGGTAAATTCGTTAAGACTCGGCGAACGTGGCGACAGCGAGGAAGAAATATATCAGTAACAATACGGCGGTTTGCGGTATGGCAAACTGCCGTATTTCTGTTCTGTTGACAAAAAAACCTTAATTTAATATAATAAACGGGAAAAGGGGGCGGTTATTATAAAAGGAATAAGAAGGTATATAAGTCTTGTTACGGCGCTGCTGTTTGCGTTTTCCGTTTGCGCCTGCAAAAAGGGTACAAATGAGCAGACAAGCAGCTTGGCACGGTCGGAAAATTTAACCGCCGAGGATTCGCAGGATCCCGAAAATACCGAGCTTGGCGGTGAGTCGGGCGCCGAGGTTGAAATAAAAGAGCCGATTGTAAAAGAGGGCAAGGCAAACGGAATAGATGTTTCAAAATGGCAGGGCAAAATAGACTGGAAAGCCGTTAAAGCCGCAGGTATAGACTTTGCCGTTATAAGAATAGGCTTCAGGGGCGAAAACGGACAGATATATAAGGACAGCTACGCCGACTTTAATATTCAGCAGGCTCAAAAGGCAGGAGTGCTTGTAGGGGTGTATTTTTTCTCTACCGCCGCAAACAGAGATGAGGCGGAGGAGGAAGCAAAATGGACCGTGAACGCCATAGAGGGGTACTCGATTTCCTACCCCGTCGTGTATGACTGCGAGGGATTTTTAAGCTATGAAAGCCGAATGTACGGGCTTACAAGCAAGGACAGAACCGACAATGCGATAAGCTTTTTAAAAATTATTGCGGATAACGGCTATGAGGGTATGCTTTATTCCGCGAAAGCCGAGCTTGAAGGCTCGAAATACTGGGAAACAGACAGGCTTGAGAGCGTATGTAAAATATGGGTCGCCCGTTACCCCGATAAGCCGTATCCCGATGCCGCACATCCCGATTATACAGGCAAATACGATATGTGGCAGTACACGGACAACGGCAGAATAAATGGAATATCGGGAAATGTAGATATGTCTGTCTCGTATTTTACAAGGGAAAAGGCAACTCCCAAAAACGCAAAGGCTCATACCGAGAACGCGGCGGCTCCTGCCGAAAAGGATAATGTTTATACAGCGACTTCGGATGAAGTGACCGCAAAAATAGAGGTTAATTTAAGAAAATCCGCCTCAGTAAAGGCGGAAATTGCGGGTGTGCTTAAAAACGGTGAATTTTTAAAGCGCACGGGCATAGGCGGTAACGGTTGGTCGCGCCTTGAATATAACGGTATGCAGGTATACGCCATTACAAGCTATCTCACGGCGGACAGAAATTACAGCGCGCCCGTGACCGAGAACGACGGCTTTTCTCCCGCGGACGGTCAGCTTACCGCAAAGGATGAAACCAATCTGCGTGCCGAGCCGTCGACCTCGGCGGAGCTTGTCGCAACTATTAAAAACGGCGAGTTTTTAACAAGAACGGGTGAAAATCCAAACGGCTGGACCCGTCTTTTGTATAACGGCAGGGAGGTTTACGCCAAAACCAATTTGCTGACAGACAAGGTAAAGGAGCAGGCGGCTTCAAGCAGTACATTGCCGGAGGACGGCTTTACACCCGCCGACGGAAAATTTACCGCAAAGGAAAAAACCAATTTAAGAACCGCACCGTCCACAAACGGCTCGGAGGTGGTATATACGCTCGCTTTCGGTGAATTTGCCGAAAGAACGGGATATAATACACAGAGCGGCTGGACGAGGCTTGTTTATTCCGGTCAGACGGTATACGCAGTTACAAGCTTTCTTATATCCGAATCGGACTATAATGTCATTTTGCAAAGCCAAAACGGCGAAAATTAAAAAAATGCTTGACAAACAGGGTGTCTTGCATTATAATCACAGTGTTGCAATCCAAAGACAGCAGGTGGCAATAATTGCCGTAAGCTTAACGCCTGCCGAGGTAGCGCTTAAATAATTTGTTTATTTATGCCCGTCCTATGTCTTTGGACGGGCTTTATTTTTGATTTGACTACGGAGGTGAAACATAATGCCGAACGCAGCAGTTTTAGAGAAAAAGCAGCAGCAGGTTGCGGAGCTTAAGGAAAAGATCGCGGCGTCTGTTACAGGCGTAATCGTTGATTACAAGGGTATCACCGTTGCCGACGATACAGCACTCCGTAAGGAATTGCGTGAGAACGGGGTTGAATACTTCGTTGTTAAAAACACAATTTTAAGCCGTGCAGTTGACGGTACAGAGCTTGATGAAATCAAGTCTGTTCTTGAGGGAACAACCGCTATTGCCCTTTCAAAAGAGGATTACACCGCAGCAGCAAGAATACTTTGCAAGTTTGCCGAGGGTCACGATAACTTCAAGATTAAATCCGGCTTCTTAGACGGTAAGGTAGCGGACAACGCAACCATCACCGCTCTCGCAAAGCTTCCGAGCAAGGAGGTTCTCCTCGCAACCGTATGCAACGTGCTTCAGGCTCCTATCGCAGCCTTTGCCCGTGCAGTACAGGCTATCGTCGATAAAGACGGCTCCGCAGACGCGGAATAATTAAGAATTAAAACAATAAATTAAATGGAGGAAATTAAAATGGCATCTGAGAAAATCACAGCTATGATTGAAGAGATAAAAACTCTTACCGTTCTTGAGCTTTCAGAGCTCGTAAAAGCAGTAGAAGAGGAGTTCGGCGTATCCGCAGCAGCTGCGGTAGCAGTAGCGGCTCCGGCAGCAGGCGGCGCAGCAGCGGCTGAAGAGAAGACCGAGTTCAACGTTGTCCTCAAAGAGGCAGGCGCTGAGAAGATTAAGGTTATTAAGGCTGTTCGTGAAATCACAGGTCTCGGCCTTGCTGAGGCTAAGGCTATCGTTGACGGCGCTCCCAAGACTCTTAAAGAGGCTGTTGCTAAGGAAGAGGCTGAGGAAATCAAGGCTAAGCTTACCGAGGTTGGCGCTACTGTTGAGCTTGCTTAATTGTAAGTGTTCAAATTTTATCCGAGTTCCGTTTCGGGACTCGGATTTTTTTATTTTACCGTATTTACAAGCATAAAAAACAGTGTTAGAATAAAGATAATGACGGTGCGTCAGAATAGTATTATTCTTTTTTTCTAAGGAGGAAATTTTATGCTTGGAAATTTTGTTTATTGTAATCCCACAAAGCTTTATTTCGGGGATAATTCTCTTGATTATCTTAACGAGGAATTGCCGAAATACGGCAAGAATGTAGTGCTTGTGTACGGCGGCGGTTCAATTAAAAGGAATGGTATTTACGACGCCGTTACCGAAATTTTAAAATCAAACGGCAAAAATGTTGCCGAAATATCGGGCGTAATGCCTAATCCCACGCTCGAAAAGCTTTATGAGGGTGTGGAGATTGCAAGGAAGCACGGCGCGGAATTTATTTTGGCGGTAGGCGGCGGCTCCGTCTGCGATTATTCAAAGGCGCTTTCGGTCTCCGTGCATTGCAAGGAGGACCCGTGGGAAAAGTATTACGTTCGTTTTGAGGAACCAGATTGCGAGATTTTGCCGGTAGGCTGTGTGCTTACAATGGTCGGAACAGGCTCCGAAATGAACGCAGGCTCGGTTATTACAAATAAGAAAACAAAGCAGAAGATAGGCCATGTTTTCGCGGGCGAAAAAGTTATGCCGAAGTTTTCGGTATTAAATCCGAAATACACGCTTACCCTGCCGCATTATCAGATGGTTGCGGGTATATACGACATTTTTAATCATATCTGCGAGCAGTATTTTTCGGGCGAGGACGACAACACAAGCGACTATATAAGCGAGGGACTTATGCGTTCGCTTATACATTCAAGCCGTATAGCAAATAAGGATCCGCAGAATTACGAGGCAAGAAGCAACATTATGTGGACCGCCACATGGGCGCTCAATACCCTTGTTTCGAGGGGAAAGGATACGGACTGGATGGTTCATATGCTGGGTCAGGCGGTCGGCGGATATACAAACGCCACGCACGGTATGACGCTTTCGGCGGTATCTCTCGCGTATTACCGCTATATTATGCCTTACGGAATTAAGAAGTTCAGGCGTTTTGCGGAAAATGTGTGGGGAATTGATACTAAGGGTATGACGTACGAGCAGGCGGCAAACGAGGGACTTGCGGCAATGGAAAGCTGGATGAGGGAGCTGGGTCTTGCGATGAACCTCTCCGAGCTTGGCGTTACAGAGGATATGGTCGAGGGTATAGCCGATGTAACCGTACATCTTACAGGCGGCTATAAGGAGCTTACAAGAGCGGAAATTATAGAAATATTCAAAAAGAGCTTGGCTTAAAATATTCAGGAGGGACGCATTATGATGAAAGAAAAAATATTGGTGGCTTATTTTTCGGCAAGCGGCGTAACGGCGTCTGCCGCAAAGGAAATTGCAGGTGCTTTGAACGCCGATTTGTTTGAAATAAAGCCGACAGAGCCGTACACTGCCGCCGACCTTGACTGGACGAACAGCAAAAGCCGCAGCAGTCTTGAAATGGCGGATGCCGACAGCAGACCGCAAATGGCGGAAAAGCTTGAAAATCCCGAGCGTTACGGTACGGTTTTAATCGGTTTTCCCGTTTGGTGGTATGTTGAACCCCGTATAATAGACACATTTTTAGAGAGCTGTGATTTTTCGGGTAAGACCCTTATTCCGTTCGCTACCTCCGGCGGAAGCGGTATTGAAAAATGCGAAAAAAGCTTAAAGGAGCATTTACCGAACGGGGATTGGCAAAAAGGAAAGCTTGTAAACAGGCGTAATGCGGCTGAATGGGCAAAAAGTCTTTAGTAATTGGTGCAAAAGGACTCTTTTTACGGCATAGCGTTATGTAATTCTTGACATATTACGCAAGCAGTGGTAAAATTAATAGGATAAATCACAAAATAGCGGCTTTGCGGCCGCTGTTTTGTGTAACAGCTTTATCGCGCCGTGTAATTGGCGAAACCGGCGCAATGCAGCCTAACATATCACGGGAGAAAAATACGCAGCTCCCGTTGCCTTTTATTTGTTTTCTGTTGTTTGAAAGTGTAATTTTAAGGAAAATCTGCGTTTTATTATACAGGAGGTTCATAAAAGTATGCCCGTAATAGCTATTGTTTTAGCTGTCGTTGCGGTTGTGCTTGCAATAGTCGGCTTTTTTGCCGGTTCGGCGTATCGCCGTAAATCGGCTGAAGCCACAATCGGCTCTGCCGAGGATGAAGCAAAGCGCATTTTAAGCGACGCAATGAAGAATGCCGAATCAAGAAAAAAAGAGGCATTGGTAGAAGCAAAAGACGAAATTCACCAAATGCGGCAGGAAGCTGAAAAGGATATCAGGGAACGCCGCAGCGATGTTCAGCGTCAGGAGCATCGTTTACAGCAAAAGGAAGAAACACTTGACCGTAAGATAGACAATCTTGAGGCAAAGGAAGAAAAGCTTGCCGCACGGTCCAAGGAAATTGACGCAAAGCTTGAGGAATGTGATAAAATCAAGCAAAGCCAAATGGAAATGCTCGAAAAGATTTCCGGTTACAGCAAGGAACAGGCAAAGGCTCATTTGCTTGAATTGCTTGACGGCGAGCTGACCCACGAAAAAGCCGTTAAAATTCTCGATTATGAGCAGAGGCTTAAAGAGGAATCCGATAACATCGCCAAAAATGTTATAGGCCACGCTATTCAGCGCTGTGCCGCGGACCATTCTTCGGAAATGACCGTTTCGGTAGTAGCGCTTCCGAACGACGAAATGAAGGGCCGCATAATAGGCAGAGAGGGACGAAATATAAGAGCGCTTGAAACCGCTACCGGAGTTGACCTTATAATAGACGATACTCCCGAAGCCATAACTCTCTCAAGCTTTGACCCGATAAGAAGAGAAATAGCGAGAGTGACCCTTGAAAAGCTTATTCTTGACGGCCGTATTCATCCGGCAAGAATAGAAGAGACCGTTGCCAAAGCCACTGCCGAGGTTGAAGCCACAATCAAGCAGGAGGGCGAAAGGGCAATGATAGACGCGGGAATACATAACCTGCACCCCGAGCTTGTAAAGCTTCTCGGGAAGCTGCATTACCGCACAAGCTACGGTCAGAATGTGCTTAACCATTCGCTTGAGGTCTGCCATCTTTCGGGACTTATGGCGGCAGAGCTGGGAGCGGATGTAACCCTTGCAAAACGCGCGGGACTGTTGCACGACATCGGAAAGGCGCTTGACCACGAGCAGGAGGGTACGCATATCCAGCTCGGCGTTGAGGTCGCCAAGAAATACCGCGAAAGCGAAACCGTTATTCACGCTATCCACGCACATCACGGCGAGGTTGAAGCCAAGAATGTTATCGCCTGCATAGTTCAGGCGGCGGATGCTATTTCAGCGGCAAGACCCGGTGCCAGACGGGAAAACATTGAAAACTATATTAAGCGGCTTGAAAAGCTTGAGGAAATCGCCAATTCCTTCAGCGGTGTTGAAAGCTCTTATGCCATTCAGGCAGGAAGAGAGGTCCGCATAATAGTTAAACCCGACGCGGTTACGGACGACCAAATGGTGCTTATGGCGCATGATATTTCAACAAGGATTGAAAACGAGCTTGAGTATCCCGGTCAGATAAAGGTAAATGTAATAAGGGAAAGCCGTGCCGTAGATTACGCAAAATAATTTATGTAAGTTAAAAAAGGTCTTGCCGTATGGCAAGACCTTTTTCTATCGTTAAAGCAATTATTTCCCCACGCAAAAACGGCGGAAGATTTCATCCGTCACCTCGTTTGTGACCCGCTTGCCGGTAAGCTCCAAAAGCGCGGCGAGCGCGTCGTCAACGCAAATTCCCACAGCGTCCATAGTGTTGCCGCTTTTAAGCGCAAACGCGGCTTCTCTTACGCCGTCAAGCGCACGCACGGCACAGGCTCGCTGGCGTTCGTTCATAAGCACGGCGCTGTCGGGGTCAAGCGAAGCCGTACCCGAAATATCGGTTATCTCCTTTAAAAGCTCGCCGTGTCCCTTATTGCTTTTGGCGGCGGTTTCCACCGTCCTGAAGCCGTTAAAGGCACCGCGGTCTATTTTGCTTTCAAGGTCTGTTTTGTTAAGTATAACTATGGTGTTTTTCGGGTCAAGGGCGTCAATAAGCGAAATATCATCGATGTCAAGCGGTCGGGCGCAGTCAAAAACCGCAAGAACAAGCTCCGCCGTGTCTATGCGTGATTTTGCCCGTTCAACGCCTATGCTTTCAACCTTATCGTCGGTTGAGTGTATTCCGGCGGTGTCCGCTAAGCGGAGTATTATTCCGTCGGCGTTCACCGTTTCCTCTATAACATCCCGTGTGGTTCCCGCAACATCCGTTACTATCGAGCGTTCACAGCCGCTTAGCATATTCATAACGGTGGATTTTCCGACATTTGGCTTGCCTACAATAACGGTTTGTATTCCCTCGCGGATTATTCTGCCGGCGTCGTAGGAAGAAAGCATTTCACGGAGCGATTTCTCGGCATTTTCAAGCATTTTAAGGAAGTTATCTCGGTCAAGCCCCTCAATATCCTCGTCGGGATAGTCCGAATATGCGGCGATTGCGGCGTCTGCCGCAATGAGGTCTTTCTGTATTTCTTCGGTTTTTTCGCTTATTTTTCCTATGTGGGCGGCTCTTGACAGCCTTAATTCCGATTCCGATTTTGCGGATATAAGCCCCATAATGCTTTCGGCTTTGGTAAGGTCGGTCTTTCCGTTTAAAAACGCCCGTTTTGTAAATTCACCGGGTTCTGCCGATACAGCGCCGTTTTGTAAAATAAGGCGCAGTATTTCAAGCAAAAGCAGTCTTCCCCCGTGGACGGATATTTCCACAACATCCTCGCCCGTGTAGCTTTTCGGGGCTTTAAAAACAAGCGCAACGGCATCGTCAAGCACGGTGCCGTCTTTTTTTATCTCTCCGTATGCCGCGCGGTATCCGCCGAGCACCGAGAGCGGTTTGCCCGAAAAAGCGAAAAACACCCTGTCGGCTACGGCTACGGCGTCATCACCCGAAATCCGTATTACACCTACCGAGCTTTCGCCGAGTGGGGTTGCGATTGCCGCTATTGTGCGGTCAGACATATTTACACATCCTTTTTAGGCTTAAATTACAGCTTCGGCACGCCTTACAGCGTGCCGAAAACGGAAAATTTTCAATTCCGACAGTGTCTTAACCACAATGCAATAAGCACGCCGATAAGCAGTATTATCGCAAAAATGGCTATGGGTACTATCGCCGATATTACAAACTCAGCCGCGTAAGCGCCGGCTATTGCTCCTGCAAGGAAGAAGAATAACGAGGCAAGTACGCATATAACGGCAGATAAGCAGTGTCCGTTCCTTCTTAAACGGCAGGCAGTATTCCTTGTTTCTTCATTACAATACATACTTTCACTTGTCCTTTCATTTTCATCGACCCGGATCATTAACAGTATATGAGAAAATAAAGGACAGGTGATATTATTTCATAAACTCGTACATTGCGCGGTAGCACATATAAATATCAAATTTTGCGGTGGTCTCAAAGGGTGCGTGCATTGAAAGCACCGGAACGCCGAGATCCACAACATCAACGCCCATATTTGCGATAAACATAGCGACCGTACCGCCGCCGCCTATATCAACCTTTCCAAGCTCGCCTGTTTGCCATACAATTCTCTCTTTGTCAAGCATAGAACGGATCTCGGCAACATATTCGGCGGAAGCGTCCGATGTGCCGGATTTGCCTCTGGCACCCGTGTATTTTGTAACAACAACGCCGTAGTTTAAAAGTGACGCATTTCTTCTTTCCATAACATCCTGGAAGGTCGGGTCCATACCCGCGTTTACATCTGCGGACAGGCATCTTGAACGGCGGAGCGCCACCGTCGGGTCGCCGTTCTGCATTTTTGCAAGGTCACCTATTACAAAGCGCAGGAAATCCGATTCAAGACCCGTATTTCCGCAGGAGCCTATTTCTTCCTTGTCAGTAAGAATCGCAAGCGCGGTCTTTTCGGGATTTTCAACCTCCAATACGGCGGTAAGCGCAGGGTAAGCGCAAACACGGTCATCCTGACCGTAGGAGCCTATAAGCGAACGGTCAAAGCCGATGTCACAAGACTTTGCGGCAGGCACCATTTCAAGCTCGGCGGAAAGGAAATCCTCCTCCGTAACGCCGTATTTTTCATTAAGCAGCTTTAAAATATTAAGCTTTACAAGCTCGCTTCCCTTATCGTCCTTAAATGGGTGGCTGCCCATAAGCACATTAAGCTCTTCGCCCTTAATTCCCTCGTTTAAGGTGCGCTTTACCTGCTCGGAGGCAAGGTGCGGTAAAAGGTCGTTTATTACAAATTTGGGCTCGTCATCCTTTTCACCGACGGACACTTCCTTTACGGTTCCGTCCTTAAGCACGAAAACACCGTGAAGCGCAAGCGGTACGGCTGTCCACTGATATTTTTTAATTCCGCCGTAATAGTGAGTCTTAAAAAGCGCTAAATCCACATCCTCGTAAAGCGGGTTGGGCTTTAAATCAAGACGGGGCGAGTCGATATGCGCGGCGGTTATGTTTACGCCGTTTTCAACCGGCTGTTTTCCGATAACCGCAAGGGCGAGCGTCTTGCCCCTGTTATTGATGTAAACCTTATCGCCGGCGTCGTAGGTCTTGCCGTACTCGAATTTTTTAAAGCCTTTTTCCTCTGCCGCTTTAACCGCTGCCTTTACCGCTTCACGCTCGGTTTTGGCTCGGTTTAAAAAGTCCTTATATCCCTCGCAGTATTCCTGCGCCTTATTAAGCACCGCTTCGTCAGATGTAAGCCTGCCGTTTTTACGCTTTAAAAAAAGCTGTTCCTTTAATTGCTCGGCCGCTGTTTTTTCACTCATTGCAATTCCTCCGTTATTTCTTTTAATATATCGGAAAAGCGTTTTATTACCGCATTTTCGTCACCGTTATTATATATTATGCAGTCTGCCCTGCTTTTATAAAAATCATCGTTTTTTCCGGCGTTCATTCTAAGCAGAGCCTCTTTTTCCGAAAGCCCGTCTCTTTCGATTATGCGCTTCTTTCGTGTTTCCCTGTCGGCAAGCACCGCTATTGTTTTAAAGCAGGCTGTATCAATACCGCTTTCAAAAAGGGTCGGCGCGTCAAGAAGACAGTTGCCGCTGCCCGCTTCGCGGTAAATAAGCCTTACTATGTAGGGCAGTAATGTACTGTTTAAAAGCTCTGTCGATTCGGCGTTTTTAAACGCTTTAGCGGCAAGCGCTTTTCGGTTAAGCGAACCGTCGGGAAGTAAAATTCCGTCTCCGAACGCTTTGACAAGGGCGGACAGACCCTCGGTTTCCTTTTCGGTTGCTTTTCTTGCCGTTTTATCGCAGTCGATTACCTTAAAGCCGAAATTTTCGGCTGCTCCCGATACCGTGCTTTTTCCGGCACCCGTCGGCCCTGTCAGACCTATAAGAACACTCATAGCGTTATCACCCTGAACGCCGCCGCGCGGATAAGACGGTTATAAACCGCAAGACCCACGCCCGATTTGGACGGCGCATGGACATAAATTGCGGATTTATTTAATGTGTCCGCCTCACGCAGGGCCGAAAAAACGCCGTGCGCCAGTGTGTATTCATCCTTTCCCGTGCCGTAAAATAAGCAGGGAATGTTAATCCTTTCGCTGTCCTCGGAAAAGCAGACCGCCGCCGCGTCCCGTTTTGCGTTTACAAATTCGGCAAAGCTGTCGGAGTCTCCCTCTACAAGATAGGTTTCGGTTTTGGGAGCATAATGCTTGTATTTCATACCGGGCGACGCTACCTTTTCGCCCTTTTCGGGTTCGGATAAAACCGCTTTGTCCACAACTATATCGGGGAATATCTCCCTTAGCTGCTCGACTGTTACGGCACCGGGTCTTAAAAGCCTCGGCGGAGAGGTGACAAGGGTTATGACCGTAGACTCAACGCCGACCCTGCAATCTCCCGACATTACAACGGCGTCTATCTTGCCGTCAAGGTCGTCTATTACATATTTGGCAGAGGTGGGGCTTGGTTTGCCCGATGTATTGGCGGACGGAGCCGCAAGGGGCAGTCCGCTTGCCGTTATTATATCACGGGCGGTTTTGTCGGACGGCATCCTGACGGCTACCGTATCAAGACCTGCTGATACAAGGGCAGGTATTTTATCCGTTCTTTTAAGCACCATTGTAAGCGGACCGGGCCAGAATTTTTCGGCGCATTTATATGCGCCGTCGGGAATATCAGTGGCTATTTCGCTCAGCGTATCAATATTTGCTATATGAACTATCAGCGGATTGTCCTGCGGACGGCCCTTTGCGACAAATACCTTTTTCACCGCTTCTTCATCAAGCGCGGACGCCGCAAGACCGTATACCGTTTCGGTGGGGATAGCCGCTATTCCGCCGTTTTTTAATATTTCTGCCGCTTCCCTTATACTGCCGTCATAGCTTTCACGGTCTGTTTTAAGCCTTTTTGTAAGCATTATAATCCCTCGTTCTCCGACTTTAACGCTTCGGTTCTGAAGTAGGTTATAAGCGAATCCACAACCTCGTCAAGGTCGCCGTTTAATATCTGCTCAAGCTTATAAAGGGTAAGACCTATGCGGTGGTCGGTAACTCTGCCCTGCGGATAGTTGTAGGTTCTTATTCTCTCACTGCGGTCGCCCGTGCCCACCTGAGAACGGCGGTCGGAGGCGATAGCCTCGTCATGCTCCCTTTGCGCCTTATCAAGCAGACGGGAGCGGAGAATTTTAAGCGCCTTGTCCTTATTTTTGTACTGACTGCGCTCGTCCTGACACTCAACGACCGTGCCTGTCGGAATATGCGTAACCCTTATTGCGGAGGAGGTTTTGTTGATGTGCTGACCGCCGGCTCCCGATGAACGGAAGGTGTCTATTTTAAGGTCGGCGGGATTTATTTCAAGCTCGACATCCTCTGCCTCGGGCAAAACCGCTACCGTTACGGTGGAGGTGTGGATTCGCCCCTGCGTTTCGGTATCGGGCACACGCTGAACACGGTGTACGCCGCTTTCGTATTTAAGACGGGAGTACGCCCCCGCGCCCTCTATCATAAACACTATTTCCTTAAATCCGCCGAGCTCCGTTTCGTTGGCGTTTATAACCTCAATGCTCCAGTGCTTTGATTCTGCGTACATAGTATACATTCTGTAAAGCGTTCCCGCAAAAAGCGCGGCTTCCTCGCCGCCGGCGCCGCCTCTTATTTCAACTATTACATTCTTTTCGTCGTTCGGGTCCTTAGGCAGTAAAAGTATCTTAAGCTCGTCCGAGCAGACGGCTATTTTTTCCTTCGCCTCTTTAAGCTCCTCCTCGGCAAGCTCCTTCATATCCTTTTCGAGTCCGCTTTCCGAGAGAATTTGCAGAGCCTCGGCTTCGGTAGCCTTTGCCGATTTATACTCACGGTATTTTTCAACTATCGGCGTCATTTCCGCATATTCCTTCATAAGCCGTGCGAACTGTTCGTTGTCCGCGGCGGTCTCCGGTCTTGAAAGCTCTGCCGATATTTGCTCATATCGGTTCGCGACTGCTTCTATTTTTTCAAACATATTTGTTCTCCGTCGGTCTTAATAATTTTTTTAAGGCTTTTTTCCGCCTTTGTACGGGGAATCATTACCTCACGGCCGCAGCCGTCGCACTTAAGACGGAAATCCATTCCGACCCTTAGCACCGAAAAGGTATCTGCACCGCAGGGGTGTTTTTTCTTCATTAAAAGCTTATCCCCGACGCTTATATCCATTAACGCTTACACTCCCCGCATTTTTTACTATTATATAACAAACACCGCACGAAAGCAAGAGCAAAAGGGCGCCGCACGGCGCTTATGGGGTAAAAAAGTTGATTTTCAAAGCTGTGTATGGTATAATAACTTTAAGTCGGCGGCGGTGGTACGCCGCCGCAGCGCATACTGCGCTCGAAAATCGGAGATTTTCACATAAAAACATTGTATCATAACAGCCGTCGTGCTGCGGCACGGCACGGCTTACGCCGTAAAAGACCTTCGGTCTTTGCAATTAAGGTATAATAACTCCGTATTTGAAAAAATATCATTTAATTGTGCCGATTTTTGTCGGCAGAATGGAGAACCGGATGGACGACAGAGATTTGTTCAGCTACGATAATTCCGCTAATCTTGAGGAGACAGGGGAGACAAGCTTCGACCTTAACAGCTTTTCCTCTCACAGCTCGGACGGCGGAAAACACGGCAGCGGAAAGAAGAAGAAAAAGGGCAGCCGCCGCGAACGCACGCTGAGGGCAGTGCTTACCGTATTCCTTGTGGGACTTATCACGGTAAGTATTGTTATCTCGGCCTTTCTGCTTTATGCGTTTACCATGGTTGACGGAACCATGGACGAAAATCTTGACGACCTTAAGCTTAATTTTACCACGACTATTTACGCCACGGACGCAAACGGAAATTATGCCGAATATCAGCGGCTTCACGGAACCTTCAACCGCATTTGGGTGAATTACGATAAGGACAAGGCGAAGTCGAACGACCTTACCTATGACGGAATACCGCAAAACCTTGTAAACGCGTTTGTCGCGATTGAGGACAAGCGTTTTATGGATCACAACGGAGTTGACTGGAAGCGTACCTTTGCGGCGTTTGCGAATATGTTCCTGCATTTTTATTCTTCAAATCAGGGCGGCTCCACAATAACACAGCAGCTTGTCAAAAACCTTACCGGCGATACCTCTCAGCGTCCGAGCCGTAAGGTGCGTGAGATAATGCGCGCGAGATATATTGAAAACCATTATGTTAAGGAAACAATAATCGAGTGCTATCTTAATACGATAGCTATGGGTCACGGAACCTACGGCGTTGAGGTTGCGTCCAATTATTATTTCGGAAAAAATGTCAAGGATTTGACCCTTGCCGAGTGCGCCTGCCTTGCCGCAATAACCAAAAGTCCCTCGTATTATGCGCCCGACGATCATCCCGAGGAAAACAAAACGCGCCGCAATACGGTTTTGTGGGAGATGTGGGATCAGGGCTATATAACCGAAGAGGAGTATGAAAAGGCA
>DKDS01000026.1:43631-43914 GCA_002451855.1 Ruminococcaceae bacterium UBA6842 | reverse complement strand
AAGGCAAAAGCGGAGGAAGTGACTGTGGTTGCTTCAAAGGACGCGCTTAAGGAAAGCGATAACAACTCATACTTTGTAGACGCTCTTATAGATCAGGTCATATCCGACCTTTGTGACAAATACGGATATGAAAAATCGCACGCAAATAATATTTTTTATTCAAGCGGCTATAAAATATACGCAACGGTAGATAATAACATACAGGGTATTATGGAGGAGGTCTTTTCCGACAGCAAGACCTACGGAATAAAGGGTGCAGACGGCTCTCTGCTCCAAGGCTCTA
>DKDS01000026.1:42589-43567 GCA_002451855.1 Ruminococcaceae bacterium UBA6842 | reverse complement strand
ATGTAAAGGGTATTGTGGGCGGAATAGGCGAAAAGGTCGGCAAAAGAGGACTTAACCGCGCCACAAGCGCAAAGCGTCAGCCCGGCTCTACAATGAAGCCGATAGCGGCGTACGCTCCCGCGATAGAGGACGATATTATTACCTATTCAAGCATAGTTAACGATACAAAGACCAATTATAACGGCTGGACTCCCGTAAACTGGTATAACTCCTATTGGGGCAATATCACCGTGCAGTATGCGCTTGAGCGTTCGGTAAATACAATACCGGTCTATCTTGTTAATAAGATGGGACCGCAGAAATCATACGATTTTCTTACTAAGACCCTCGGAATTACCACGCTCAACAGCGAAGATATAAACCTTGCGCCTCTCGGAATGGGCGGAACCAACGGCGGTATTACCACCAAGGAATCCGCCGCCGCTTTCGCGATATTCGGAAACCTCGGTCAGTATCACGCTCCGACCTTTTACACAAAGGTTACGGATCAGCACGGCGAAACGGTGCTCGAATACAATTCCGAGCCTAAAATGGCGATAAGCGAGGATACCGCCACGGTAATGAACAAGCTTTTGCAGACCGTAGTTTACGGCTCACACGGTACCGGCGCGGGTGCAAAGGGATATATTAAGGATATGAAGATATACGCCAAAACAGGTACATCAAACAACTCAAACGACCTGTGGTTTGTAGGCGGAAGTCCTTATTATGTGGCGTCCTGCTGGTGCGGATACGATAAGCAGCAAAAAATACCGAATTCCGCTATTGCAATGAAGCTGTGGGGCGCGGTTATGACAAAGGTACATTCGGGTCTTGAACCCAAGGAATTTGAAATAAGCAGCTATGCGGTAGAAAAATATTACTGCACCTCAACCGGAAATTTGGCAACTACCGCCTGCCCCTCAAAGGCAATAGGCTGGTATAAAAAGAGCAATGTTCCGGGACTTTGCCAAAGCCACGGCGGAGAAGCCGCGGCTT
>DKDS01000026.1:28862-42566 GCA_002451855.1 Ruminococcaceae bacterium UBA6842 | reverse complement strand
GCAGATGTGAGAAAGGCAGAGGAGGAGGCCGCCGTACAAAATTCTTCGGCAGGCTCTTCTTCGTCTGAGTCTTCACAGGAATAAAAAAGGAAGGTATTATGCTCAGGTTCAAACCGATAGAACTCGGTGATAAGGAAATTTTAGGCAGATATATTGACGGCGACGGCGAGTTTTCCTGCGAAAGCGCATTTATAAATTTATTTGTCTGGCAGGAATCGTATAAGAATATGTGGGCGACCGAGGACGGTCAGCTTATAATCAAATCGGGAGAGGGCAGGGACACTGTATTCCGTTTGCCATTCGGAGATGATTTTCACAAAGGGATAGAGCTTATAAGGGAGTATACCGGAGAAAAATACCCTAAGTTTTGGGTGCAGGACGGCAAACGTCTCGACGAGCTTGAGGATTTTCTCGGCGCCGACTATGAGCTTTGCGAGGAAAGAGACGCCTTCGATTATGTTTATTTAAGGGAAAATCTTGCTACACTCAGCGGAAAGAAATATCACGGCAAAAGAAATCATATAAGCGCTTTTTCAAAGCAATACAACTGGGAATACAGACCCATAACAGAGGAAAATATAAGCAATATAAAGCGGTGCGCGGAGCTTTGGTACGATGAAAATTCATACAAAAGTAACCGCCATATGATTTGTGAAAAAAACGGTATCGTCACTGTGCTTGATAATATGAAGCTTTTGGGCGCAAAGGGCGGAGCGATATATGCAGACGGCAATGCGGTCGCCTTTACGGTAGGCTCGCCCATTAACGGCGAGGTTTACGATATACATTTTGAAAAAGCACTCAAGCAGTACGACACGGCATACTCTGTCATAAACCGAGAATTTGCGAAAAACGAGCTTTCCGATTACAAATATATAAACCGTGAGGACGATTTGGGTCTTGAGGGACTGAGAAAGGCAAAGCTTTCCTACCGTCCCGAAATGTTTGTTAAAAAGTATACTTGTATACCAAAGGTGTAATATGAGCGAGAGAGAATGCAGGCTTATATACAGGGAAGCGTTTTGCGATCCCGATACCGAATTTGAGGATAAGCTGTTTCGAAATTGCTTTAAATATTGCCGCACGGCAGAAAGGGACGGGCAAACCGCCGCTATGCTTTTTGCGCTTCCGTGCGAGCTGTATGACGGTAATGAAGCCGAGGAAGCGGTGTATATTTACGGCGCAGCAACGCGAAAGGCTTTAAGAGGCAGAGGATATATGACCGAGCTTATAAACTCACTGCGGCAGGACGGCAAAACACAGTTCCTTGTTCCTGCCGACGAAAGGCTTGTACCGTTCTATGAAAGATGCGGTTTTAAAAAATTCACCGCTTTTACCTTTAAAAAGTGTGATAAGTACGCCGCCCCGATAAAGGAATTTATACCGCTGTCGGTGGGAGAGAGGGCAAACGGAGAATACGGCTTTACCGCAATGTACCGCTCGGACAGAGCACGCTTTCTTGACGGACTTTATTTCCCGTTTTCAATGATAGATTAAATTGTGGATTTATTAAAAAAAACAACGGCTGTTGCAAAAACGCAACAGCCGTTGTTTTTTCTGCCTAAGACAGGGATATTTATTTATTCTGCTCGTATTTTGAGACAATTTTCTTTATGCGGTCAACAGGATCGAGAAGACTGCTTATCGAATTGTCAAGATTAAGAGTTTCAACCAAAAGAGCAATGTATTTCGACATATTGACGCTGCAATACCATTCGCGCTCCAAAAGCTCTTTGGGCTGATATATAAGGTTTGTTGTGAATATCTTGTCTATTTTGCCGTCACGGTAGTATTCGTCGAACTTCTCAAAGCCCTCAACAAAAAGACCGAATGTAGAGAAAATGAATATTCTTCCCGCACCCTTTTCCTTAAGCTTTGCGGCAATATCGAGCATAGATTCGCCCGAGGAAATCATATCGTCAACAAGTATAAGGTCCTTGCCGGTAATGTCGTTACCCAAGAATTCGTGAGCTTCAATCGGGTTTCTGCCGTTTACTATTACCGAATAGTTGCGGCGCTTATAGAACATACCGAGCTCTAAGCCTAAAACGGAGGAGTAATAAATGCATCTGCCCATACCGCCCTCGTCGGGGGAAACTATCATGGTATGGTCACGGTCGAGCTTGATGTCAGGCACTGTTTTTAAGAGGGCTTTGATCATCTGGTAGGCAGCCTGAACATTGTCAAAGCCGTCAAGCGGAATGGCATTGTTTACACGGGGGTCGTGAGCGTCGAAGGTGACAATGTTTTTAACGCCCATCGCAACCAGCTCCTGAAGCGCCATTGCACAGTCCATAGACTCACGGGCGGTTCTTCTGTGCTGTCTTCCCTCGTAAAGCATCGGCATAATAACGGTTATTCTTCTTGCTTTGCCGCCCAATGCCGCGATTATTCTTTTAAGGTCCTGATAATGGTCGTCGGGACTCATCGGTACGGTCTGTCCGTACATTTTGTAGGTTACGCTGTAATTAAAGCAATCGCAGAGAATGTAGGCGTCCAGTCCTCTCGCGGTGTGCTTTAGAACTGCCTTTGCTTCGCCTGTTCCGAATCTCGGGCAATTCGGCTGAATAACAAACGATTCATCCTCGGGAATGTTTCGCCATTGCTTAAGGTAATAATCCACCTGTGACGCAATATCCTCACTGCCGCGCATACTTATAAGAGCCAAGTCGCCGTAAGGAGTATGCTTAAAATCAATACTTGCCATTTTCAGTCCTCCGTTTTTTTAATTCATATATATAATAACACAAAATCGTCGACATAAAAAGAGCTTTTTCGAAAAAATATTCAATAATATTTTATACACATATAATAATAAAATTTATACCATACGCATAAAGCGTCCTTTAATTGAGAGCGGTATTAAATAATAATAAAAATGTCTTTATTTTTCGAGGGGTGTGTGATATAATCAATATGTGTGTCTTTATTTGAATTTTAAGGGAGGCGGACAGGTGAAACGCATAAAATACGCTTTTTTATGTACGGCGGCGGCGCTGTGCTTTCTGCTTTGCGGCTGCGAAGCGTTTACAACGGACACTGCCGAGCTTTTAAGTCCGCCTGCTTTGTCAGGAGACATAGCTCCTATCGCGGCGGCTATAAAAGCAAGCGCGGGCGGAGAGTATACGCTTAAATACCCCACAAAGGGGAATTACCGCTCCGCCGTTGTACAAAACGATGTGAACGCGGACGGCGTGCTGGAGGCGTTCGCTTTTTACAGCCGTAACGAAAATAATACGCAGACGATATACATAAATGTCATTTGCAAGCAAGGCGGCAAATGGGTGTCCTGCACACAGATGGGTATGAACGCCGGCGGAATAGACCGCATAGATTTTTATGACCTTGACGGCGACGGTGCCGAGGAAATACTTGTCGGTTGGGAAATATACGGAACAAGCGAAATGCAGCTTGCGGTGTATTCGTTCAAAAACAATACTCTCACACAGCGCACGCTTCAGAAATACAGTAATTTTGTCTGTTGTGATATAAATGAGGACGGCTTGGGAGAGGTCCTGATAATTGATTTCAATTCGTCCGAACAGCGTAACTCGGCGGCGGTTTACAATCTCGGTAATAACGGACTTAATATGCTTTATTTCTGCGAGCTTGACCGCACGGTAAAAAGCATAAACGATCCCGTGGTTTCAACGCTTTCATCAGGCAAGCCTGCCGTGTATATAGACGAAATAAAGGGAATAGGCGCGGTGACCGAGGTTCTTTTCGTTGAAAAAAATCTTCTTATGAATCCGCTTTTAAATTCGGAATCAAGGGAAACGGTAGCTACGCTCCGCTCCGCGGGGTACAGCGTTAAGGATATAAACGGCGACGGTATAGTGGAGATCCCCGTGCAGGAAAGCGTACCGTCCTTAACGGACTTCGGAAACGGCGAAAAGCTTTACCTTACAAACTGGTGTTCTTATAACGGCGAAACGCTTACCAATCAGGTAACCGCAATGATAAACGATACGGACGGCTATTATTATACGATATCTTCAAAATGGTCGGGTAAAATTGCGGTTTTAAAGGACGCTTCCGCGCATTTAAGAGAAATATACAGCTACGACAGTGCTTCCGGTATGCCGGGGAATATGCTTGTAAGCTTTATGACGGTGAAAAAATCCGATTGGGACGCCGGCAAATATAAAAATAAGGGTTACAGCGAAATAACGCACGACGGTATTTCCTCCTATCTTTGCAAAATCGGAAAGGGAGCGGGCGAAGAAATCACGGAAGAGGATGTACGAAAGAACTTTAAGCTGATTGACTGAGGAACGGAGTGAAAATATGAAACGGATAATGATTGTTGAGGACGAGGCGGCTATTCGTGAATTTGAGGCAATCAACCTTAAAAGGGTCGGTTACACCATAGTAGAGGCAGGCTCAGGCGAAGAGGCGCTCGATATTTACGACAACGACGCGGAGGGATTTGATATTGCCCTGCTTGATATTTCAATGCCGGGAATGGACGGTTTTACTCTTTGCAAGGAATTGAGAAAACGCAGCGCGACGCTCGGAATTATAATGCTTACCGCGAGAACGCAGGAAATGGATAAAATAAGCGGACTTATGATAGGGGCGGACGATTATATAACAAAGCCGTTCAGCCCGACAGAGCTGTTGGCAAGGGTGGATTCGCTTTACAGGCGTGTTGAAATGCAGTCAGCAAAGCAGGAGGTAAGACCTGCGGACGATATAACCTTGGGTGAATTTACGCTCAATCTCCGCCGCAGAACACTGCTTAAAAACGGCAAAAACATCGAGCTTACGCAGGTTGAGTTTCAGATGATAGAGTATTTTTTCAACAATCCCGATACCGCGCTTGACAGAACCGACATACTCAATAAGGTTTGGGGCACAAATTATTTCGGCGAGGAAAAAATCGTTGATGTCAACATAAGAAGACTTCGTATGAAGGTAGAGGACGACCCGTCTGTTCCGAAGCACCTTGTAACGGTGTGGGGAATGGGTTATAAATGGAACACTCATTAAAAGGCATAAAATAACTCGAAAGGAGGAATAACCGTGCAGCTTGAAATTAAATTTAAAAGTATAGCGGTAAGATGGTTTTTTAATATGTTTCTTATAGTTGTGCTCATAGTAAGCACGGTTATAGTGGCGTTTTCGGTATTTCTCAATTCCGTTTATACCGAGCGTATGCAGGTAATGGCAGACGACCTTACCTACGAATTCAATTCGCTTTCCTCTGTTTCGGGCGCAGGCTTTAAGGACAAGGCGGTGGAGCTTGCGGGTGATTTTGAAAGCAAAACAAAGCTTGAGGTACAGGTTATAGACCGCCACGACAATATAGTTGTTACAACAACGGGATTTCAGCCGAGCGACCAGCGTATGCCCGATTACGAAAGGGCAAAGAAAAACGGCGGCAGCGCGACTGTAAAGACCAAAACGGCGGAGGGCGAGCCGGTGCTTGCCTGCACCACGGTCATTTACGATTCCGCCGGCAGATATTTGGGCGCTTACAGGTGGATAAGCTCGCTTAAAACGCTTAACCATACCATACTGTGGTTTGTGCTTATGCTCGTTTTTGCCGGAATGGTAATACTGGCGCTCTGTGCGTTTTCGGGACTGTTCTTTATAAGCTCCATTGTAAGACCGATAAGAGATGTAAGCAATATCGCCCGTAAAATAGCTATGGGAGATTTTAATTCCCGAATAGAAATAAAGAAAAACGACGAAATCGGCGAGCTGTGCGATACGATAAATTATATGGCGGCGGAGCTTTCCGAGGCGGAAAATTTAAAGAACGATTTCATTTCCTCGGTATCGCACGAGCTGAGAACGCCGCTTACCGCTATAAAGGGCTGGGGCGAGACCGCGAAAATGTCGGTCGGAACGGATGAGGCTCTTGTTAAAAGAGGACTTGATGTGGTTCTGTCCGAGGCTGACAGGCTTTCGGGGCTTGTTGAGGAGCTGCTTGATTTTTCAAGAATGGAAACAGGCCGCTTGTCTGTTGTTTTCCAGCCGCTTAATGTTTCCGAGCTTTTGGGCGAGTCGGTGGATATGTATATCGAGCTTGCAAGACAGCAGGGTATCGAGCTTATATTCACCCGTCCCGCTGAGGACACTCTGGTCTTAGGAGACCAGAACCGATTAAAGCAGGTGTTTATCAACATTATAGATAATGCGGTCAAATATACCGAAAAGGGCGGTCAGGTGCTTGTTGACCAGACAAGCGAGGAGGGCTGCGCCAGAATTACCGTTAAGGATACGGGAGTAGGTATACCCGCGCAGGATATTGACCGTGTAAAGGAAAAGTTTTATAAAGCCAATAAGACTGTCAGGGGCTCGGGAATAGGTCTTGCGGTTGCGGACGAGATAATAAAACAGCATAAGGGACTTTTATTTATAGAAAGCACCGAGGGCGTCGGGACTACCGTTACGATAGTTCTGCCGCTGTACGAGCCGGAGACTGCGGCTCAAACGGAAGAAACGGGCGATGCGCCGCAGGATAACGAGAGCAAAGGAGAACCAAATGGCTAAATATACTTCAATCGGCGGTCAGGCACTTATAGAGGGAATTATGATGAAAAGTCCGGAAAAGACCGCTCTTGCTGTAAGGTGTCCGGACAAAACAATAGATATTTCCTATCTTCACGGCAAGGATATAAAGGAACGCTTTAAGCTTTTAAGGCTTCCTGTTTTAAGGGGAATAACGGGATTTATCGAATCTATGGTTCAAGGCTACAAGGCTATGATGCTGTCGGCTGAAAAATCCGGCTTTGCCGACCTTGAGGAAGAAAAGAAAGCCGAAGAAAAAAAGAACGGCAGCGCACTGCTTAATACGGTTATGATTATAGGAACGGTACTGGGCGTTGCTTTGGCGGTTGTTTTGTTTATGCTTTTGCCGAGGCTTGCGGTGTCGGGGCTTCGCCTTTTGTTCAAAACGGATTTTACTCCCGTCGTGCGGTCAAGCATTGAACAGCTTTTAAAGCTTACGATATTTGTTATATATGTCTGGGCGGTTTCGCTGATGCAGGACATCAAGCGTGTGTTTATGTACCACGGGGCGGAGCATAAAACTATTTTCTGCTACGAAAAGGGTCTTAAGCTCACGGTCGAAAATGTAAGGAAGCAACGCCGCTTTCACCCGAGGTGCGGAACCTCGTTTATGATACTTATGATACTTATAAGCGTTATTTTTTCCACGATAATACAGCTTATATTCCCAAGCGTCTACAATGTGGCGTGGCTTTGGGTAATAATAAAAATACTGCTTATTCCGATAGTTTGCGGGGCGGGCTATGAGCTTTTGCGTGTTTGCGGAAGATATGATAACCTGTTCACAAAAATCGTTTCCGCACCGGGACTTTGGCTTCAAAGAATAACCACAAAGGAGCCTGAGGACGATATGATTGAGGTCGCTATTGCGGCACTTAAGGCGTGCGAGCCGGCAGTACCCGATGTTGACCGCAGTGTGGACGAACGGGACGGGGAAACGGACGGCGCTGAGGAATGAACATTTTTGAAGCGTACAACAGCACAAAAAAGGCGCTTGAAGATGCCGGAATAGAGGATTATGTATTCGAGGCAAAGCAGATAATAAAGCATATAACCGGCTTTTCAAATTCCGAAATACTTATGAATTATACAAACAGCCTTACGGAATTTCAAAGCAATAACCTTACCGCAATAATAAAGCAAAGGGAGCTTCGTTATCCGCTTCAGTATATTTTCGGCGAATGGACGTTTTACGGCAGGGATTATTATGTGGGTCCCGGTGTGCTTGTGCCGAGGGCGGACACGGAAATTCTTGCCGAAGAATGTATCAGAGTATTAAAGGATAAGGAAAAGCCCGAGGCGCTTGACCTTTGTACGGGGAGCGGCTGTATAGGAATAACAATAGCAAAGGAAGTGCCTTCTTCCTTTGTTACCATGCTTGAAAAATTTCCGGAGGCGGCACGGTATGCCGAAAGGAACAGGGAAAGACACGGAGCCTGTAACACAAGGCTTGTAACGGGAGATGTACTCCGCGGAGATTTAAGCGATAAAAGCTTTGACCTTATTGTAAGCAATCCTCCGTACATTAATGAGGAGGAAATGAGCATTATTTCCCCCGAAACAAGGTACGAACCCGAAACGGCGCTTTTAAGCCCGGGAGACGGACTTGATTTTTACCGTGCAATCATAAATAATTACAGTAACAGTATTAAAAAGGACGGTATGCTGGCGTTCGAGGTCGGCATAGGCAAGGCGCAGGCGGTGAAAGAACTGCTTGACGGCGCAGGCTTTAAAAAAACGGATATAAAAAAGGATTTAAACGGAGTGGACCGTGCGGTTTACGGCTTTAAAGAATAAACGGAGGGACAAATATGGCTCAGAAAAATAACGGTTTGAAAACACCTGTAAAGGTTACGGAAACAGAGGGCAAGGAAAAAGCCCTCAGAACTGCGATGGAGCAGATAGAAAAGCAGTTCGGCAAGGGCGCTGTTATGAGACTCGGCGAAAATGTCGCCATGAATGTGGGCGCTATCCATACGGGTTCTCTGACGCTTGACTTAGCGCTCGGTATAGGCGGTATACCTAAGGGAAGAATAGTTGAGATTTACGGTCCCGAATCCTCGGGTAAAACCACGGTTGCGCTCCACTGTGTTGCCGAGGCGCAAAAGGCAGGCGGCGCCGCGGCGTTTATAGATGTAGAGCACGCGCTTGACCCTGTTTACGCAAAACAGCTTGGTGTTGACATTGACAGCCTGCTTGTTTCCCAACCTGATTCAGGAGAACAGGCGCTCGAAATCGCCGAGGCTCTGGTTCGTTCGGGCGCTATTGACATTATAGTTATCGACTCGGTTGCGGCGCTTGTAACAAAGGCGGAAATCGAGGGCGAGATGGGCGACTCCCATGTGGGTCAGCTTGCCCGTCTTATGTCTCAGGCGCTTCGTAAGCTTACTGGTGCGCTTTCAAAGACAGACTGCGCGGCGATATTTATAAATCAGCTGCGTGAAAAGATAGGCGTTGTTTACGGAAACCCCGAGGTTACCACGGGCGGCAGGGCACTTAAGTTTTATTCAAGCGTGCGTATTGAGGTCCGCAAGGGCGAGCAGCTGAAGGACGGCGCCGAGGTTATAGGCAACCGTACAAAGGTAAAAATAGTAAAGAATAAGGTGGCTCCGCCGTTTAAGACCGCAGAGTTTGATATTATGTACGGCACTGGTATTTCCCATGTGGGCGAGCTTGTGGATGTGGGCGTAGAGACCGGAGTGCTTAAAAAATCGGGCGCATGGTTCTACTACGGCGAGACCCGTTTGGGACAGGGCAGAGATACCGTTAAAAAGCTGTTCTCGGACAATGCCGAATTAGCGCAGGAAATTGAGGATAAGATATTTGCCGCCGTTAAGACGGGCAGCGAGGTTACGGGCGCCGCTTCCGAACAGCAGGATGACGGACCGGTTATTGAGACTACCTCTCCCGAGAATATCAGACCGCACAAAAAGGTCGATATAGACATAGCGGTTGACGACTGATGAGGGTATCGTCCGTAAAAAGGCAGAAAAAGCACCTTACTCTAATAACATTTGAGGACGGCGGCGAGGTTCTGCTTGACAATGAGGTTTGCGACGATTTTTGTATAAAGCCGCAAACCGACATTACAGAAGAAAAGCTGGCGGAATACAGGTACGAATCGGAATACCGCCGCGCCAAGTCAAGGGCGCTGTGGTATCTTGACCGTGCCGACCGCACCGAAAGGACTATGTATAAAAAGCTTACCGAGGCAGGGTTTGACAAAAAAGCCTCGGCGGCGGTAATCGCAAGGTTTGTTGAGGTAGGTCTTATAGACGACCGCAGGTTTGCCGAGAATTTTGCGCAAAGATGTGCGGACGCGGATATATCCGCAAGGCAGACTGTCGGAAAGCTTATTGAAAAGGGCGTGCCGACGGCGCTTGCGAAAGAAACGGTGGCAAGGCTTGAAACCGACGAGGAAGCGCAGATACGCGCGGTAATCGAAAAGAAATACGCACGGAAGCTTGAAACGGAAAACGGACCCGAAAAGGTCTATGCCGCACTGATAAGAAAAGGCTTTTCCTTCGGCGCGGTAAGAGATGTGCTTAAAAAATACAGCGAAGAGCTTGAATACAGCGAGGAATAGTGTGAATATGTACAAGGTAAGTATGGTGTCGCTCGGATGCCCCAAAAATCAGGTTGACGCCGAAATGATGTTGGCAACCCTTAAAAATGCCGGATTTCAGATAGGCGTACCCGAAGCGGAAGCGGACGCTATAATTATAAATACCTGCGGTTTTATAGAGGAAGCAAAAAAAGAAGCGATAGAGAATATTCTTGAAGCCGCGCAGTATAAAAAAACAGGAAAATGCAAGGCGCTTATAGTTACGGGCTGTCTTGCGGAGCGTTACCGTGACGATGTTACCGAGGAAATACCCGAGGTTGATGTCTGCGCGGGTATCGGCGCGGACGGGGATATTGCAAAAATAGTAACGGAGGCTATAAACGGCAGCCGCACAAACTTTTTTGCCGAAAAAGCCGACCTATCGTTAAACGGAGACAGAATTTTGGGCGGTTATCCGTTCAGCACCTATTTAAAGGTAGCGGACGGATGCGATAACTGCTGTACCTATTGCGCGATACCCAAAATAAGGGGCAGAATGAGAAGCCGCACTATTGAGGACTGCGTAAAGGAAGCCGAAAAGCTGGCAAGAGGCGGTGTTCGCGAGCTTACCGTTGTAGCGCAGGACACCACGGCATACGGCGAGGATATTTACGGAAAACCGATGCTTCCAAAGCTGCTTACCGAGCTTTGCAAAATCGACGGGCTTCACTGGATAAGAACGCTTTACACCTATCCCGACAGGATTACGGACGAGCTTCTTGATACCGTCGCAAGGGAAGAAAAGCTTGTAAAGTATTTTGATATACCGCTTCAGCATGTGGACGGCGAGATACTTAAAAGAATGAACCGCAGGGGAGATTACGGCAGCCTTTCCGCGCTTATAGATAAAATAAGACAGCGTGTACCGGGCGTTACCGTCCGCACTACGCTTATAACGGGTTTTCCCGGGGAAACCGACGAACAGTTCTGTTCGCTTGCCCGTTTTGTAAAGGAAAAGCGGTTTGACAGATTGGGCTGCTTTACCTATTCCGCCGAGGAGGATACCGCGGCGGCGCTTTTCCCCGACCAGATAGACGAGCAGATAAAACAGGATCGTATGGAAAACATAATGGAGTCGCAGCTTACAATATCGGCTGAAAAGAACAAGGAAAAAATCGGAACAGTTACCGAGGTACTGATAGAGGGCTGGGACGATTACATAAAGTGTTACTTCGGCAGAACGCCTGCCGACGCTCCCGAGGTTGACGGAAAAATATTCTTTATGTCCGGCCGTCAGCTCGTAATAGGCGATTTTGTAAAGGTCAGAATAAACGATACACTCGATTATGATTTGTTGGGAGAGCTGGAAGAATGAACACACCGAATAAGCTTACAATAGGCAGAATAATCGCAACCCCGTTTTTTATGGCGGCTCTTATGATAGATTTTCCGTATCACTATACCGTGGCTCTCATACTTTTTGTCGCCGCCTCACTTACGGATATGATAGACGGAAAAATGGCAAGAAAGTACAATATGATTACCGACTTCGGCAAGTTTCTCGATCCGCTTGCGGATAAAATGCTTACAACCGCCGCGTTTTTGGGATTTATAAAAATGGGAATAGGCTGGCAGGTCACATGGATTGCGTTTATCGTGCTCTTTAGGGAATTTCTTATTTCCTCGCTCCGTCTTGTGGTTGTTTCAAGCGGCGGCAAGGTAATCGCCGCAAATATGTGGGGCAAATGCAAAACGGTAAGCCAGATGATAGGTATTATATTTGCGCTGTTCTCATATGTGCTTATAGACGATTTTTCGGTAGGCGGCGAGAGCTTTGCCTTTGTGTGCGGAATTATAATAAGTATACTTTTCTGGGTTTCCGCCGTATTATGTATTATATCGGGCATAATTTATCTGCTTGACAGCAGAGAATATGTAGATCCTTCAAAATAGGGGGCGTTTTCTTGTTTGACAGGATAAGAGAGGATGTTCAGGCTGTAAGGGACAGAGACCCTGCGGCTCGAAGCTTTTTAGAGGTTTTATTGCTTTACCCCGGAGTTAAAGCGATAAGAATGTACCGCAGAGCGCATTTTTACTATACGCACGGACTTTTGTTTCTCGCAAGGTTCGTTTCACAGCGTGCGGTAAGAAAAACAGGAATCGAAATTCATCCGGGCGCTAAAATAGGCAGACGCTTGGTTATCGACCACGGCACAGGAATAGTAATAGGCGAAACCACCGAGATAGGCGACGATGTGCTTATTTATCAAGGCGTAACACTCGGCGGTACCGGCAAGGATACCGGTAAGCGCCACCCGACCGTCGGCAACAATGTTATGATAAGCGCGGGCGCAAAGGTTTTGGGACCGTTTAAAATAGGCGATAATTCACGGGTAGCGGCAGGCGCCGTTGTGCTCGAGGAGGTTCCGCCCAACTGTACGGTAGTCGGCGTTCCGGCAAGAGTCGTCCGTCAGGACGGCAAAAAGGTCGGCTGTGCTCAAAGCCTTGACCAAATTCATGTCCCCGACCCCGTAAAGCAAAAAATGGAATGTCTTGAAAAACGGATACACGAGCTTGAAAAGGCAGTCGGAGGAATAGAGGGAGAAGAAAACGATGAAGATATTTAACACCCTTACAAGAGAAAAAGACGAGTTTAAGCCGATAAAAGAGGGCGAGGTTAAAATCTACGCCTGCGGCCCTACGGTTTATAACTATATCCATATAGGAAACGCAAGACCGCTTTGCGTTTTCGATGTGCTCCGCCGTTATCTTGAATGGCAGGGCTATAAGGTGACATTTGTTCAGAATTTCACCGATATTGACGATAAGCTTATAAAAAAGGCAAACGAGGAGGGTCTTACCGTTCCCGAAATTGCCGAAAGATATATAAAGGAATTCTGGACGGACGCCAAGGGCCTTAATGTAAGAGAGGCTACGGTACACCCGAGAGCCACCGAGAACATAAAGGAAATACAGGATATTATTTCCGCACTTATGGAAAAAGGATACGCTTACGAGTCCGGCGGAGATGTTTATTACCGCGCGAAAAAATTTGAGGGCTACGGCAAGCTTTCCCACCAGCCGCTTGAGGACCTTGAGGCAGGCGCCAGAATCGGCGTTGCCGAAATAAAGGAAGACCCGATGGATTTCTGCCTTTGGAAGGGCGCAAAGCCGGGCGAGCCTTATTGGGAGTCGCCGTGGGGCAACGGCAGACCCGGCTGGCATATTGAATGCTCGGCAATGGCGTGCCGTTATCTCGGCAAAACAATAGACATACACTGCGGCGGTCTTGACCTTATTTTCCCGCACCACGAAAACGAGATAGCGCAGAGTGAGGCGGCAAACGGCTGTGATTTCGCGCACTACTGGATGCACAACGGATTTATCAATGTGGATAACCACAAGATGTCAAAGTCGCTTAATAACTTCTTTACCGTCCGTGATGTTGCCGAAAAGTACGGGTATGAGCCGATTCGTTATATGATGGTTGCGTGCCAGTACAGAAGCCCCATCAACTATTCGCTTGATGTTATAACGCAGGCTCAGAATTCGCTTGAAAGACTTTATACCTGCCGCGATAATATTGATTTTGCGCTTAAAACAGCGCCTGACGGCGGAGAAATTCCGGATTTTATAGAAAA
>DKDS01000026.1:9696-28832 GCA_002451855.1 Ruminococcaceae bacterium UBA6842 | reverse complement strand
CGCAAGGCGGAGTTTACCGCCGCTATGGACGACGACCTTAACACCGCCGACGCGCTTGCCGCAATATTTATGCTTGTAAGGGATATAAACACCGCCATAGCCGCAGGCGCAGGGAAAAACACACTTAACGCGTGCGCGGATATGTTCGACCAGCTTACAGGCGTTTTGGGACTTGTTTATAACAGGAAAGAAAAATCGCTTGACAGCGAGGTTGAGGAGCTTATCGAAAAGCGTACCAATGCCAGAAAGGCAAAGGATTTCAAAACCGCCGATGAGATAAGAGATAAATTAAAGGAAATGGGAATTATTCTTGAGGATACGCCGCAGGGAGTAAAATGGACGCGGGCGTAATAAAAAAGGAACCGCTCGGCAAGGGCTTTTTCATAAATGTATCCGCTCATCACACCTTTGGAACGGACGCTGTAATACTGGCGGATTTTGCAAAGGCGAAAAAAAGCGATACATTGGCGGATCTCGGAACGGGGTGCGGTATAATACCGTTTTTGATGTTAAGGGACGGCAATCTTAAATCCGCCGAAGGGGTGGATATAAGCGAAGAAGCCGCCGCACTGGCAAAACGGACAAGCAGTGAGCTTAAAACCGATAATTTTACCGTTATAAAATCGGACCTTAACGATTTAAAGGGTAAGATAGGCTTCGGCTGTCACACGCTTGTTACCTGCAATCCGCCGTACAAGGCGCCGAACGGGGGACTTAAGAATAACGATTCGGTAAACGCCGTCGCAAGGCACGAAATAGCCTGCACGCTTGAGGATATAATTTCTGTCTCGGCGCGCCTGCTTGAAACCTCGGGCAGACTTTGTATGTGCCACAGACCCGAAAGACTTTCGGAGCTGTTCACGCTTATGAGCAAGTACAAATTAGAGCCGAAGCGGATGAGACTTGTCTGTCAAAGAACGGGAAAGGAACCGTGGCTTGTTCTTATTGAGGGCAGAAAATGCGCGAAGACGGGTATGCGCATAGAGCCTACGCTTTATGTGTATGAGGGCGACGGGTTCTCGCCCGAAATGATAAGAATTTACGGTCCTTATAAGGAGGCTTATCTTTAAAATATGAGCGGAAAACTTTATGTGGTCGGTACTCCGATAGGAAATCTTGAGGATATGAGCCCCCGTGCGGTAAGAGTACTTGACGAGGCGGATTTTATCGCCGCGGAGGATACGCGCGTCACGGTAAAGCTGTTAAATCATTTCGGCATAAAAAAAGAAATGCTTTCCTATTATGAGCATAATAAAAACAGCAAAGGAAATCTTATAATAGAAAGAATTTTAAACGGCGAGAGCTGCGCGCTTGTTTCGGATGCGGGTATGCCGGCAATATCGGACCCCGGGGAAGACTTGGTAAGACAGGCGCACGAGGTCGGGATATGCGTGGAATCAGTGCCGGGTCCCAGCGCGCTTGTAACGGCGCTCAGCATATCGGGAATGGAGAGCGGCAGATTTTGCTTTGAGGGCTTTTTATCGGTAAATAAAATAAGCCGAAAAGAGCATCTTGAAGAGGTTAAAAACGAAAATCGGACAATGATATTTTACGAGGCGCCGCACAAGCTGCCCGCAACCCTAAGGGATATGCTTGCGGTTTTCGGCGACCGCAAAATAGCGCTTGTAAAGGAGCTTACCAAAATCCACGAAACGGTAAACAGAACCACCCTTTCGGCGGCAGCTGAATATTATTCGGAAAATACTCCTAAGGGCGAATTTGTTTTAATTATAGAGGGGAAAAGACGGGAAAACACAGAGCGGTATTCGCTTGAAGATGCGGTAAAGCTGGCAAAGAGACTGATTGAAGAGGGGAAGTCCACTTCGTCGGCGGCAAAGGAGGCGGCAGAGGTCTCCGGTCTTAAAAAAAGCAGTATATACAAAGAGCTGATTTAGCGGAAAATATTAAATTTCGGGTGTGAATATGGAAAAAAATAACGATATGTTCGACTTTATCGGAGACGATATCTATTCCTCTTCCGACAACGGAAAAATCGATTTCGAGGATATTTCAAGCAGCAGTAAGGTTCCGGCAGGCCGTTACAGAAAGAAAAGACGGGGGAACAAATTTACCCGTTGGTGGAGAGGCTGTAAAAAATGGCAGCGTGTAACGATGATAAGCTGTACCTCTGTCGTGCTTGTTTTGGCGATAGCCGTGGGCGCTCTCAGGATAATATTTAATTATAATTATAACAATATAACGAAAAATCCCGACGACTTAGGCTTTGAAAGCATTATTAACGATAAGGTTGTAAATATCGCGCTTTTCGGAATAGATACACGCGACCCAAAATCCTTTAAGGGTCTGTCGGACAGTATTATGATAATGAGCCTTAATACCGAGACAAAAAAGGTAAAGCTTGTGTCGGTAATGAGGGATACATTAGTCCCCATAACCTATAACGGAAAGACCACATACAATAAAATCAACAGCGCATACTCAAAAGGCGGTCCCGAGCTTGCGATAAAGACGCTTAATACCGTCTTTGGGCTTGATATTTCGGAATACGCTACGGTTAACTTTTACGGTATGTCGGATATTATCGAAGCCGTCGGCGGTGTAGATGTACAGCTTATGGAGGGCGAGCTTGATATTTACGGGTATGAAAACGGTAAAAAGGTGAATTACGGCTTTAACGGAACGGTTGAAGAAATTTGCTACAATAAAGGTGTTTCGCCCGAAAATTACTATATTAAAAAGGCAGGAACATACCACCTTAACGGAATACAGGCTACGGCGTACGCAAGAATAAGACATGCCAAAAACTTCGAGGGTACAAACGACGATTACGGCAGAACCGACCGTCAGCGCTATATTATGGAACAGCTTTTCAATAAGGCTGTAAAGCTTGATAAGGGTAAATATATGTCGCTTGCAAAGGCGCTTATGCCGTGCAGTGAAACTTCTCTTTCATACTCGGAAATATTAAGCCTTGCGTTTAATATACTTCTTTCGTCACCTACCTTTGAGCAGTCCCGCATACCGCTTACCGAGTATCAGATGCCGTCAAAAAGCATAAGCGGCGTCGGCTCCTGCATTTATTATGACATAGATTATGCAAAAAAGCTTATTCATGCTTTCTTTTATGACGATATAAAACCCGAGGATTATATAGAGGCTAACGGTGTTGAAAAGAACGATTGGTACGCAAATCGGAATTCTTCGCAGACAGGCTCCAAAAAGCCGTCTTCGAGCAGCAGTTCGGCTTCTCAGATTACTTCATCCAAGACGGAATCAGGTGTAACCTCCGAACCGTCAAAGCCGTCTGAAAGCAGTTCGGGAACATCGACCGTTACATCCGAACCGCCGCAGAGCAATGCGTCATCCGATGATGAAAGCAAAACGGAAAGTCAGACCTCCTCGGCGGAGTCCGTTCCTGAGTCAAAGCCGGAATCGGAGGACGCCCCGACTGTACCGGAGGATAACGACGGACCGCCGATGGACTGACAGGAGGAGACATTATGCCGCAAAATTTATATCAGGCAGCATGGATATTTTTGATATATGCGTTTTTGGGCTGGTGCTCAGAGGTTGCGTTTGCCGCGGTAAATAAGGGAAAGTTTGTAAACAGGGGCTTTTTAAACGGTCCCGTATGTCCGATTTACGGCTTCGGAATGCTCATTGTGGTAACTGCCCTGTGGGGACTTAAGGGAAATCTTATTTTACTGTTTTTAGGTTCCGCCGCGCTTACAACCGCCCTTGAATTTGTTACAGGCTTTGTGCTTGAAAAGTTTTTCCACGATAAATGGTGGGACTATTCGGATATGCCCTTTAATATAAAGGGATATATATGCCTAAAGTTTACCGTTTTGTGGGGACTTGCGGCAACCTTTATTGTGGGTGCCGTACACCGCTTTGTATATATGCTTATCGTAAAAATGCCCACTGTACCGGGAATAATACTTCTTTCGGTTTTTGCGGCGGCGTTTATTACCGATTTTGTAATTACGGTAACGGAGCTTGCGAAGATGCCGAAAAAGCTCGGAGCGTTGCTTGAGGCGGAAAAGGCGCTTCGCGCGATTTCCGATAAAATCGGTGAAAACATAAGCGATACCACGATTGCCGCAAAGGAAAAGGGCAGCGAAATAGCTGTTGAAAACAAGCCCAAGATAGACGAGCTTAAGGCGGAATACGAAAAGAAAAAGCAGGAATTTTCGGCGGCGTTCGAGAAAAGAAATTTTGTGCACCGCCGTATAGTAAAGGCGTTCCCGAATCTTAAAAACGGGCGTTACAGCGCAGTTTACGAAAGAGCCGTTGCGCTTAAAAAGAAGGCGACAAATTGGAAAAAGCAATGAAAAAAACAGCCTGCGAGAGCTGTGCCAACTATTTGTATGACGAAGAAAGCGACTGTATGTACTGTGAAATAAATCTCGACGAGGACGAAATGCAGAGATTTTTGTCTTCACAGACATATAACTGCCCGTATTACAACTTTTATGATGAATACGGCATAGTAAGAAAGCAAAATTAGGAGCGGCATTATGTTTTATGTGTATTTGGTGTTAAGCGCCGTGCTTATACCCGTGCTTGACAATTTTTTTGATATTTTAAGACAGCCGTATTCGTGGTGGCTGGTTCCGGTGCTGTTTATCGCGTTTTTTTTGGGTCTTGTAATTCTGCACCTTGCCGTAACCTGCATATGGATAGCCACGGCAAATGTGAACAAGCCGCCGAAGGGCACTGCCGCATTCAGAAGGCTTGCAAACATAACGATACCGCTGCTTTTAAAGCTTACACGGGTAAGCGTTAAGGTTACGGGAGCCGAAAAAGTCGACCCCGATAAAAGAATGCTGTTTGTGTGCAATCATCAGCACGATTTCGACCCTGTTATTATGCTTTCGGTTTTTCCCGATTCAAATTTAGGATTTATCGGCAAAAAGGATATATACAAAGCTATGCCGTTTATAGCGAAAGCAATGCACAGGCTTTACTGCCTGCCGATAGACCGTGAAAACGACAGGGCGGCGGCAAAAACGGTAATAGAAGCGGCAAGGATATTAAAATCGGGCAAGGCGTCGATAGGTCTTTTCCCCGAGGGCTATACAAGCAAGACTTGCGAGCTTCTGCCGTTCAGGAACGGTTCGTTTAAAATCGCCTACCGTGCAGGTGCGGATATTGCGGTATGCGCTATAAATAATACAAGGTCCATTCCTAAGAGAATGTTTCTGCGGCATACCACGGTGGAGCTAAGGGTACTCGATGTTATTCCTTATGAAAAATATAAGGATATGGCAACGCATGAGTTGGGTGATATAATACACGCCGAAATGGAAGCGGCGCTTGCCGAAATGCGCTCAGGTTGACAAAGAAATCCGTGTATAGTATAATATTCGTTTGTACAGAAATAAAGGAAGTAAGAATATGGCTAAAATCGAAAATTTAAGAAACATAGCAATAATAGCGCACGTTGACCACGGTAAAACAACGCTTGTCGACCAGCTTTTAAAGCAAAGCGGAACCTTCCGTACCAATGAAGCGGTAAACGAAAGGGTTATGGACTCAAACGACCTTGAAAGGGAAAGAGGAATAACCATACTTTCAAAAAATACCAGCGTTATGTATAACGGCGTGCGTATAAATATAGTAGACACACCCGGACACGCCGATTTCGGCGGCGAGGTTGAACGCATTTTGCAGATGGTAGACGGCGTTTTACTGCTTGTGGACGCGTTTGAGGGCTGTATGCCGCAAACTCGCTTTGTGCTTAAAAAGGCACTGGCGCTCGGCAAAAAGGCTGTTGTGGTTATTAATAAGATAGACCGCCCCATGGCACGCCCGCACGAGGTTGTGGACGAGGTGCTTGATTTGTTTATAGAGCTCGGCGCCGACGAGGACCAGATAGAATTCCCCGTTATTTTCGCTTCGGGCAGGGACGGATATGCCACATATTCGCCCGAAACTCCCGGAACGGATATGAAGCCGCTTTTTGATGAAATAATCAAGGAAATAGCTCCGCCCGAGGGAGATCCGGAAGCACCCCTGCAGATACTTTTCTCAAATATCGAGTATGACGATTACCTCGGCAGAATAGGCGTGGGCAGAGTTATAAGGGGTACTGTAAAGGTAGGACAGACTGTCGCACTCTGCCATAAGGACGGCACAACCTCCAATGTGAAGATCGCGAAGCTGTTTATGTACAGAGGTCTTAAGCGTGTAGAGGAGGAAAGCGCGTCTGTCGGTGATATTATTCAGGTTGCGGGTATTGCGGACCTTGAAATAGGCGAGACCGCCTGTGCGCCCGACTGTATCGAACCGCTTCCCTTTGTAAAAATAGACGAGCCGACCCTCTCTATGAACTTTATGGTAAACAATTCTCCGTTTGCCGGTAAGGACGGTAAGTTTGTAACCTCAAGAAATTTAAGGGACCGTCTGTTTAGAGAGGTTATGACCAATGTAAGTCTCCGTGTTGAGGAGACCGATTCGGCGGATACATTCAAGGTTTCGGGCAGAGGCGAGCTGCATCTTTCAATACTTATTGAAACAATGCGCCGTCAGGGCTATGAATTTCAGGTATCTCCTCCGCAGGTTATTTATAAGCGCGGCGAAAACGGCGAGCTTTTAGAGCCTATCGAGCTTCTTATGATAGAGGTTCCCGAGGAATATGTCGGCGCGGTAATGGAGCGTCTCGGCACGAGAAAGGCAGAAATTAAAAATATGGGCACCCGTGAGGGCGGCGCGTCTCACCTTGAATTTTTAATTCCGTCAAGGGGTCTTTTGGGTTACAGAGCGCACTTCCTTACGGATACCAACGGCAACGGAATAATGAGCCATGTGTTTGACAGCTATCAGCCGTTTAAGGGCGAAATCGAACAGCGTTCAACAGGCTCTATTATAGCGCACGAAACGGGCGAGGCTACGGGCTACGGTCTTTTCAATACCCAAAGCAGAGGCAAGCTCTTTATCGGAGCCGGAACTCCCGTTTATGAGGGTATGATAGTCGGCGAGAACCCGAAAAATGAGGATATAGTCTGCAATGTATGTAAGAAAAAGCAGATGACAAATACCCGTGCGGCAGGCTCGGACGACGCGCTGCGCCTTGTTCCGCCGTCAAAGCTTTCGCTTGAGCAGTCGCTTGAATTTATAAAGGACGATGAATTGGTTGAGGTAACTCCCCATAATATCCGTTTAAGAAAACGCATACTCAACAAGGAAGAAAGAATGAAAGCCGAGTCGAGAAAGAAATAATGGAGTATATTATTCTTGACCTTGAGTGGGACAGCGCATATTCGGTAAAATACAAAAGATTTATCAATCAGATTTTGCAGATAGGCGCCGTAAAGCTGGACGAGGCTTTTAACATTAAGGATACATTCCTTAAAACTGTCAGATCCTCATTTTCAAAAAAGGTATCTGGCAGATTTGCCGGTCTTACCGGTATTACCACGGAAAAAATGCTTGCGGGCGTTCCGTTTGAGGACGCGGTTGAGGATTATGACCGGTGGGCGGCAGGCGATACCGTTACTATGACATGGAGCGATTCCGACCTTTATTCAATTAAGGAAAACGAGGATTTCCTTTTAAACGGCAAAACTTTTACCATAGGAAAATATCTTGATTTACAGCACTTTGTTCAGGGCGAGTTAAGACTTATGGGGTATGAGGACAAAAATCAGATTTCCCTTTCTGCGGCGGCGGAAAAGCTCGGCGTGACCTATGAGGGACTTGAACTTCATACCGCGCGTGACGACAGCCTGCTTTGCGCCGCGCTTCTTAAACGGTGCTATAACAGGGAAAGATTTTCGGCGCTTGTAAGGGATACCGCCGATCCGGAATTTTATAAGCGGCTTAGGTTCAAGCCTTACTGTATTTCGGATATTAAGGACGAACGAATAGAGAAAAGACAGCTTGAATTCAAGTGCGATAAATGCGGCGAAAAGGCAAAACGGACTTCAAAATGGCGTTACCGCAACCGTTGGTTTGCGGCGAGATTCGAGTGTCCCTCCTGCGGCCGCCGCTTCTGCGGAAGGGTTACCTTTAAGAAGACCTACGACGATTTAAAGGTGCGCCGCCGCATATGCGAAATAAAGCCTAAAGCGGAGAAATGCGAAAATGATATGCAGCCTGTGTCCGAGGGCGTGTAACGCTCTCAGAACCGACAACGAAAATTTAAACGGTTTTTGTAAAATGCCTTTGCTGCCGAGAGCGGCAAGGGCTGCTTTGCATTTTTGGGAGGAACCGTGCATAAGCGGCAGGGGCGGCTCCGGCACGGTCTTTTTTTCGGGCTGTAATCTTGACTGCGCTTTTTGCCAGAACTACGGCGTCTCTCATATGGGGCTCGGAAAGCCGATAACCTATGAAAGATTGGCGGATATATTTAAGGAGCTTGAGGAAAAGGGCGCCGAAAATATAAATCTTGTAACCCCGAGCCATTATTGGTATGCGGTAATAAGGGCGCTTGATATATATAAGCCCGATATTCCGATTGTGTATAATACGGGCGGCTACGACACGGTAAACGCCGTTAAATCGCTTAAGGGATATATCGATATTTACCTTACGGATTTGAAATACCTTACGGAAGACAGAGCAAAAATTTATTCCGGGGCGGAAAATTACCCCGAGTATGCCGCGGCATCTATTGCGGAGGAATACAGACAGCAGCCCGTGTGCGTATTTAAAAACGGGATTATGCAAAAGGGTCTTATAGTAAGGCATTTATTGCTTCCGCAGGGCACGAACGAGGCAATTCGGGTATTCGACTGGGTGAGAAAAAATACTCCCGGCGCGTATTTCAGTATAATGAGCCAGTACCTGCCGACGGGCAGAGCGGAGAATATGCCCGTAATTAACCGTCAGGTTACAAAAAGGGAGTATGAAAAGGTACTCTCCTATATATGTGATACCGACTTTTCGAATGTGTATATACAGGAACGCAAAAGCTCGGACGAAAGATTTATTCCCGAATTTAATTCGGAAGGAATATAAACGCCGAGTTTATTTGACTTGTCTTTAAGTATATGTTATAATCGGCTTATGGAAAATTTGAATTTAATTATCGCAAAAAATTTATCTGATTTAAGAAAACAAAATAAGCTTACCCAGCTTGAAGTCGCTGAAAAGCTCAATTATTCCGATAAGGCGGTGTCAAAGTGGGAACAGGGCGAGTCCTTGCCCGGTATAGAGGTTCTGTATCGGCTAAGCAGGCTTTACGGGGTAAGTCTTGATTATCTTACGGGGGACGAAAAGGCGGTAAAAGCAAAGGACCCCACTCCGGCAGTGCGAAGCCGCCGCAGAATTATAACCCTTTTGTCGGTGCTTGCGGTGTGGCTTACATCTACAATACTCTATATCGCTTTTGATATTGCGCTTAAAAAGGGCGTGTGGATGGTATTTTGTTGGTCCGTTCCCATATCGCTTATTGTGGCTATTGTATTTGATGTTGTGTGGCACAAAAGCAGATTTTTGTTTTTGCTTATATCCTCGCTTGTGTGGTCGATACTGCTGTGCTTCTGTCTCCAGTTTTTCAGCTATAATATATGGATAATACTCGCCGCGGGAATTCCGCTTCAGATTGCGGTTTTGCTTTGGCGCAAGCTTGTTAAATAGGGGAACGGATTTATGGTAAGGCTTAACAACGATTGGGACGGCATACTTAAGGACGAATGGGAAAAGCCGTATTACAGACAGCTGCACAACTTTTTAAAGGAAGAATATTCTACCCGCCGCATTTATCCTGATATGCACGACATATTCAACGCGCTTAAATACACCCCGTTTTCGGACACAAAGGTTTGTATAATCGGTCAGGACCCATATCACGGTCCGGGTCAGGCGCACGGACTTTGCTTTTCGGTTAAAAAGGGGGTCGCGCTTCCGCCGTCGCTTGTAAATATATACAAGGAAATAACGGACGATACAGGCGTTACAATGCCGCCCTACGGAGAATTGACCGGATGGGCAAGGCAGGGCATACTTTTGCTTAACACAGTGCTTACGGTAAGAGCCGGAAGCCCCAACAGCCATAAGGACAAGGGCTGGGAAATTTTCACCGACCGTGTTATATCCGAGCTTAACAAAAAGGAAACTCCCGTTGTGTTTTTGCTTTGGGGCGCAAATGCCGAGAGAAAGGCAAGAATAATCACCAATCCTATTCACAAAAAGCTTATTACCGTTCATCCGAGCCCGCTTTCGGCTTACAGAGGCTTTTTCGGATGCCGTCATTTTTCTAAAACAAATGAAATTTTAGAGCAAAACGGACTGTCAAAAATAGAATGGAATAATATATAAAAAAACACACTGCGTCGGCAGTCTGTTTTTTGCGCATAAAAGTGAAAAAGAGCCGTATAAACGGCTCTTTTCCACTTTTAAGGGGTTTGAGGAGAGAACTTCTCTTTTGAAGAGAAAGTATACCAAATCGGGTGCGGCTCCCTTTTCGGTACGATTATATAATAAATTATAATTTTTTCTTTTCTGTGAACTGATTTTAAATTTTTAGGGAATATAGTGTGTATAATTGTCCAATAATAATAAAGCGAACAAAATCGGCATAAATTGAAAGGACGGATAGAAATGAAATATTCCGAATATCACTCTAAACCCAAAAAAAGCAATACCGCTTTTATTATAGTTACAGCCTGCTGTCTGCTTGCCATCGGCGGCGCTTCCTGGTTTGCGGCGGCTAATATAAGCAAAAGGAAGATTGGCAACAGCAGCTCAAAGGAGGAGTCTTCTTTTTCGCAAAGCACAGCGGATGATGTAAGCTCGGTTCCGTCCGCACCCGAAAAGCCGAGTGAAAATGTCGGCAAAACCGTTTCGGATGAACCGTATCAGTCCTCGTCCGCGGCTTCGGATTCCTCCGAGGAAAAGCCCGCCGAACAGGTATATACTATGCCGGTGCAGGGCGAAATATTAAAAAATTACAGTGAAAAGGAATTACAGTATTCCGCAACCTACGGCGATATGCGCATACACACAGGCATAGATATTGCCTGCGAGGAGGGTACGGTTATAAGTGCCTGCGGCGGCGGAACGGTAGCTAATATAGAGGAAAGCGCCGCTCTCGGCGTAACTGTTACAATAGACCACGGCAACGGAATAACCTCCAAATATTCAGCCGTTAAGGATTTAAAGGTTAAAAAGGGCGATAAAATCGCCGCAGGCGACGGCATAGGCACGGTAACAACCGTGCCGGGCGAGTGTGCCGACCAGAGCCATTTGCATTTTGAGGTATGCAAAAACGAACAGCCGGCGTCTCCCCTTTCTGTTTTGGGACTTAAATAAAAATTGACCTGCCCCCGTGATTTAAGCCGTTTAGGGGCAAAAAAAGAACTGCGGACCAAAAGTCCGCAGTTCTTTTTTAATATAATTTAAAATCCGAGAAGCTTTGTTCCCGCATCCGCAAGCATTGAAAGCTCTTTTTCGGATGACTCCATAGTCTTTCCGACAGAACCGAGATACATTTTGATTTTCGGCTCGGTTCCCGACGGGCGGACTATAAGCGAGCTGCCGTCCTCCATATAATAGCAGAGAACATTGGATTTGGGGAGAGTAATTTTGTTCTCAACGCCGTTTACGATGTCATAGCTTACCGAGGTATCATAATCGTCGCGCTTTACTACCTTATGTCCGTTTATTTCGGTCGGGGGATTGGTGCGAAGCTCGGTCATTATGCCCTTAATTTTGTTCATACCGCTTTCGCCCTCGCAGGTAAAGCTCTTTTGAGAGCAGAGGTAATAGCCGTACTTTTTATAAAGTCCGTCAAGCACATCTATAAGGCTCTTGCCCTCCGCTTTATAGAATGCCACCATTTCGCAAATAAGCATTGAGGCAATTACGGCGTCCTTATCGCGCACATAGGTGCCGCCCAAATAACCGTAGCTTTCCTCAAAGCCGAATACATAACGGTTTTCTTCGCCCTTCTTTTCAAGCTCGGTTATCTGCTCTCCTATAAACTTGAAGCCGGTAAGCACATCTATAAGCTTACAGCCGTAATTGTCGGCAATCTTTCTGCAAAGCTCGGTTGAAACTATGGTTTTAACCGCAATCGGGTCTTTGGGCAGTGTGCCGTTCTCTTTTCTTCTTGAAAGCACAAAATCAAGAAGCAGCGCGCCCACATCGTTGCCGGAAAACAGCTTGTACTCATCCTTGTCCGGTATTGCTATGCCTACACGGTCACAGTCGGGGTCGGTGGCAAGAAGTAAATCGGGTTTTAGGTCCTTTGCAAGCTTTAAAGCGCACTCAAACGCCTGTCTTATCTCGGGGTTCGGGTAGGGCGCCGTCGGGAAATTGCCATTCGGCTTTTCCTGCTCGGGCACAACCGTTACATTTGTTACGCCTATTTTGCTTAAAATCTTTCTTACGGGCTTGTTGCCGCTTCCGTGAAGAGGAGTGTATATTACCTTGAGCGCTCCCACATCGGTATTCGGCGCCACACGGCAAGCCATAACGCAATCAAGGTACTCGTTTATAATATCGTCGCCGATATATTCGATTTTGCCCTCGTTTACCGCATTTTCAAAATCGGTCGTTTTAACATCGTCGAAAATATCAACCTTGTTCATAATGGAAAGCACATAATCCGCCGCTTCAAGACCTAACTGACAGCCGTCAGGTCCGTAAGCTTTGTAGCCGTTGTATTTTGCGGGGTTATGGCTTGCGGTAACTACAACGCCCGCGTCGCATTTAAGTCTTCGTACCGCAAATGAAAGCATAGGAGTAGGCATAAGTTCTTTATATATATATACCTTTATTCCGTTAGCGGCGAATATCGAAGCCGCCGTTTTTGCAAAAAGGTCGGATTTAATGCGGCTGTCATATGCTATCGCGACCCGTCCGTTCTTCGTAACCGAGTTTACATATGCCGCAAGGCCTTGAGACGCCTTGCCTACGGTGTAAATATTCATACGGTTGGTTCCCGCTCCGATAACTCCTCTCAGTCCGCCCGTGCCGAACTCAAGGTCTTTATAAAATGCGTCGGATATAGCTTCCTCGTTGCCCTTTATAGCTTTAAGCTCCGAAACAAGATCGGGGTCACCGACCGCTTTTTCGCACCAAAGCTTATATTTTTCTTCAAACATAAAATACACTCCCTTTTGAAATGATTATATTGTTTACTCTACCATTATAACAAAAAACATTGTCGATAACAAGTGATTTTACCGTAATTTATGTGAATTGCAAAATTATATGTTTTATGGTATAATAACTTTAAGTCGGTGGGGTGATTGCCTGATGAAAGAGAAAAAAAGAGGTATAAGAATACAGACCAGAATTATCGTTTCGGCGTTCTTACTGCTTGTTCAGCTGGCTTTTCTGTTTTTTGTGCTTTACAACATAACCGAAAAATCCGCGGCGCTTTATGTTATTTCAATGTTTGCCGGTGCGGTGACGGTTATTTATATAGTTAACCGCAGGGGCAATCCGAGCCATAAAATTACTTGGATAATTTTTATACTTGTATTTCCGGTTTTCGGAATTTCCGTTTTTCTTCTGTGGGGCGGCGGCAGAGTAATGCCGCATCTGCGCAAAAAAATGGAAGTATGCGAGTCACACTATCTGCCCTTGCTTACCGATGATACGGGCGAGAGGGAAAAGCTCCGTTATTACGATATGTTCCATTCAAGACAGGCGGATTATCTTTCGGGCGAATCGGGCTATCCGCTTTACGGTCACACAAAAACCGAATATCTGTCCCCCGGTGAAAGGATATTTGAAAGGCTTACAGAGGAGCTTAGTAAGGCGCAAAAATACATTTATATGGAATTTTTTATCCTTGCGGAAGGATATATGTGGGACGAGATACACAAAATACTGAAGGAAAAGGTAAAGGACGGCGTTGAGGTAAAGATTATTTTTGACGATTTCGGCTCCATAAAACGCCAGCATAAGGATTTTATTACAAAGCTCAGGGAAGAAAAAATCGAGGTTTCGGTATTTAATCCCATAAAACCGTCTATGAATATATTTATGAATAACCGCAACCACCGCAAGATTGTGGTGATAGACGGTGCCGTCGCTTTTACGGGCGGATTTAATATAGGAGACGAATATATAAACCGTATGGTAAGGTTCGGTCATTGGCTTGACAGCGGTATTATGCTTAAGGGCGACGCGGTAAAGAGCTTTTTGGCGATGTTTTGCTGTATGTGGGAATTTACTACCGGCAAACAGATAGATATTAAGGCGCATCTTTCCGATTACAGCAGTGCGGACGACGGATTTGTACTTCCTTACTGCGACGACCCGCTGAATGAAAAAAACCCTGCCGAGGGTATTTATATGCAGATACTCAACACGGCACAGAAATATGTGTACATTGCATCGCCGTATCTGATAATAGACAATACGATGACAACGGTGCTTACAATGGCGGCAAAGTCGGGAATTGATGTGAGGATAATCACTCCGCACATACCGGATAAATGGTATGTTCATCCCGTCACCCAATATAACTATCTTGAACTGCTTGAAGCCGGTGTAAGAATATACGAGTATACGCCCGGATTTATACATTCCAAGCTGTTTTTGTCCGACGATAAAATAGCTACCGTGGGAACGGTCAATATGGATTACCGCAGTTTTATTTTCCACTTCGAATGCGGCGCATGGGTGTGCGACAACGAGACTGTGCTTGATATTAAAAAGCAGTTTGAGGAGCTTTTTAATGTGTCGGAGGAGATAAATATTACGGAATGGAAAAAGAGACCGATAAAACTCCGTCTCAAACAGGCAATTCTTCACATATTCGCTCCCTTTATGTGATTGACATTTTACGGAGATACTGCTATAATGTTACATAAGAGGAAGGTGGTTTTCACATGAAAGGCTTTTTAAAATTTATTTTTTCTGTTTTTGCGGTTGCCGCCGCGGTTTTCGGCGCGCTTGTTGTGATTGATCAGGTTATTAACAAGAACCGCATTAAGGGCGATTATCTTGAGTGCGAAGGCACCGAGGAAATCTGATGTACGGTCTCCCCGTTCGGGAGACCTTTTATTATATTTAAAAACCGTCCGTTTATTGTTACAAATCACTAATTTTTTTTTAATTTATATATATTTAACCATTTTTTTGTTTAATATATATAATTATTCGTTTAATAATAGTTGCAGTTACATCTTGAAAAAGCCGTGTGAATATTGTATCATATTATTGTAAATAATAACCTTAATAAGTATAGGAGATGCTTTTATGACTAAATACACCATTACAGCTCTTTCGTCAATGATAGAGCGCAAGCTGTCACATAATTTCGGCGTAACTCCGGATCAGGCGTCAGACGAGCTTTTCTATAAAGCCTGCGTGCTTGTTCTGCTTGAAATAATGAGCGACCGCCGTGCGGAATTCAAAAAGACGGCGGACGCCGAAGAGGCAAAGACCGTTTATTATCTCAGTATGGAATTTTTAATGGGCCGTTCGCTTAAGAATACGCTTTTCAATCTTGACCTTACGGAAACTATGCGCAAGGCTTTGTCAAAGTTCAAGGTTAAGCTTGACAGGCTTTACGATTTTGAACCCGACGCGGGTCTCGGCAACGGCGGTCTCGGCCGTTTGGCCGCCTGCTTTTTGGACGCGCTTTCAACCGGCGGCTATCCGGCAATGGGCTATTGCATACGCTATGAGCTTGGTATTTTCCGTCAGAAGCTGGTTGACGGCTGGCAGACCGAAATGCCCGATTTCTGGCTTCCCGGCGGCGGAGTTTGGCTTGAACAGCGTCCGGCATCGGCGGTTGATGTTCATTTCGACGGAAAAATAAACGAATGGTGGGACGGAAGCTACCATCATATAGAGCATACGGGCTACCACACCGTTCACGCCATTCCCTATGACCTTATGGTTGCGGGTAAGGACGGCAAGACCGTAAATGTATTAAGGCTTTGGAGCGCCGAATGTCAGGACTTTGATATGTCCGCATTTAATCAGGGCGACTATGTAAGAGCGCTTGAACAGCGCGCCATGACCGAGACCATCTCGAAGGTTCTTTACCCCGAGGACAATCATGTAGAGGGCAAATCGTTGAGACTGCGCCAGCAGTATTTCCTTGTTTCGGCTTCGGTTCAGGATATATTAAACCGTCATTTAAGAAAATATAACACGCTTGACAATCTGCCGGAAAAGGTTGCGATTCATATAAACGATACGCACCCGACCCTTTCGATACCCGAGCTTATGCGCTTCCTGCTTGATGAATGCGGTTACGGCTGGGATAAGGCGTGGGATCTTGTGACCCGTACCGTTGCTTACACCAACCATACCGTTATGCCCGAGGCGCTTGAGTGCTGGTCCGAGGAGCTTATTAAGGAGCGTATTCCCCGTATCTATCAGATAATTAAGGAAATTGACCGCAGATTCAGGGGCGAGGTTCTTTCCCGCACAGGCGATCCGCTCGTGGTTGAGCGTACCGCGATAATTCAAAGCGGCGTTATAAGAATGGCAAACCTCTGCGTTGCCGCCTGTCATACGGTAAACGGCGTTTCAAGGCTTCACAGCGAGATACTTGTTGACGAGCTTTTCAAGGATTACGCAAAAATGACCCCCGAAAAGTTTACCAATGTAACAAACGGTATAGCTCACCGCCGTTGGCTCTGTCAGGCAAACCCCGAACTTACCTCTTACCTTACCGAGCTTATAGGCGACGGCTTTGTAAAGAACGCCGAGGAGCTTGAAAAGCTTATGGCGTTTAAGGATGATAAGACCGTTCTTAAGAGATTAGAGGAAATAAAGAGAAATAATAAGGTTCGCTTTGCGGATTATGTCAAGGAGAATACCTCGATAGTTCTCGACCCCGATTCTGTATTCGACATGCAGGTAAAGCGTCTGCACGAATATAAGCGCCAGCATCTTAACGCGCTTAATATAATTTCCGAATATCTGTATCTTAAAAATAACCCGAATGCGGACTTTACTCCGAAAACCTATATTTTCGGTGCTAAGGCGGCGGCAGGCTATCTCTTCGCAAAAGAGATAATACAGATGATATACAAGCTTTCCACCGTTATTGATAACGACCGCTCTGTAAACGATAAGCTTAAAATTCTCTTCCTTGAGGATTACAGGGTCACTATGGCGGAGCTTATGATTCCGTCCGCCGATATAAGCGAGCAGATTTCATTAGCTTCTACCGAGGCAAGCGGTACGGGCAATATGAAACTTATGATGAACGGCGCTGTTACCCTCGGAACGGAGGACGGCGCGAATGTTGAAATACACGAGGCTGTGGGCGATGACAATATACTGATTTTCGGTATGCAGACGCCCGAGGTTCTGGCTCTTCAGAAGAACGGTTATTCGCCTATGCAGTATTACAACAACAATGCGGAGCTGCGTGAGGCGCTTGACTTTATAGGAAAGGGCATTGCGGGTCAGCCGTTTGACAATATCTATAACACTCTTAAAACGCACGACACCTATATGGCTCTTGCGGACTTCGCCGATTACCGCGCTACACAGCAAAAGGCAAGCGCGCTTTACCGCAACCGCGATGTATGGAACAAAATGTCGCTTACCAATATCGCAAAATCGGGCATATTCTCGGCAGACCGCTCGATTGAGGATTATGCGAAGAATATTTGGCATTTGACGCCCGTAAAATAAACAGTATGCAATATTATCCTTTTGATTCAAGAAATCCTATTTACAGGAATAAACTCGGAGCTTTAGCCGAAGGGGAAACCCTTCGGCTAAAGCTGTTACTGCACAGGGACGCAAGAGTACATAACGCCTACTTAAAGCTCAGAAACGATAACGGCGAAACAGTCAGGGAATTAAGACTGACGGCGGCGGACTTTCTTGACGAATACAGATTTTACGAGGGCGACATCACCCTCGGAGAAGGTCTTTATTGGTATCAGTTCAGATACACAAGCGATTACGGCGAATTTTGCGTTTCAAAGACAGATACTTCGCTCGGAATAGTGTCGGCCGAGGGCGGCTGGTGGCAGCTTACCGTGTATGACCGCGGCTTTAATACTCCCGATTGGCTTGACGGCGGAATTATTTACCAAATTTTCCCCGATCGCTTTTTTTCTTCGGGTGAAGAAAAGCAGAATGTACCGAAGGACAGATTTATCTGCAAGGACTGGTATAAACAGCCCGAATACCGCCAGATACCCGAAAAATGCACGCTCGGAAACGATTATTACGGCGGCGATTTCAAGGGAATGGAAGAAAAACTGCCGTATCTTAAATCACTCGGCGTAAGCTGTATTTATCTGAACCCAATATTCGAGGCGCACTCAAACCACCGTTACAACACGGCCGATTATATGAAGACCGACCCGTCTCTCGGTACGGAGGAGGAGCTTGTCTCGCTTATAAAGGCGGCGGAAAAGCAGGGTATTTATTTGGTGCTTGACGGCGTTTTTTCCCACACGGGAGACGACAGTATATATTTTAACTCAAAACACAGATACGGTGCCGACGGCGCCGCCTATTCGGAAGGCTCGCCGTACCGCAGTTGGTATAAGTTCGGGAATTACCCAACGGGCTATGCCTGCTGGTGGGGCGTTCCGTCCCTGCCCGAAACCGAGGAAAACGACCTGTCCTTTTCCGATTTTATCACCGGTGAAAACGGCGTTATAAGATACTGGCTTAAAAAAGGCATAAAGGGCTGGAGGCTTGATGTCGCGGATGAGCTGCCCGATGAATTTCTCGACAGAATACGCCTTGCCGTTAAGTCCGAGGGTGAGGACAATTATCTTTTGGGCGAGGTATGGGAGGACGCTACAAACAAGATAAGCTACGGAAGCCGCCGCAGATTTTTAAGAGGCCGTCAGCTTGACTCGGTTATGAATTATCCCTTTGCGAACGCGATAGTCGATTTCGTGAAAAACGGCAATTCGCAGGGTCTTTACAATACCGTGCTTAATATTTTGGAGAACTATCCTCCACAGGCGGTAAAGCTTCTTATGAACCATATCGGCACTCACGATACGGCGAGAATTCTTACCGTACTTGCAAGCAATATGTCCGAAACGGGCGACCGCAGGTGGCAGTCGGAGCAGACCTTGAGTAGCGAGCAATATGCTGACGGGGTAAGACTTTTAAAGCTTGCCGCTGTTTTGCAGTTCACACTGCCGGGCGTGCCGTCTGTTTATTACGGTGACGAAGCCGGTCTTACGGGCTACGGCGATCCGTTTTGCCGCGCAGGCTACCCGTGGGGCAGAGAAAACAGGGAGCTTATAGATTTTTATAAAAAGCTC
>DKDS01000026.1:3046-9690 GCA_002451855.1 Ruminococcaceae bacterium UBA6842 | reverse complement strand
GCGTTCGTCTCCCGTATTTGCTTCGGGTGATTTTATACCCGTTTATGCGCAAAACGCTGTTTTTGCTTTTATCCGCAAAAAAGGCAAAAGGGCTGTGCTTACGGCTGTAAATTCGGGGAACACTTCGGCGGAAATCGAAATTCCCTCGGAATACTGCGGCGCAAAGCCCGTATTCGGCGGTAAGGCGGAAAACGGCAAACTTAAAATAGAGCCCCGTGATTTTGCGATACTGGCACTTTAAAATTCGGCGCTGTTCGAAAGAACGGCGCCGTTTGTTATTTTCGACAATTTGAACGGTGAGGTTATGGCTAAATTGTAATTATGAACAAACTTTGAAAAAAAGGTCGGGTTTTGTTGACTTTGGGGACAAGCTGTGTTACGATAATGTTACAGAAAATTTAATAGCTTTGCCAATATAGGTTTGGATTGTGGCCCAAATGTTTCTACCGCACGCCTTTAAGTTGCGACTATTGGTTGCTTATATCACAGGTTATTCTTTTAACCTGCGTTTAAGCGTTTTTATTATTGGCAAGCAGACTTTTTTAAAAGTCTGTTTTTGTTTTTCTTAAAAGGAGAATTCGCAATTTATGAAAGCCTTGGAGCAAAAGATAGTTAAGGAAGGAACGGTCCTTCCGGGAAATATTCTTAAAGTAGGCTCGTTTTTAAATCATCAAATAGATGTGGATTTCACTATGGAAATGGGAAAGGAAATAGCCGAGCTTTTTAAGGACGACGGCGTTACCAAAATACTGACGATTGAAACATCGGGTATTGCGATAGCCGTAGGCGCGGGCGCCGCGCTTCATGTGCCGGTGGTTTTCGCCAAAAAACATAAATCAAGCAATGTTTCGGGCGAGGTTTATAAAACCGTGGTTCATTCCTATACCCACGGCACCGATTACAATGTGGTGGTTGAAAAGAATTACCTTAATTCGGAAGACAGAATTTTAATAGTTGACGATTTTCTTGCAAACGGTAAGGCATTAAAGGGTCTTATTGATATAGTTAATCAGGCGGGCGCCTCGCTTGCGGGTGCGTCCTGCGCGATTGAAAAGGGCTTTCAGCACGGCGGCGACGAGCTTCGTGCCGACGGCGTAAAGGTCGAATCGCTTGCGATAATCGACAGTATGGAAAACGGCACGGTCGTTTTCAGGGACTGATCGGATAAATGCGGAAAAATCCGCTTATCAAATAAATAATTTTTCGGAGGAAGAAAATTATGAAGAAACTCACAGCAATGCTTCTTTGCCTTGCAATGCTCTTTGCGTTTGCAGGCTGCGGCAGCAAAGACACAAGCTCGGACTCTAAGGGCGGCAGCAAAAAGGTTCTCTCAATCGACGAGGTTGAAAAGACCGTTCCCGCTAAGATGGATAAGGTTGAAAAAGATAAGTTCAAAATCGGCCTTATCTGCCTGCACGACGAAAACTCCACCTATGACAACAACTTCATTCAGGCTCTTAAAGAGGCTCAGAAGGATTTAGGTCTTAAGGACGAGCAGGTTCTTATAAAGACCAACATAGGCGAGACAGACGCTTGCTACACAGCGGCAGCAGAGCTTGCGGACGCCGGCTGTAATGTAATCTTCGCAGACTCCTTCGGTCATGAAAGCTTTGTAATGCAGGCTGCCGGCGAATATCCGGATGTTCAGTTCTGCCATGCTACCGGCACAAAGGCTCAGACCGCTAAGATTGCCAACTTCCACAATGCTTTCGCTTCTATATATCAGGGCAGATATCTTGCAGGCGTTGCCGCAGGTATGAAGCTTAAGGAAATGATTGATAACGGCACCATCACCGCTGATAAGGCTGTTATCGGTTATGTAGGCGCATTCGACTATGCCGAAGTTGTTTCAGGTATGACTTCATTCTTCCTCGGCGCCCGTTCCGTATGCGAATCCGCTACAATGAAGGTTACCTACACCAACTCTTGGTTTGATATTGCGAAGGAAAAAGAGGCTGCTCTTAACCTCATCAACTCAGGCTGCGTTCTTATAAGCCAGCACGCCGATTCTGAAGGCGCTCCCAAGGCTTGTGAAGAAAAGGGCGTTCCGAATGTTGCTTACAACATCAGCACCATTTCAATGGGCCCGAACACCGCGCTTATCTCTTCTAAGATTGACTGGGCTCCTTACTTCAAGAAAATCATAAACGCTGCTCTTGAAGGCGGCACAATTCCGTCTGACTACTGCGGCACAATATCCGAGGGCTATGTTGCTTTGACCGAGCTTAACGAAAAGGTTGCTGCGGCAGGCACAAAGGAAAAGCTTGAAGAAGTTAAGGCTAAGCTTATTTCCGGCGAATTAAAGGTATTCGATACCTCAACATTCACCGTAAACGGCAAAACGCTTGACAGCTACACAGCCGATGTTGTTGATATGGGCGATTTCGTTCCGGACAGCCAGGTTGTTAAGGACGGTCAGTTCGAGGAATCCACCTTCAGATCTGCTCCTTATTTCGATATTAAATACATTGACGGTATAAGCAAGAGCTAAAAAACCGCATTTTGGGCGGAGCGACTTTCTCGCTCCGCCTTGACTTCTTTTTTAATACGGCTCAGGGCTGAAAAGAGAACGGAGTAGAATGCATTTTCTTTTGAACCTTGAGCGAACGGAAAGGTGAGATTTTTTTGAGTAACGCGGCAATAGAATTGCGTGGTATTACCAAACGCTTCGGCAAGATTACAGCCAACAAAAATGTAAATCTTTCGGTTTACGGCGGCGAGATTTTGTCCCTTTTGGGTGAAAACGGCAGCGGTAAAACAACGCTTATGAATATGCTTTCGGGAATATACTACCCTGATGAGGGAGAGATATTCATAAACGGCGAGGAGGCGGTTATCCGCTCGCCTAAGGACGCATTCAATTATAAAATCGGTATGATACATCAGCATTTTAAGCTTATAGATGTATTCTCCGCTGCGGAAAATATCGTACTCGGTCTTAAGGAAGAGGGACGCTACGATATTAAAAAGGTAACCGCAAGGGTTAAAAGCATAAGCGAAAAATACGGCTTTGATATAGACCCCAACAAAAAAATATACGAAATGTCGGTTTCCGAAAAGCAGACAGTTGAAATAGTAAAGGTGCTTTACAGGGGCGCTGATTTACTTATACTTGACGAGCCTACCGCGGTGCTTACTCCTCAGGAGACCCAAAAGCTTTTTGCTGTACTCCGCCGTATGCGTGACGACGGCAAGGCGATAATTATTATCACCCACAAGCTGCACGAGGTTCTCTCGCTTTCCGACCGTGTTGCGGTTCTCAGAAAGGGCGAGTACATCGGAACCGTGAACACCGCTGAAACAAGCGAATCCGAGCTTACCGAAATGATGGTCGGCAAAAAGGTATCGCTTAACATCGACCGCACCGAATCGGAAAATACTGCCGACAGACTTATGATAAAGGGACTTGACCTTTACGATGAAAACGGCGTCAAGGTGCTTGACGATATATCCTTTACCGCAAAAAGCGGCGAGATATTGGGTATAGCCGGTATTGCCGGCAGCGGTCAGCGTGAGCTGCTTGAGGCGATTGCCGGTCTTTTAAAGGTAAGCAGCGGCGAAATTATTTACAATAACCCGAAAACGGGAACAGAAGAGAATTTAAGAGACAAGACCCCCATTCAGATAAGAGAATTAGGCGTCCGTCTTTCGTTTGTGCCGGAGGACAGACTCGGTATGGGTCTTGTGGGCAATATGGATATAGTGGACAATATGATGCTCAGAAGCTACCGCAGAGGCAAATCGGTATTTGTAAATCGCCAGTCTCCCAAAAAGCTTGCCGAGGATATTATAAAGGACCTTGAAATAGCAACTCCGAGCGCTAATACGCCCGTTCGCCGTCTTTCGGGCGGTAATGTGCAAAAGGTGCTTGTAGGCCGTGAGATTGCGGCGTCCCCGACCGTTCTTATGGCGGCTTACCCTGTAAGAGGTCTTGATATTAACTCCTCTTATATGATATACAATCTTCTTAATAAGCAAAAGGAAAACGGCGTTGCGGTTATATTCGTCGGCGAGGATCTGGATGTTTTAACAGAGCTGTGCGACAGAATTATGGTAATAGGCTCGGGCAGAGTAACGGGAATACTTGACGGCAGAACCGCCGATAAAAATGAGATTGGCTTACTTATGACTAAAACAAACGGAGGCGCCGAAAATGAAAACTAATGAAAAGCACACTCGGGAACCGCTGTTTCACATAACAAAGCGCTCCGATATAGTATGGTGGAAGGCGTGGCTCATAAGGGCAATCGCCATCATTGCCGCGCTTGTCGTATGCTCGTTTGTAATAATCGCGCTTACAAAATATAATCCTATTCAGGTTTATAAAACAATGATAAACGGCAGCTTCGGCTCTGAAAGAAAGATTTGGATACTGTTTCAGAATATAGCAATGCTGCTTTGTATTTCACTTGCGGTTACTCCCGCGTTTAAAATGCGCTTCTGGAACCTCGGCGCAGAGGGACAGGTGCTTGTGGGAGGTCTTGCAAGCGCCGCCTGTATGTTCTACTTTAAGGACAGTCTGCCTAACGGAGTTTTAATTCCGATAATGCTTGCCGCAAGTATTTTGGGCGGCGTTATATGGGGCGTTATACCTGCGTTTTTTAAGGCAAATTGGGGTACAAATGAAAGCCTTTTCACCCTAATGATGAACTATGTGGCAACACAGCTTGTGGCATTCTTCATAATGGTTTGGGTTCCGAGTGGCTCAAGCGTTATGGGCGTTATAAACCAGATGACAAGAAGCGGCTGGCTGCCCGATATATTCGGTCAAAAATATTTGCTTAATATTATTGTGGTCGCCGTTGTCACCGTGATAATGTTTATTTACCTTAAATACAGCAAGCAGGGCTATGAAATTTCGGTAGTCGGCGAAAGCGAAAACACCGCAAGATACATAGGCATAAATGTTAAAAAGGTAATAATCCGCACCATGGTAATTTCGGGCGCGGTGTGCGGACTTGCGGGCTTTTTGCTTGTATCGGGCACAAATCACACGGTATCAACAAACCTTGCGGGCGGTATGGGCTTTACCGCAATAATGGTTTCGTGGCTCGCAAAGTTTAATCCCGTTGTTATGACGCTTACTTCATTCCTTATAGTATTTCTGCAAAGGGGTGCGGGCGAGATAGCTACGGCCTTTCGCCTTAACGAAAGTGTTTCGGACATACTTACGGGCATAATAATCTTCTTTATAATAGGATGCGAGTTCTTTATAAATTACCACATAAATGTTCGCTCTAAAAAGGAGGCCAAATAATGCTTGCTACAATATTTGCATTTATTAACGCCGCCATTATTCAGGGTATTCCGTTGCTTTTCGGCGCGACAGGTGAAATTATAACCGAAAAAAGCGGCAACCTTAATCTCGGTATACCGGGCATTATGTATATGGGCGGTATTTCGGGTATTATATGCGGATATCTTTACGAACATTCAACCGATAATCCCGCGGCGTGGCTCTGCATACTTATTCCGCTTCTCTCGTCGCTCATCGGTTCAATGCTTATGGCGCTGATTTACAGCTTTTTAACCATAACCCTGCGCGTCAACCAAAATGTTACGGGACTTGCGCTTACAACCTTCGGTATCGGTGTGGGAAACTTTTTCGGCGGTTCGCTTTTAAGCTTTTTCGGCGAGACGGGTTCGATTTCCCTCTTAGCTACCGGAAATTGCTATAAGGCAAAGCTTCCCTTTGCCGATAAGCTCGGTCTTTTCGGAAAAACCTTTTTGTCGCTCGGCTTTCTTGCGTATCTTGCGATTGCGGTTGCGATTGTTACATCCTATGTGTTAAATCACACAAGAACAGGACTTAATCTCCGCGCGGTAGGCGAAAATCCCGCAACGGCTGATGCCGCGGGCATAAACATCACAAAATATAAATACCTTTCAACCTTGATAGGCGGCGCTATTGCGGGGCTCGGCGGCTTATACTTCGTAATGGACTATACCGGCGGAGCTTGGACGAACAACGGCTTCGGCGACAGAGGCTGGCTTGCCATAGCAATAGTAATATTTGCCGTTTGGAAGCCCGGAATGGCAATTTTAAGCTCTTTCCTTTTCGGCGGTCTTTATATACTTTGTGTGTATATCCCGGGACTTTCAAGCAGCGCAAAGGAGCTTATAAATATGCTCCCGTACCTTGTTACAATACTGGTGCTTGTGGTTGTAAGTATGCGTAAAAAGCGTGAAAATCAACCGCCGGCGCATCTAGGCCTCTCGTATTTCCGTGAGGACAGATAAATTCCCTCTTACATTTTTCGACAAAATATGGTATAATATAACCGTTCCGATAAATCGAGGTTTATCGGAGCGGTTTTTGTTTTGCGGCACGAAAGAATGAGAGGTAGAAATTGTTTAATAAGGGAGATAAAGTAATATACGGTCAAACCGGAGTATGCGTAGTTGAGGATATTGCAGAGCGTGAGCTGATAAAGAATGTTAAACGGCTTTACTATAAGCTGAGACCTGTATATCAGCAGAATAATATTATTTACGCACCGGCGCAGAGCGATAAGGTGTTTATACGGAGCATAATCTCAAGGGAAGAGGCAGAGCAGCTCATAAGCAAAATGCCGGATATTTATAAGGCGGCGCTTGAGAGCGAGGACGCGGACGGCGAAGAGAATAAGCCTACGACCTGTGAT
>DKDS01000026.1:368-3024 GCA_002451855.1 Ruminococcaceae bacterium UBA6842 | reverse complement strand
GAAGAGCTTGCGGCGGTTGCGGTGAAAATTCACAGAAAAAAGAAAGCGGCTAAAAGTGCGCATAAAAGGCTCGGCTTTACCGATGAAAGAAACCTTGAACACGCCGAGGAAATGCTTTTCGGCGAGCTTGCCGCGGTGCTGGAGCTTGATATTAACGAAATTCCGAAGGTACTGTTCGGCGGAATTGCCGAATAAGCTTTAATCGGGGGATATTTGTATGACAGAACAAAAGACTCTTGAAACGCTGAGCTCAGAGCTGCTTGAAGCAGAAAAAAGAGAAGCAGAGCGTTTTAACACCTCGCTTTATGAACGCCTTGCAAATCAAGGGAGTATGACGAAAGAGGAGCAGGACGCCCTTGCCGATGAAGTGGAGGGCGAGGTAAAAATTCTTGAAAATGCCTCGTCACAGCTTAAAAAGGCTCAAAAATGGGCGTTTGATCAGGCGGATGAGCTTCGCACAAGGCTTAAAGAGGGCAGAACCAGCGACAGTAAGGAGCTTATTATACGCCGAGCGCCGGCTAACTCGGTTATAGATTACGAGGAAGAAAAAACAAAGAACTTTGCCGCGGGAGTTAATTTTTATAAAATAGCGCTTATCCTGATTTCGGGCAGCTTTGCGGGCGTTGTTATAGAAATGCTGTGGTGCTTTATCCGCCACGGATATTTTGAAAGCAGGGCGGGTCTTGTTTACGGGCCGTTCAATTTGCTTTACGGGGTCGGCGCTACGGCGCTTACGCTGCTGCTTTACAAATACCGCAACCGCAGTGCGTCAATTTCGTTTTTCGGCGGTATAATAGTGGGAAGTGCGGTTGAATATCTGCTTTCTTGGGGTCAGGAAAAGCTTTTCGGCTCAACCTCATGGGATTACAGCGCCGTTCCGCTTAATATCAACGGAAGGATATGCCTTTTGTATTCGGTTTTTTGGGGCTTTTTGGGCGTTATGTGGATAAAAAGCATATACCCGAGAGTGGCAAAGGTAATACTTAAAATACCGAATAAGGCAGGAAAAATCATAACGATTGCTCTTACGGTGTTTATCGTGTTTGACGGTATAATGAGCCTCGGCGCGGTGTGGCGTTGGTCGGAAAGAGTACATAAAAAGCCGTCGCACTCGGCAGTGGACGACTTTTTCGACAACAGATTTCCCGACAAAAGAATGAAAAAAATATTTGCCAATATGGTATTTTCCGAAGAATCTTAATATAATTTTCTCTCCTCCCTTAACGGGAGGATTTTTTTAATTCAGTTTTTATTCTCCGATTTCAGTTTGTTTTCAAGCGCCGATTGCTTTGCAAGGATAGCATTAACCTTATCGTAAAGATCCTCAATCATAATTTCTGTTTTTAGGTTTACCTTATAGTCGTTTTCCGCTCTGCGGCGGTCCTTTTCCTCCTGTCGGTTTTGGCTCATCATAATAAGCGGCGCCTGAATCGCCGCAACGCAGGACAGCACAAGGTTCAGCAGAATGAACGGGTACGGATCAAATGCCTTGGATGCTAAAATAATATTTATCACCATCCAGATAATAAGAACGCCGGTAAATGAAAAGATAAACGCCCAGCTTCCGGCAAATTTCGCAATGGTATCCGCCGCCCGCTGTCCGAGCGTGCATTTGTCCCTTTCGTTTTCCGGGCGTACCGAAATTTTACTGTCAGCCAAAAGGTTGAGCACTTCTTCATCTGACATATCACGGCGTATATCCTTTAATACTTCCCTTAGCAATTTTCTGTTTTCTTTCATAATAAATATTTCCCTCTTTTTCATTAAATCGGAACAGCAGATACAAAATGGTAAATCCGTTTATATTTGTTTTTGATTAGCAAAAACCCCCGATATAATCGGGGGTTTTATCGGACACATTTTTTGCGTCCACATTATGTGAAGACAGGACAATAGAGATGTTTTTGCGTTTTCGCTGTCTTGATTTGAACACTCTCGACACAATCATTTTACATCACTCCGTTTCTGTTTTCAAGGTTTTTTACAGCGCCATCTCGATTTCCGTGCCGCCGATAAAGACCACCTTGATTTTCTCTTTTGATTCCACCACTACGCATTCAATGATCTGCCGGACGAGCTTATCGTTATATTCCATCGGGTGGTTTTGCAGTCCGTCAAGTATGGTGTAAATTTCATCGAGTCGGGATTTTGCGCTTTCTCTCTTTTGCCGTATGGTTGCATACTGTTCGAGCTGTACGGTCAGCCTTTGCTTTTCATTCATCAGCTCGGTGATGCGTTCCTCATCTATGCCGTCTGCGTTGTCGGCGGATACCGCTTTAAGCATTTTCTGAAACTCGGCATCGATTTCGGCAATGCGTATCTGAATGTCGAGGGTTTTGTCCTCGGTGACTTCATCCGTAAGCCCCATGCCGATATGGATTTTCAGTGTTTTCAGCACCTCGACATTTTTCTTTGCCGTCTGCATGATGGCTCTCATAACGGCGTCTTGCAGCAGGCTTTCCTCAATGCTCGGCGAGTGGTGGCAATATTTTTTGCCGTAGTCAAGTCGGTTAATGCATCGCCATACGATTTTTCTCTTGCCTTTAGCTGTCCATGTGCATCGGCGGTAAGGTGTTCGGCATTCGCCGCATATCAGCAGTTCACTCAAAGCATACTTGCTTGAATATCGGCTCAGTTCGGTTTTCGTGCCTTTCTG
>DKDS01000026.1:0-220 GCA_002451855.1 Ruminococcaceae bacterium UBA6842 | reverse complement strand
ATAGGTTTTGTTTATGATGGCATCGCCCTTGTATTTCTCATTCGAGAGGATGGAACGAATAGTTTCCTGTCGCCATACACTGCATCCGGCAGGTGTCGGTATCTTTTTTTCTTCGAGATAGCATTTGATTCCGTATAGGCTTTCGCCGGATAGGTATCGCTCATATATCTCTCGGATGATTTCGGCTTCTTCGGGGACAATCTCAATTTCGCCGTCTGCG
>DKDS01000007.1:4150-4776 GCA_002451855.1 Ruminococcaceae bacterium UBA6842 | reverse complement strand
ATATTTTTGCTTTTCTTCCATATAATTATCGTGGAAGGAGCAAAGTGTATGAAAAAATACGGTTGTTATATTACCGAATTTATTATTGTGGGAATTGTTGGCAGTCTGTGGCACTTTTTCTATGACTGGACAAATGAAAACGCATTTGTCGGCGCGTTTGCGCCTGTAAACGAAAGTACCTTTGAGCATTTAAAGCTTTTGTTTTTCCCCGTTCTTATATATTCGGTCATTGAATTTTTTGTGTTAAAGGACCGCCCCGAAAATTATATAGCTGCGGCGTCTGCGGGAATTTTTACGGGTATGCTTGCAATAACGGCGTTTTTTTACACCTACACGGGCATTTTAGGCTACAACATTATGGTACTTGATATTTTGTGCTATTTTATCGGTCTTGCCGTAATGCTGTATACAAAAAAGAAAATAATTGACAACGGTTCATTCAGGTCTAAAACAGCTCAGTATATTTTTATTATAGCAATAATTCTTATGGGCTTTCTGTTTGTGGTATGGACGCACAATCCGCCGACGCTCGGAATTTTCACTCCGCCGGCAGTATAAGTATAAAAAAATCGGCAAGGTATAAACCTTGCCGATTTTTGGTGATCCATCGGGGATTCGAACCCCGG
>DKDS01000007.1:0-4100 GCA_002451855.1 Ruminococcaceae bacterium UBA6842 | reverse complement strand
TGATTAAAAGTCAAGTGCTCTGCCAACTGAGCTAATGAATCATAAACAGACAGCTTAAATATTATATCAATACTTAGTCCGCTTGTCAAGTGTTAAATTCATATTTTTGCATTTTATGGGAAAATGCCGTATTGCGTGTCAATACGGCATTATTTTAATCAATCATTGATTATAACCTTTTCAATTTTGCCTATAATCATATAATGCAGGTCATTGTTATACCACTTGAGCGGTTCCTTATCGGTAAAGCATTCCTCTTTCATTTGCTGAACATACTGCTTTTTGCAAACAATTACCATTCTCGCTTCCTTAAAATAAACGGTGCTATCCTCAAACACAGGAGTCAGATGCGCAAGAGCCGCCTTGTCAACATCTCTGCCGGATTTTGAGCCGCATATTTTATGAACCTCTTTATTATCGCCGTAAAAGCTTAAGGTAAAATAATCGCTGCGGTTTATAAGTTCAATCGTATATCTTGTCGGCCGCACAACCGCAAGCATACAGTCGTTTCCCCACATCTCACCGGCAAAGCCCCACGAAGCGGTCATCATATTATAGCCATCCCTATCGCCCGCAGCGACAAGCATATACTCATCCGCTATGTCCTTTATAAAGTTTTCCTTTAATTCCTTTGCGTCAATAATCAAATGAATCACCCTTTATAAGTTTATTAATTAAAGGCGGTTTTATTCGTTATTCTGTGCCATTACGCTGTCAAAATAATCTACCGCGTTTTCATATTCGCCGTCAATCTTTTCTTTTTTGGTTTCGTCGCTGTAATCGGAAGAAACGATTTTAAGAATTTCTGATTTCGCAACCTCGGTTCTGCCGAGGATAAGGTTCATAAGCTCTTTGGCGTTTGAATATGAGCTGTTATCCGTAAGCCTGTTGCAATACCTTGCGCCGGCAACAACAATTTTTCCGATAACCTGTGCGCCGTAATCAAATCGGTTTTTGTTGCTTGCCTGTCTCATCACCTTTTCCTCAAGCTTTTCAAACGGTTTCGGCTCTTCCGAGCTTTCGGCGGTACCGTTAATTCTCTTATTCAGCTCCTCGATTTCGGTATTCTTTTTCGCAAGCTCCTGTTTGAGCTTTGAAATCTGCATTTCATAAACCGTAAGCTTATCAAAAAGCTGGGTATTCTGAAGCATTAATTCCTTTTTTCGCATACAAAAACTCCCTTATTCAAAATATGTCCGCAAGGGCTTTATTAGCCTTATAATTAAAAGCAAAAGCAAAATTCCAGTAACCGCGCCCGAAAAATCGATACACATATCTCTTAATTCACAGCTTCTCCCCGGTACGAAATACTGGTGAAATTCATCGCTTGCGGCATAGATAAGACATATTGCCGCCGCAATAAGCGGTCTTACCGAAAATTTCAACCTTTTATAGCTTATTACCGCCAAAAGCGAAAGATTACCCAAAACCACATAAATTAAAAAATGAGCCGATTTTCTTGCAATAAATTGGAATGACGAAATAATAGTAGCCTGCTTTTCACCCGAAATGTCGCCGAATTTGGGATAAAAGGTTTCACAAAGCTTTTGCACAACGGTTCCGCTTGTTTTTGATGACGCCGTAGCGTCCTGTGCCGAAAAGCAGAATATCAGCACCATCCACGCCAAAAGAGCTATCACGGTAACGGTTCTGAAGACCTTAATAGATTATCACTCCTAAAACCGTGCCGCCGCCTTAAACGGCGGCGGCACAAGCTCGATTATTTTACTTTTGTATAAAATCTCATCGGATTGACCCAACTGTTGTTTACCATTACGCCGAAATGCAGGTGCGGACCTGTTGAATGGCCTGTACAACCGATATAACCGATTATTTGACCCTTTTTAACATGAGCACCGTTTGAAACCGCAACACTTGTCATATGGGCATAATATGCCTTATAGCTGTTTCCGTCAGAGCCTCTGCCGTGATCGATAGCAACATAATTGCCGTAACCGCCGCCGCAGCCGCAGCTTGAGTTTTTGGGATAGTTATGAGTACATCCGCTTTTAACTATATAAACTACTCCGTCCGCAATGGCATAAATCGGCGCGCCGTAGGTGCCGTTTGAAATATCAACGCCGTTGTGGTTGGTTCCCCACCTTGCTCCGAAGCCCGAAGAAATTTTTGTTACGGTTGTCGGCCACAGGAACTGACCGCCGTCATACACAACATTTCCGCCCGAGCTTGAATAGAGTATGCTGTTAAGCTCCTGCTGTTTCGCCTTAAGCTCCGCGTCGGTCGCGTTTTTCTCTTTTTGAACATCGTTTTGGTCGCTCTTCAGCTGACTGATGACCGACTGAATTTCAGTGCTTTGGTTTTTAAGCTCCTGTTGCTTTTGGTTTATATTGTTTTTGACAGTCATCTGCTCTTCCAAAAGCTTATTGTTCTCCGCCTGTTTTTCCTCAAGAACCTTAACAGCGGCAACAATTTCCTCTATCATCAGCTTGTCCCTTGCGGAAACGGACGAGGTAAGCTGTGAAAGCTCCAAGAACTGTGAAAAATCGTCGGCCCCAAGCAAAACCTGAACATTACTGCCGGAGTTGCTCATATAAATGGCACGCAAACGCTTTTTGAAAGCAAGCTTATTATTATCGATTTCCTGATTTTTTTGAGCTATTTCCGCCTTATTTGCGGCAATTCGTGAGTTAATATCGCTTATCTGGCGGTTGCAGGCGTCAATCTCCTGCTGAACAAGGGAAATTTTCTTTTCTATGGCGCTTTTAAGCTGTTCCTGCTTTGAAGCGTCGCTTTTAAGCTTATTGATTTCCGCCTGCTGCTCCTTTTGCTGCTGCTGGAGGCGGCTTATCTCGCTTCGGATATCAGACGCTTTATCTGCCGAAACGGGTGACGCCGCAAAGGCGCCCGCCAAAAGCGCAACCGACATAAACAAAGATAAAATTTTAACTGATTTAAGTTTCATTTTTCCTCCCTATTTTAAATGGCGGCAAACTCACTGCCCTCGTGACGGAGATATTTGCTTATCATTATAACGCTGCCGAGTATTCCGGCGAATACGCCGATACCCGCAAATATCAGCAACAGCCACCAAGCAACATCGCCGTAACGGACTATATCGTTTGTACCGAGGGTTGAAATAATTGTCTCGGTAGCAACACGGTAGCAGAAGTACAAAAGTCCCTCGGCAATAACTGCGGATATAAGACCGATTATCATACCCTCAACCACAAACGGTATCCTTACAAAGGAGTCCGTAGCGCCTACGGCTTTCATTATGCTGATCTCAAGCTTTCTGTTATACATTGTAACACGAATGGTATTTGAAACTATTACAAGAGCAATTACCATTAATATGGCAATAATCCAAAAGCCCGCAACGGTAATGCCACGTTTTATTGCCGTAATCTTATCGGCAAGGTCGTTTTGCGACTGAACGGTATCGATGCCGTCGATATTTTTTATCTGATTAACGGTATCGTCGAACTGCTCCATATTCTTCATAGTGACCTTAGCGGCACCCGACATAGGATTGCCGTATTTGTCGTCAAGGAATGTGAAATAGCTTTCCTGACCCTCAAGCATTGATTTTTTAACGCTTTCAAGCCCCTCGTCGCTTGTAACATAGGTTACGGAAGCAACATTATCAAGCGCCGCGATTTTATCGCAAAGCGCCTTTGCCTCTTCATCGTTATGAATAACATAGTCGCTGTTTTTAATTCCGTTTTCATCTGCCTGCTCTTCGGCTGACTGTGTTTCCTCCGAGGTCTGTTCCGCAGAGTCCGCCGATGCGGAAGCATCCGTTTTGTCGCTGTAAAGCGCCCAGTTATAATCCTTCATATAAGCCATAACAACATTCTGCTGTTCAAGCTTTCCGACCGCTTTATTAACATTTTCCGATATTAAAATCGCTAAACCTATAATAACCATGCAAGCAACAAGAACGCCGACCGACGCTAAGGTCATAAGTCTGTTGACCCAAGCGTTTTTAGCGCCCTCCTTGACAAGGTATCTAACACTGCTGACTTTCATTAAAAACTTCCTCCGGCATTATCCGCTACGATTTTTCCCCTGTCAAGCATAATTACACGGTGCTGGAAATCCCTTACAAGGTTATGGTCGTGCGTAACCATAAGCACTGT
>DKDS01000092.1:17264-17515 GCA_002451855.1 Ruminococcaceae bacterium UBA6842 | reverse complement strand
AGGTTTCCTCATATGCGTGGCGCTCAAAATCACGATACATAGCGCCCCTCTTCATAGCCTCGTCAAAATCAACCTCAAAGCCGTCAAAATCGGGTCCGTCAACACAGGCAAACTTTGTCTGTCCGCCGACGGTAAGGCGGCATCCGCCGCACATTCCCGTTCCGTCAATCATTATCGGGTTCATAGAAACAACTGTTTTAACTCCGGCAGGCTTTGTGGTTGCCACAACGAATTTCATCATAACAAGCGGA
>DKDS01000092.1:7614-17232 GCA_002451855.1 Ruminococcaceae bacterium UBA6842 | reverse complement strand
GATTTTCGCCCGAGTCGATAGCTTCCTTAAGCGGCGCCGTAACCACGCCCTTTGTGCCGTATGAGCCGTCGTCGGTCATTATTGTAAGTCTGTCCGAGCAAGCGGAAAACTCATCCTCAAGAATTACAAGATCCTTGTTTCTGAAGCCGACAATAGTGTGAACCTCACAGCCCTCTTTATGGAGCTTTTCGGCAATCGGAAGAGCAATGGCGCAGCCTACGCCGCCGCCGACTACGCAAACCTTACGCAGTCCGTCAGTTTCGGTCGGTCTGCCGAGAGGTCCGGCAAAATCGGCAAGACATTCGCCCACGCTCTTATGATTAAGCTTTTCCGTCGTTGCGCCGACTATTTGGAATATTATCCTTACCGTACCCTTTTCACGGTCAAAGCCGGCAACGGTAAGCGGTATACGCTCGCCGTCCTCGTCGGTGCGGAGAATTATAAACTGTCCTGCTTCCGCCTTTTTGGCAACAAGCGGCGCTTCAATGTCCATCAGCGTAACCGTAGGGTTAAGACTGCGTTTGTTTACGATTTTAAACATTTTCTAATATCATTCCTTTAATTTATTCACGGCAGTATCAGAAATCAACCTCAGTGCCGTAATATGTGCATTTGAATAGCTTTGCCATGGTTTCGGGGTCGATAGCACGGGGGTTGGAGCCTGTGCAGGCGTCGCCTACCGCATTTGCGGCTATCTCGTCAACCTTGGCGTTGAACTCTGCCTCGTCTACGCCGAATTCCTTTAAGGTATGCGGTATATTAAGGCGGTCGTTCATATTGTCGATAAGCGCGCAGAGACTTTCAATAAGCCCTTTATTGCTGTTGCCCGAAAGACCGAGCATCCTTGCAATGTCGGCATATCTCTCGGCAGCTCTTTGGTCGTGCGCGTTATACTTGATTACATAGGGCAGATAAATTGCGTTTGCGCAGCCGTGCGGCAGATGTCTGTCCTTCATACTTCCCTCGTGGAAAGCGGCGCCCGTTTTGTGCGCCATAGAGTGAACAATGCCGAGCAACGCATTTGAAAACGCCATACCGGCAAGGCACTGTGCGTCGTGCATAGCGGCTCTCGACTCACGGTTGCCGTTATAGGATGAGGGCAGATATGCCGTAACCATTTCGATAGCTTTCATAGCAAGCGCGTCCGAATAAGGACTTGCGACGGTTGATACATAAGCCTCAACAGCATGTGTAAGTGCGTCCATTCCCGTATGAGCCACAAGCTTTTGAGGCATTGTCTGCGCAAGCTCAGGGTCTACAATCGCAACATCGGGAGTTATATTAAAGTCGGCAAGCGGATATTTAATACCCTTTGAATAATCTGTAATAACAGAGAATGCGGTAACCTCCGTTGCCGTTCCCGATGTAGAAGAAATAGCGCAGAATTTTGCTTTTTTGCGAAGCTCGGGGAAATTAAAGGGTATGCAAAGCGATTCGAAAGTAACCTCGGGATACTCGTAAAACGCCCACATTGCCTTTGCCGCGTCTATCGGCGAGCCGCCGCCGATCGCAACTATCCAATCGGGTTCAAACTTTCTCATAGCCTCGGCACCGCGCATAACGGTTTCAACCGACGGGTCGGGTTCTACACCCTCAAAAAGCTCTACCTCAAAACCGGCGTCCTTTAAATAGCCCACGGCTTTATCAAGAAAGCCAAAGCGTTTCATTGAGCCACCGCCCACAACGACCATAGCCTTTTTCCCTTTAAGGGTTCTAAGGTTTTCCATTGCGTTCTCACCGAAATAAATGTCCCTCGGTAAAGTAAATCTTGCCATAATAAATTCCTCCGTTCTAAATTTACAGGCGTCGCCTGTTTCGGTGAGTATATTATAGCATTTTGCACTTTAAATTTGAAATATGATTAGTGCATATGTCTATATCATACAAGGAATTTCATTTTTTAATCAAAAATGTTTGTTTTTTTACGCTATTCGGACTTTAAAATTTCGGTCACATACAGCCGTGTTCCGTCTGTTTTGAATTTAATTTCAAAGCCTGCAAACTTAAAGCCGTATATCCTTTCTTTATCGCTGTGGTATCTCGGTCTCGGGTCGCAGCTGAGCGCTTTTATAAGCTGTTCGGATTTTTCCTCTCCCAAAAATTTTTTTAAATTGTCCGGCAATTCAACTTCAAGCTTTTTGTCGTACGGTTTGTCCGCAAATCCGCAAACCGCATCGTTTACCGCATCCGCATAGGAAATATACGGTTTAATATCGTATATCGGCGTACCGTCTGTCATATCAATGCCCGAAATATGCAAAACAGGACCTAATTCCGGATTGTTCTCTATTTTTTCAAGCCTTACGGCAGACAGCGCTATCGGGTTCGGTCTGTACGGCGAACGGGTTGCGAATACGCCTACCCGTTCATTTCCTCCAAGCCTCGGCGGTCGGACGGTAGGAGACCACTCCCCTTTTTTATGTGATTTTGAAAAGCCCCATATAAGCCAGATATGCGAAAATTCGGAAAGCTCCCTCACCGCCGAAAAATCACGGTAAGGCGGCTCAAAAATCACCTTGCCCTTAAGCTCCTTCACAACGCCGCTTTGTCTCGGCAAGCCGAATTTTTCGGGAAAATCCGTTTTAACGGTAGCTATTACCTTAAATACTGTCTCCATTTTACGGCGACCCCGTTGTTGTTTGCGATTGCGGCTCTGACGAAGCGGTCGGGGCAGACGAAGAAGCTTCCGAGGAAGCCGAGGAGGAGCTATCCGCAGATGGTGTGGATGACGGCGAAGTATCAGACGTTGTCCCCTCTTGCGAATTATCTGACGATGAAGTTACGGTATCCGCGGAAGACACACCCTCAGAGGAAGTTACGGAAGATACATCGGAGGATGATACCTCCTGCGATGATGACGGTTCGGAGCTTGAAGACGGCGCGGAATTTATCGGGTTTTCAATCTTTCTGCCCTTTTTATAATATCCGCCGCCGCTTTTTACTACATCATCGCTGTCCTCAAATTCCTTTTTTTCAAGGTTCTTATGAACCTCGGACATTACCGCTTTCCATATTTTCGCCGCGCTTCCGCCGTTTGATACCTCGCTTTGTATATCAAATCCGTACCAAACAGAACCTACATAATACGGCGTTCCCGCAACCATCCAAAGGTCCTTTGATTCGCTTGATGTACCTGTTTTGGCGTAAGCCTTCATACCTGAATTATACCCTGCTATTCCGCCGCCCGTACCCTCGCTGCCGTAAACGACCTCTTGAAGCAGGTGGTTCATTATAGTAGCCGAAGCAGGACTGATAGCCTGCGTTCCCGTTTCGTCATAATCAAAAATGACCTCGCCGTTAGCTCTTTCTATCTTATAGTAGGTAGTAGGCTTATGGTAAACGCCCTTATTGCCGAAGATTGCGTACGCCGCAGCGGATTCGGTTGTGGTAAGACCGTAGTTAGTACCGCCGAGAGCCAGCGCCGCAAGGTTTTTATCCTCCGGCACCAAATGCTTGCAGTTAAGCTTATTTACAAGGAAATCATAAGAGGTGTCAATTCCCACCTCCTGCAAAAGCCTTACGGGAACGGTGTTCATTGATTTTCTTATAGCGTAATTAAGCGAAACTGTACCCTTATAATAGCCGTACCACTCCGTAGGTCCGCTTTTGCCCGTGCCGTAGTAATTCTTTATCGGCTGGTCAAGCACCTTTGAGGAGTAATTTACTATATCCTTATCTATTGCCAGTGCGTAAACGCCTATCGGCTTCATTGTAGAACCGGGCTGACGGGGTGATTTTGTCGCGCGGTTAAGCCCTCTGTTGGTAGTTTTTTCACCGGCTCCCCCGACTATTCCCACAATATGACCGCTGTAATCCATAACAGTCATAGCGGACTGCGCGTGTACCTTTTCGCCGTTTAAATTAGCCGCGGTTTGCGGAAAATAAGTATTTATGTCGGCATAAACCTTTTCCATACTGCTCTGTATATCGGGATTAAGCGTTGAATATATCTTAAAGCCGCCGTTGTAGAACATCATAGAAGCGGTTTTCGTATCGCAATTATATTTTTCCGCAAGCTCGTCTATAACCTGATCAATAAGAGTATCGACGAAATAGCTGTTAATTTCTATTTCGTAATCGTCCTCTTGAGAATCGTCAAGCTTCAGCTTTTCATTATAAGCCTTATCGTATTCCTCATAGGTAATTTTGCCAAGCTCAAGCATTTTATCAAGCACAAGGCGGCGGCGCTTTTCGTTCTGCTCCGCGCCCTTTTCGGTAAGCGGATTGTACTTTGAGGGATTGTTGGTTATAGCCGCCAACGCCGCGCTTTCGGTAAGAGTAAGCTCGCTTACATCCTTGTTGAAATAATAGTTTGCCGCAACCTGAACGCCGCATATACCGTTTGCAAGCGGTATTGTATTAAGGTATGCTTCCAAAATTTCTGTTTTTGAAAGATTCTTGGATATAAGAAGCGCCCTTACTATTTCCCTTATTTTACGCATAGCGTCCCTATCACGGTCATTTGTGACATTTTTAATAAGCTGCTGCGTAATAGTGGAACCGCCGAATTCAGTCGGATTGAATTTTAAAAGCCTGTTTGCAATTGCTCCGGCGGTGCGTTTCCAGTCAACGCCGCTGTTTTCCCAAAAGTGCTCATCTTCGATGGCAACAAAAGCTTCACCGAGATATTTGGGCATTTTATCAAAGCTTACCCAGATGCGGTTTTCGGTTCCGTGCAAGCGCTGATACTCTACCCAATCGCCCTTTTTATTCTGCACATATATAATGGAGGTCATATTGATCTCCATATTTTTAACATTGTCAACTATCTGATTTGAGGAGAAAAAGTCTATTTTCCGTTCCGACCTTATGTAAGTCGGAATAACGAATATAAGAAATACAGTAGTTACTATAAGAAGCCCCGATAAAAACACGGTAAGCTTTTTAAAAACCTTTTCCATACTTCATAACCTTTCAGATAACATTTTCATTTAATTATAACACTACTCGCCGTATTTATCAAATATTTTTTAAACATTCATATTCTATTTATATTTCGGGAATATAATTCCTATAATGATTGTAAAATGGCAAGGCCGCAATCTATTGCTCGGAGGTTCAAATATGCTTAAGTTACAGAATATTAAAAAGGATTATATTGTCGGCGATACCGCGGTTCACGCCTTAAAGGGCGTAAGCATTGAATTCAGAGGCTGTGAATTTGTATCAATACTCGGTCAGTCGGGCTGCGGAAAAACCACGCTTTTGAATATTATAGGCGGACTTGACAGATACACTGACGGCGACCTTTTTATAAACGGAAAATCAACCAAGACATATAAGGACAAGGATTGGGATAATTACCGCAATCATTCTGTGGGGTTTATTTTTCAAAGCTATAACCTTATTCCCCATCAGACAGTGCTTTCAAATGTAGAGTTAGCGCTGACACTTTCGGGCGTTCCTGCCGCCGAAAGACGAAAAAGAGCCGAGGAAGCGCTTAAAAAGGTGGGGCTCGGCGACCAGCTCAATAAAAAGCCGAATCAGATGTCGGGCGGGCAAATGCAGCGTGTGGCTATTGCGAGGGCGCTTGTAAACGACCCCGAAATACTGCTTGCCGACGAGCCTACGGGCGCTCTTGACAGTGATACCTCCGTGCAGATAATGGAACTTTTGAAGGAAATTTCAAAGGACCGACTCGTAATTATGGTAACGCACAATCCGGAGCTTGCGAAACAGTATTCCACACGAATTGTGCGGTTGCTTGACGGTAATATAACAGACGATACAGACCCGTATGACGGAAAAGAAGAAGCCTTAAAGGAGAAGGACGGAGGCAAACGGCCGTCAATGTCCTTTTTGACCGCGCTTTCGCTTTCACTTAACAACCTTATGACCAAGAAGGCTCGCACCTTCCTCACTGCCTTTGCCGGTTCGATAGGCATTATAGGAATAGCGCTTATACTCTCGCTTTCAAGCGGAGTAAACGCCTATATACAAAAGGTTGAGGAAGACACGCTTTCAAGCTATCCTATTTCCATTGAGCAAGCCGGAATGGACATAAGTCAGCTTGCGGGCGACCTTATGGGGAAAAATGAGGTTCCCGAGGGCAGAGACCCCGACAAAATTTACAGCAACAATATAATGACCGAAATGATGTCTACAATGGTAAACGGGATTTCGGCAAACAATCTTGAGCTGTTAAAAAAGCATATTGAGGAAACTCCCGAATTTAAAGCCAATTCAAGCGAAATAGAATATAAATATTCCACAGTTATGAATATATACGACGAAAAGGGAAACAGAGTTAACCCAAACACCGTTTTTTCAACAGTGTTCGGTGAAAGCTCCGCACAGGCTAACGGATATTCGCAGATGACGTCTTTCTCAAACACCGAGGTTTGGACAAGGCTTTTCGACAACAAGGAATTTTTAAATAAGCAGTATGATGTTGTTGCCGGCCGTATGCCCGAAAAATACAACGAAATCGTGCTTGCGGTTGACAAAAATAATCAGATAAGCGATTATACACTTTATTCACTCGGCTTAAAGGATATAAAAGAGCTTGAAGAAATGATGAAAAAGGCTCAGGCTGGCGAAAAAATTGAGCCTACCGCCGAGGTATCATACTCATATGACGATATATTGGGGCTTAAATTCCGATTGCTCTGCAATACCGACTACTTCAGCAAAAATTCGGACGGCACATGGACAGACAAAACCGACGACGCCATTTTCGTACAGTCAGCGCTTGAAAAAAGCGCCGAGGATATAACGGTGGTAGGCATAATCAAGCCTGCCGAAAACTCCGTCACCTCAGAGACGAGTGGATTTGTAGGCTACAAAAGCGAGCTTATGGATCACCTTATAAAAAAAGTAAATGACAGCGAAATAGTAAAGGCGCAAAAAAATAACCCCGAAACAAATGTATTCACAGGCAAGCCGTTTAACTCTGATATTTCGGATATGAATTACGAACAGCTCATCGCTTATATATCCACGCTCCCCGAGAACGAGCAGGCAGAATATCAGGAATATATAGCGCAAATGCAGTCTGCGGGTATGGACAACGAGCAGATTGCCGAACGCTTTAAATCTGCTATGGAAAGCAAAAGCGACGCCGATACTTATGACGGTAATCTTACGAAAATGGGCGTATCCGATCTCAATAAGCCCTCGGGCATAAACATCTATCCCAAGGATTTTGAAGCCAAGGAAACAATATCCGAGCTTATAAGCGATTATAACAGCTCTGCCGCCGATAATGAAAAAATAACCTACACCGACTATATCGGGCTTATGCTTTCATCGGTAACGACAATAATAAACGCGATAAGCTATATTCTTATTGCCTTTGTAAGCATATCGCTTATAGTTTCATCAATAATGATAGGAATAATAACCTACATTTCCGTACTTGAAAGAACAAAGGAAATAGGTATTCTGCGTGCAATGGGTGCTTCAAAGCGTGATGTATCACGAGTATTTAACGCCGAAACGCTTATTGTAGGCTTTACGGCAGGCGCAATCGGAATAATAGTCACCTTGCTTTTGCTTATACCCATAAACGCGATAATAGGCGCTATTACCGATATATCGGGTCTTGCGGTGCTGCCTGTCGGCGGAGCGGTTCTGCTTATCGCAATAAGTATGCTGCTTACACTCGTTGCGGGACTTTTCCCGTCAAAAGTAGCCGCAAAGAAGGACCCCGTTACCGCTTTAAGAAGCGAATAATTTTTATTACAGTATACAAAAAATGCGCTTTGCTTAGCAAAGCGCATTTTTGTTATGTTAATTATTTATCCGACTGTCAGAACAACCTTACCGACATTTTCACCGCGGTAAAGTATATCCTGTGCCGCCTCAGCCTCGGTTATCGGCAAAACCTTGTATATAGTGGGTCTTACTTCCCCTGCCGATACTTTGGGCCATACATCGCGCACCAGATCCGCCAATATTTCCGCCTTTGTTTCGGGTGTTCTTGAACGCAGTGTACTGCCTACAATCCTTACATTTCTTACATATATGTTTTTAAGGTCTATTTCGGTTTTCTGACCCGCAAGCGCCGCTATCATTATCCAGCGCGCGCCGTGGGTGAGGTAATGTATGCACTTGCCCATTATCTCGCCGCCGAGACAGTCTATCGCAACATCAACGCCGTGACCGTTTTCAAGCTCTTCCTTTAATACCTCTGTAATATCCTCTTTGGTTGTAACCACTACACGGTCCGCATTTAAGTGCTTTATGTTGTTCGCAATTTCATCCGTAAGCACGGTTGTTATAACTCTTACGCCGAATGCTTTTGCCATCGGTATTATAACACTGGCAAGACCGCTTGCACCCGCATTCATTAAAAGCGTATTTCCGCTTTTGATTTTCCCCTCAATAAACAGGTTAAGATATGCCGTAGCGAACGCTTCGGGCATTGCCGCCGCCTCAACCATAGTGCAATTTTCAGGCACGGGCATAAGCATATCGTACTTGACATTGGCATACTCGGCATAACCGCCTCCGCCCAAAAGCGCGCACACCTTATCTCCTATTTTCCAGTTGGATTTTTCCTTTGCGCCGTCCGCTATTTCAACTATTGTTCCGGCAATTTCAAGTCCCATCCAATCAGGGCAACCGGGAGGCGGCGGATAATCTCCCTCTCTTTGCATTAGGTCCGCACGGTTGAGCGCAGCCGCCTCGATTTTCACAAGGCAATCGTCATTTCCCAAAATCGGGTCGGGCACATTGTCCCATCTTAAGGTTCTGTCGTCATTTACAAGTATTGCTTTCATATTTTACCTCCGTAAACCAAATCTACTATTTGCTTTGCAGTTTTAAGCAGCGGCTGTGCCGGCGTTGAAAATTCATCCTGCTCTACAACGCATAAATATATATCATTCGTAATAATCGGCGCCATAAGGCGATGCTTTTTGCAAAGGTTTCCGCCGCACAAGTATAAAAACGGCTTATTAATCTCATTTTTAAGGCGCGCGGTAGTTCCGAAATTATTATACAGCTCTTCCTCGGTATCCGCCGCAGTGACTATTTTAATAATATCGGCACCTCGCTCGGACTGTGTTTTTGCGATTTTAAGCACCTCGTCCGCAGTTAAATAGCGGTAGGTATGGGAAGACATCAGTACCTCTGCGCCGTAAGATTGTATTTTCTCTATGAGCCTTCGCTGCTTGGCGTCCGCTTCCGAATTAAGCGCTATTTCATCCTTTGAAGGGCAGTAAAAATCCCCCATAACATCAACAAGTGAAGCGCCGCACCTTGCGAGCATAAGCAATTCATCCGCAAGCTCACAGTCGGTCATTCCCTCGTTCATATTTCCTCTGTAATCGGTAACATATACAGGCTTTCCATTCATTTCGCCGAAAAGCTTTTTTAAGCACTCTTCGGTACGGTATTTTCGTTCAAGCTGGTCAACCTGTATCGCAAAAGCGTCTGCGCCGCCGTCAAGCCCTCTTTTTATAAGCTCGCTTACACGCTCGGGCGTTCTTGCCTGTATCATTACTGTAAGCGTCGGGCGGTCCTTAACTAAAAATTTACTCATATCAGTCCTTATTGCGCATTATATTGCGCCCTCCGTCCATAAGTATGTTTATGCCGTCAAGAAAGCTGCCTTCATCGGAAGCCGCATAAAGAAGCATATTTACAAGCTCGATAGGCTCCGCCGCCCTGCCG
>DKDS01000092.1:5082-7599 GCA_002451855.1 Ruminococcaceae bacterium UBA6842 | reverse complement strand
TGCCGAGAGCTGTTTTCATAGCCGCCATACCCGGTCTTGTAAGCACCGGACCCGGAGACACGCAAACACAGCGTATGCCGTACTTGGAGCCGTAAAGCGCCAATGACTTTGTAAGTCCGTTCATAGCGCCGCTCTTAGAGGTTGAGTACGCCACATTCGTCGCGCAGCCCTCCTCGCCGGTTATAGAACCGATATTAATAATAACCCCGCTTTTCTGCTCGCGCATTTGCTTCATAACAGCGTGATCGAAATAAAATTGGCCCTTAAGGTTGACATCAATTCCCCAGTCGTAAACCTCAATCGGAATATCGGGAAATTCGCCCGAGGCTTTAAGTATTCTTGTTTCAGCGCCGCCGGCAAGGTTCACCATAACATCGATACTGCCGTATGTTTTAACCGCAAGGTCACGCACAGCACAAACCTCCTCGTAATTGCGGACATCGCAGACCTTTGTAATTGCTTTGCCTGAATTTTCGGCATTTATTTCAGCCGCTTTTTCCTCTAAAGTATCGCCGTTTATGTCTGTCATAACAACATTGCCGCCCAAACGCACAAACTCCTTACAGAAAAGCAACGCCATACCCGAAGCCGCGCCCGTTACTATTGCCGTTTTGCCTGAAAAATCCATATACAACAATCCTTTCGTTTTTTTACATTGTAATCAAAAGCAGTATTACAGTCAATGCAAAAAACGGCACATTTTTAACATTTTCGGAACAATTTTTTAAATTTATACTTGTATTATTTTACATATTCGGTATAATTAAATCAGGAGGCGTAATTACTGTGAAAAGCTTGGACAGCATTAAAATAACGGAAATATCCGAAATCATAACGGTATTGGCACCGACGGGACGGCACCTACAAATAAAAAACAGACCCTTTTTCGGTCTGTCCTTTTGTATTGACGGAAAAATTACATATACCCATAACGGGAAAAAATTTGTTTCCGACAGTAATTGCGCAATATTTCTTCCTCAAAATGCCACCTACGAGCTTTATAACAATTCGGGCGGCGCATTTCCGCTTATTAATTTCAAATGCACGGAAGCCTTTACAGATGAATTTATAACTATTCCGTTACAGCAGAACGGAGATTATATTAAAGACTTTGAAAAAATGCACGAGCTTGATCTGCCGCGCGGCAATCTAAAGGCTATGAGTATATTTTACGATATTCTTGACAGGCTTTCATCGGAGCAGATATATGATGACGGCGCAATCAAGCCCGCTTTAAAATATATAGCCGAAAATCTGTATAACCCCGAGCTTAGCAATGATTTGATTGCCTCAAGCGCAGGTATAAGCGAAAGCTATATGAGAAGACTGTTTAAACGCAAATACGGAAAAAGCCCAAAGCAGTACATACTTGAAATGAGAATAAAAAAAGCCGGCAGACTTCTTTGCGAGACTGCCGAGCCTGTAACGGATATTTCATATGAATGCGGATTTTCAAGCGTTTATCATTTCTGCCGTGAATTTAAAGCGGTCACCGGAATAACGCCTACCGAATACAGAAAACACCGAGAAAGAAAAGGCATATAATGCTGACGCATTATATGCCTTTAAAATTTATATGCTGAACAAAAGCTCGCCGTAGCTCGGATAGGGCCAATCCTCCATAGAAACAACAGCCTCCGCACTGTCGGCATATTTCCTTATATCGTTCATAAGCCTTAAAACAATATCGTGGTAAGCGGTTGCTCTCTCAAGCATATCAGTAAGCTTTTCAGCGGAAGAAACAGCCATTTTAAGGTCGGCGTTCAGCTTATAGATTTCAGCCCCTGCCGCGGACAGACGGGCGATTATCTCGGTATCCGCCGTATCGTCCACCTTAACGCCTATACTGCGCTTATTTATAAGTCCTCTGCAAAGCTTATCGGTGTATGCGCTTATTGCCGGTATTACCTGACGGTTCATCATCTCGATAAGGGTAAGAGCCTCTATATGCAATGTCTTTGAATAGTTTTCAAGCACTATGTCTACCCTTGAGTTGATTTCGGCACGGCTTAATACCCCGTGGCGCTCGAACATTGCTATATTATCCTCCGATTTAAGCAGCGGAAGCGCGTCTACGGTCGACTTCAAATTCAGAAGTCCCCTCCTCTTTGCTTCCTCCTGCCACTCGTCCGAATAGCCGTCGCCGTTGAAGATAATGCGCTTGTGCTTTTCCATTGTCTCCTTGATTATTAAATGGAGTTCCTTTTCGACATTATCGCATTTTTCAAGCCTGTCCGCAAACTGCGAGAAAACATCGGCAACCATAGTGTTAAGCATAACGTTGGTATCGGAAATTGAGGATGCCGAGCCCAACATTCTGAACTCAAACTTATTGCCCGTAAAGGCGAAGGGCGAGGTACGGTTGCGGTCGGTATTGTCACGGCGTATAAAGGGTATTATATCGGCACCTACCGTCATTTTAACGCGCTTTGCGTCGTCGTGATGAACGCCGTTTTCTATTGATTCAAGTATTCCCGTAAGCTCGTCGCCCAAGAACATTGAAATAATGGCGGGCGG
>DKDS01000092.1:0-5026 GCA_002451855.1 Ruminococcaceae bacterium UBA6842 | reverse complement strand
CGGATATACGCAGAAGATCCTGATGCTCGTCAACCGCCTTAATAACAGCCGTAAGGGTAAGCAGGAAAAGTGAATTTTCGCTCGGATTTTTACCGGGGCTTAAGAAATTGACGCCCGTATCGGTGGAAAGCGACCAGTTATTGTGCTTACCGCTTCCGTTTACGCCGTCAAACGGTTTTTCGTGCAGCAGGCAGACAAGCCCGTGGCGGAGAGCCGTTTTCTTCATCATTTCCATTGTAAGCTGATTGTGGTCAGCCGCGATATTTGTTGTTGTGAATATGGGAGCCAGCTCGTGCTGAGCCGGAGCAACCTCGTTATGCTCGGTCTTCGCAAGCACGCCGAGCTTCCAAAGCTCTTCGTCAAGATCGCGCATAAAAGCGGCAATTCTCGGCTTTAAAACGCCGAAATAATGGTCGTCCATCTCCTGACCCTTCGGCGGCATTGCGCCTATAAGAGTTCTGCCGCAATAAATAAGGTCAGGGCGTTTATCGTACATTTTTTTATCAACAAGAAAATACTCCTGCTCGGGTCCTACGGTTGCGGTAACCTTTTTAACATCGTTCATTCCGAAGATGTGGGCTATTCTTAACGCCTGCTTGCTTATAGCCTCCATACTGCGCAGGAGCGGTGTTTTCTGGTCGAGCGCCTCGCCGCTGTATGAGCAAAACGCCGTAGGTATGCAAAGGGTATCGTCCTTTAAAAAGGCGTACGAGCTCGGATCCCAAGCGGTATATCCTCTCGCCTCGAATGTGGCTCTTAATCCGCCCGACGGAAATGAAGAAGCGTCCGGCTCGCCCTTTATAAGCTCTTTTCCGGAAAACTCCATAATAATATGTCCGTCGTCGGTCGGTACTATAAAGCTGTCGTGCTTTTCGGCGGTTATACCCGTAAGCGGCTGGAACCAGTGTGTGAAGTGCGTAGCGCCCTTTTCAATCGCCCAGTCCTTCATTGCGGACGCGACCGTATCGGCTATACTGCTGTCTATTCCTTTTCCTTCCTTAATGGCGCTTTTGAGTATTTTATATGTATCCTTCGGCAGGCGTTCAACCATTACCGAATCATTAAATACATTGCTTCCGAAAAGCCCTGTTACCTTATCCATCTTATGCCTCCGTTTTAAAAATCAATTAACTACCGTACAGTTTTTGCAAAGCAGGCTTAAATACTCAGCCCACCTGTGGCAATCCGGCACGGTAAGGTTTGTATCTCCCTTTTTTATAATATCATAAAAAACATTTTCGTCAATACCGAAATCTGCCGTCTTCCCCGCGAGCGCGGCAATTATATTCCTTTTAAGCTCTTCAGTGTCGACCGTACTGCTTAAAAGCTCCGCAATCTGTACCCCTGTATATCTGTATTTACCGTCTCCGGTTTGAAGCTCGATACCGTCCGCCGCATCGATTATATCCGCCAACAAATAATAATCGCCCGCAACGGTATAATCCACACTGTAACCGTAAACCGTGTCTTCCGAATCTCCGCTTAACGGAAATATTATCTTCATTTCCTCATTTTCAAAATTCAGGTAAACAAAGGTCCTGTCGCTGCAAAACTCGAACATAATTCCCGCGTTTTCCGGCGGAGCGAACTCATACGGCACCTGTGACGCCTTATTGTCGGTTTTTTCGGTGTTAAAGCTAAGATACGCGTATCCGCCGCCGACAAGCGTTAAAAGGCAGCCAAGACACAGCCCCGCAAGCAGCAATACATATTTAACGGTATTTTTCAAGTTAATCACCCGTAATATTATTGGTGATTAATATTAAAATCATTCAGTCTTTTATTCTGTCCAAAAGCTTAAGAAGCTCCGTAAAAGGAACAATAATAAAGGATAAAAGCAAAGAAATCATAAATTGCTTAAAGCTGAGCACTGCCATACCGAATACATGGCCTGCCGGAGTAAACAGCAGAAATACCGTTATAAACAGGGCGAGCACCGCCGAATAATTCATAAATTTGTTTGAAAAAATGCGTTTGTTTATAACAGAGCCGAAGGATTTATTATTATAGCAGTGGAAAATCTGTGATATTGAGAGAACTCCGAAGGTCATTGACATACCAACGGCGTTGCCGGATTTTCTGCCTATAACAAAGGCCGTAAGCGACATTGCCGCTATAAAAACACTTTGCAATAAAATGTTCAAAAGCGCGGTTCCGCTGAATATTTTACCGATAGCCGAATCGGGCTTGCGTTTCATAACGGTATCCTCCGCACTCTCCATACTGAGCGCTACCGCAGGCGCGCTGTCCGTAAGCATATTAACCCACAAAAGCTGAACCGCCGATACGGGCGACGCCGCAAACGCAAGCAGTCCCGCAAGCACGGTGATAAGCTCGCCGAAATTGCACGAAACAAGATAATAGACCGCCTTTTTAATATTATCAAAAAGACCTCGGCTTTCCCTTATGGCGCAAACAACCGAGCTGAACCTGTTATTCGCTATTATTATATCGGCATTACCCTTTGCCACATCCGCGCCGAATTTGCCCATCGCACAGCCGACATCCGCCGCGGAAAGCGCCTCGGCGTCCTGTACACTGTCGCCAGTAACGGTAACGGTTCCGCCGGATTTCTGCCAAGCTTTTACTATCCTTGTCTTGTCCTGCGGAGAAATTCTTGCGTATACCGAATAATCCTTAATACTGTTTTCAAGCTCTTCATCGCTTAAATCAGCAAGCTCTTCGCCTGTAATCGCTTTTGTACCGTCGGTTAAAATACCGATACGCCTTGCGACCGAGCTTGCCGTAGCAAGATTATCACCCGTAATCATAACGGTTCTGATGCCCGCGTCGGCACAGGTCTTTATGTCGTCTATAACCGTATCTCTCGGCGGGTCGTCAAGTCCCAGAAGTCCCACAAAGGTAAGCTCCCTTTCGGTGTCCTCGGGGTTGGGGTTAGCCGGAATATTATCAAGCGGGCGCATTGCGATACACACAATTCTCAAAGCCTCAGAAGCCAATTTTTCATTAAGCTCTAATATTTTTTCCGTGTTGCAGCCTGTACAATTAGGTATTACATTTTCGGGCGCGCCCTTTACAATGGCAAACGGCTTTTCGTTAATCATTGTAATGACCGTCATTGTTTTCCTTTCCGAATCAAACGGAATAACGGCAAGCTTCGGGAAAAATCCCTCAATATCCTTTTCGGACATTGAATTAAAGGTAAGGCACGCCTTTTTTATGGCATCCTCGGTTGAATCGTTGCGAAGCGTTGAGCAGGCGGTCGCAAGCTTAAGCACCAAAGCTGTTTTTTCGTCAAGCGGCTCGCTTGTAACATCGGTAAGCTTATCGCCGTCGTATATTTTTGCGAGGCGCATTTTATTGCGCGTGAGTATTCCCGTTTTATCCGAGCATATAACATCGGTTTTTCCGAGCGTTTCAAGCGCTGCGGAATCCTTGACTATTATATTGCTGTGTACAATGCGTTTAAGCCCGAGCGCTATTACAACGGTGGCTATCGCCGGCAGGCTTTCGGGTATTGCGGCAACCGCAAGCGCAACCGAATTAACAAGCGTTTTAAGCGTCATACTCGCAAAATTTCCGCTTGAAAAATTTTGTATCATACCTATAACAAAGGTTATTCCGCAAACCGCAAGTATTATGGCATTTACGGTCTTTCCTATTCCGTCAAGCTCGTTTTCAAGCGGCAATACGGTCTCACCCGTCTGCTGTAATATAGCGGAGGTATGACCAATCTCGGTGTTAAGCCCCGTCGCCGTAACAACCGCCTTTGCCGTTCCGTGCGCAACGCTTGTCCCCGAGAAGACCATATTTTTGCGTTCCTCAACAGCGGTAATATCCTCAAGCAGCACATCGGCATTTTTCTCAACGGGTATTTCCTCGCCCGTGAACTGCGACTCGTTGCACCTGAATTCGTTACATTCTATAATTCTGGCGTCGGCAGGTATGTAGTCCCCCGCCTCGAGTATTATAATATCTCCGGGAACCAACAGTGCCGAATTGACCGATTTTACAATACCGTCTCGCAAAACGGATGTTGTGGGATTGGTATAATTCTTCATACTGTCGAGCGCGTCGTCACAGCCGTGAAGCTGATAAGCGCTGAGCGCCGCATTCATTACAACAATTCCTATTATAAGTAACGGAGAAAAGCTGTTTACCTCCCTGTACATAAGGGAAACAGCAAAAGAAACAAGCGCAACGACAATAAGAAAAATAACGATTTTGCTTTTAAACTGCATAGCAAACCGCTTGAAAAATGTCGGCTTTTCAATACTTGAAATGACATTTTTACCGTTTATCTGAAGCCGCATATCCGCAACGCCGTTGGGCAGACCTTTTTTATCGTCAACCTCAAGCTCGGCAAGTATATCGGCAGTAGAGGTGCTGTGCCAAATCATACCAAATACACTCCTAAACTATGGAATAGTAATAATCCTTCATTTTCTTTGCGTCCTCTGCCTGAGTTCCGGCGGATTCGCAAATAAATGTCGGGTCGCAACCGTATTTCAAGACAAGCTCCATTACGGGCTCGTAATCGGGTCCGTAAACCGTGTCCTCAAAGGTAAGGTGGCGTTTTTCGCCGCCTGTTGTATACTCAATCTTTGAAAAATGGGAATGGAAGCTCTTGAGCCTGTCCGTTCCTAACCTGTCTCTTATTTTAATAAATATATTTTCGTAATCGGAAAATTCCTTAAGGCAGCCGAGGTCTCTTGCGTTAAGATGCCCGAAATCGATACACGGGATAAGCCTTTCATCAAGCAAGCAAAGCTCCAATACCTCGTCAAGCGTGCCGAGCTGATTTACCTTTCCCATAGTTTCGGGACAAATGTGTATATTTGAAAGCCCCTCGCTGTCAAGCGCGTCCAAAGCCATACGCATTGTAGACTTAGCAAGCGCAAGTGCTTCTTCTCTTGAAATTTTGCCGCACGAGCCTGTGTGAACAACAATTCTGTTGCCGCCCATTGCGTTTACCGCACGGGCAGACGCCAAAATATAATTAACCGAATTTTTGCGTTTTTCTTCCTCTACCGATGACATAGAGATATAATATGGGGCATGGAGC
>DKDS01000091.1 GCA_002451855.1 Ruminococcaceae bacterium UBA6842 | reverse complement strand
AAAAAATCCCCACAAACCGAAAATTTGCGTTGTAACAAGCAAGAGCAGTCTTTCAAACTTCATAGCGTAGCCCATTTCGTAGTTCGGAAGCGAGAATCCCGCTATTGTAACAAACGCCATTAAAAGTATCGCCTCGGTTATAAACCAGCCTGCCGTTACCGCAAATTCCGAAAGCAGTAAGCCTCCTATTATTCCGAGCGAATTTGAAAGCGAATCGGGCGTGTTAAGCGAGGCAAGCCTTAGTCCGTCAACCACAAATTCAAGTATTAAAAATTGCAAAAACAAGGGTATTTCACCCGATTTCTCGGGAACTAACACCTGAAGCCAATCCGGAGCCGAAGCGGCGTGTGTTGCAAGCAGTAAATAAAGCGGAGTTATAATTACATTTGCGACCGAAACCAACATCCTGATAATTCTTGTGTAGGTCGCTACAACGGGCAAAAAATAATAGTCGTCCGTTTCCCTGAAAAAATCGGAAAGCGATATGGGTATTATCATTACCGCGGGTGAATTATCCATTACAAGCACAATTCTTCCGTCGAAAATACAAGCCGAGGCATAGTCGGGTCTTTCCGTAAACTTGAATTTAGGGAACGGATTGAAAAAGGCGTTTTTTTGCAGCTTTTCGGACAACGCCTGTTGGGTCATTGAAATGCCCTCAATATCTATTTCCTTAAGTCTTTTCCTTAGTATATCAAGCACACGGCTGTCCGCAGCTCCGTCAAGATAGCTTATGGCCACATCAAGCTTTGTGCCCCGTCCTATCTGAATATACTCCATACGAAGTCTTTTGTCCCTTATTCTGCGCCGTATCAAAGCTGTGTTCATAACAAGTGTTTCTACAAAGCCGTCCCTTGAGCCTCTTAATGATTTATCCTTTTGCGGCTCCTCCGTATTGCGCATAGGATAGGTTCTGGTATCGACTATCAGCGCGCCCTCTATTCCCTCGATAATAAGCACCGAGGGTCCCGAAAGGATTGCCGTGACAATTTTTTCTGTGTCGGTTTCACAGTCCGTTTCAACATACGGCATTTTGTTTTTTGCAAACTCCGCCATATTTTTAATTCCGTTAATATCCTCGGGTGTTTGCTTATAAAGGAACTCAAGTATTTTTTCGTACACCTCGTCCTTTATAAATCCGTCGATAAAGTAAAGCACCGCCTGTCTTTCGCCTATTATAAGCTCTCTTTTTATAATATCAAAACTTTTGTCGGGCTTGATTTCGCTGTCAATCTTTCCTATCCATTCTTTGTAATTCATAAAAAACCGCCTTTCATTCGGTTATTTTTCCCGAATTAAGGCGGTTTAAACGCTATTTTGAAAGATAAATAAGCAATACCGAGACATCTGCCGGACTGACACCCGAAATACGGGACGCTTGTCCGATATTGGCAGGTCTTACACGGTTCAGCTTTTCTACCGCTTCAAGCCTGAGCCCGTAAACGGCGGAGTAATCAATATCGCCCGGTATACCGCGCCCCTCAAGCCGCAGCATTTCATTTACCTGTGCCTGCTGACGGGCAATGTAACCCTCGTATTTGATTTCAATTTCCGCTTTTTCGCACACGCTGTAAGGAAGCTTAGGTCTGTCACGGTCGAACGGCGCTAAATCGGCGTAGCCTATCTGCGGCCGCTTTATTAAATCAGACAGCCGCATACCCGTAGTCATCGGTGCCGTGCCTGCTTCTGTGAGCAGTCGGTTAAGCCCGTCGCTCGGCGGTAAAAATGTGTTTTTTACCCTTTCTATTTCCTGCTCCTTGAGCGCCTTACGGGTGAGGAATTCATTGTATTCCTCCTTGCTTATAAGCCCCAGCCTTCTGCCTGTCGGCATAAGGCGCTCATCTGCATTGTCCTGTCTTAAAAGCAGGCGGTATTCGCTTCGTGAGGTCATCATTCTGTATGGGTCTGAACAGCCCTTTGTCACAAGGTCGTCTATAAGCGTGCCTATATAAGAGGAAGCTCTGGAAAGCACAAGCGGCTCTTTTCCGAGCACCTTAAGCGCCGCATTTATTCCCGCAATAAGACCCTGCGCCGCCGCCTCCTCATACCCCGACGAGCCGTTGAACTGACCCGCGCCGTAAAGTCCCGGGTAATTCTTCATTTCAAGCGTGGCGTTCATACTTAAAGGGTCTACGCAGTCGTACTCTATCGCATACGCATTGCGTATAAGCTTTACATTTTTAAGGCACGGTATTGTTTTATAAAGCTCCTCCTGTACCTCCTCTGGCAGGGACGAAGAAAGACCCTGCAAATACATTTCCTCCGTATTTATTCCGCACGGCTCTATAAAAAACTGATGCCGCTTTTTATCGGCAAACCTGACTATTTTATCCTCGATACTCGGGCAATACCTCGGACCTACCCCCTCGATTTCACCGGCATAAAGGGGTGAGCGGTTGATGTTTTCAAGTATCACCCGTTTTGTATCGTCGTTTGTGTATGAAATATGGCATACAACGGTGTTTTCGGGCGGAACCTTTGTTGAGTAGCTGAAAGGCACTACACGCTCGTCGCCCTCTTGAACATCGAGCGAGGAAAAATCTATGCTTTTCCTTGAAACCCTCGCCGGAGTTCCCGTTTTAAAGCGCCTTAACGGCAGTCCGAGCCTTTTAAGCGATTTTGCAAGCTCGGTTGCGGGGAAATTGCCGTCGGGTCCCGACGGATAATTAACCTCGCCTACATACACCCTGCCACCTAAAAATGTTCCCGTGGCTATAACCACCGCTTTGCAGGTGAAATCAGCGCCGAGCTTTGTTACGCAGTGCCAACCGTCCTCGTTTTTTACGACATCAATGATTTCACACTGCTTTACATCAAGATTTTCCTGCCGTTCGACGGTATGCTTCATATAACCGCTGTAAGCCCTGCGGTCTATCTGCGCCCTCAAGGAATGTACGGCAGGACCCTTGCCTAAGTTTAACATTCGGCTTTGCAAGGTGTTTTTATCCGCCGCCTTGCCCATTTCTCCGCCCAAAGCGTCAAGCTCCCTTACAAGATGACCCTTTGCGGTGCCGCCGATTGACGGATTACAGGGCATATTGCCTATCCAGTCGGCGCTTATTGTAAACATTATCGTCTTACAGCCGAGCCTTGCGGAAGCAAGGGATGCCTCAATTCCGGCGTGACCTCCGCCGATTACCGCAACATCATAGCGTCCGGCGCTGTATTTCTTAATTTCCAAGCTTAATTCCCCTTATTTCCCTATCTTTTCAACAGCCCTTTGCTGTCTGACATCGGGACCGATAAATTTATATGCGTCGTAATTTCCTATAAGCCTTGAGGAAATACGGGCGGTGTAACGGCTTTCTATTTCTTTCATTGTAAGATTGGTGTTGATTATTGTAGGTCTGCCCGAAAGCAGTCTTGAATTAACAAGATTATAAAGCGCCGATTTTGTAAATGAGGTAGCCATTTCGGCACCCAAATCGTCAATAACAAGCAAATCGCTTTTTATCATAGCGTCGTATGCGCCCTTATTTTCGCCCGAAAACTTTTCCCTTTCTATTTGCGAGAATAAATTTTCAGCCGCGCCGTATACGGGTATGTATCCCTTTTCAATAACCGCCGAGACTATCGCAAGTGTAAGGTGGGTCTTACCGAGTCCCGAATTTCCCATAAACAGGAAATTTCCGTAATCCTTAGGTTTAAATTTCAAAGCGTATTCACGGCACACCTTAAGAATTGCGGTCATTCTGCGGCGAGGGTTTCCCTCTGCCGTGTCCTTATCGGGGTAATATTTTAAGTTAAAATTATCAAAACGGGAGTCCTCAAGCGGCATTTCCTCAGCCAGTTCCTCCGCAACAAAGGACGACGCCAAATGCTTTACACATTCGCATATTTTTCCGTTTACATACCCCGTATCCGAGCAAACGGGGCAATCGTATTTTATATCCTCTACGCCGTATTTTGAAAGCAAAACCTTTTTTTCGTTTGTAAGCGCCGCAGACTGCTTTTTAAGCTCGAAAACATCGTCGCCCGCTATTGCTTTGATTGCGACGGACGCACCGATACCCGCAAGCCTGCGGTCAATCTCCGAAAGCTTGGGGCAATTATCATAAGCCGCCGCAAGCATCATTTCACGGCGGGTTTTCTTATCCTTAAGCGCGTTTTTCTTCGCTTCAAACGCTTTTTTGTAAATATCTTCCTTTGTTAACATTCCTTCACCTGCTCAGTCCTTGGAATTAAGCATTTTTTCAAACAAATCCATATCATAGGCGGCAAAGCCGTCCTCTTTTTTAGGCTTTTTATCAGCCGAAATATCCTCGGGGGTCTTATAGCCCTTTTCGTGCCAGTTTTCTATTATTTTAGTAACATACGGCATATAAAACCTTGACTTTTCATCAACGCAGGCATTGTATGCCGCCGTAAGCATTTTTTCGGACATTCCCCATTCGTTTACCCACTTTAGAGACAGCTCCGATTCCTTTGGGCTCGGCTTTCTGTTTTCAAAACCGAACGCCTTTTTTACAATGCGCCACGCCTCGTCCCTAAGCGCCATATTTCTAAGCTCCTCGTCAGCCGCCGCTACCGAATCTATGCCCTTATTTATCCACGAAACGGCGGTGGATTCGATAAACCTTATATTCGCCTTGTTATTCGCAACCGCATATTGAATTATCATAAGTATGACCGAGACATCAAGCCCCTGATCGTCATACAGCCAGACAAGCGTGCTTGACTCATTGGTCTTAAGATTGCGGCCGAGTCTCATCTGTGTTTCCTGCAACAAATAGCGTATCTTACCGTCCTCGGCGCCCCTGCGCGCGACATCGTTCCTTGTGGGCTTTTGCGCCAAAACCGAGGCGGTCGGCTTTTTAACCTGCTCCGTTACAGCGACACCGCCGTCCTTTTTAAGCAGTATTCCTGCCTGCGACCAATAAATCAGCGCCTCTTTGACATCATAAGGCGACACTCCCGAAGCTGCGGAGATTTCCTCCTCGGAAAGCTCGCCGGACATATTCCGCAGAACATACAGCAGCACCTTGATATGCTCGCCCCTCGCAAGCTTAAGGTGCTTGTCCGCAACATCTGTCGGCACTGTAAAAACGGCGGTCAAAACCGCCGGATTTATGTAATAATTCATACTGTTACCCCTTATTAGCCCTAACCCAACAGCTTTTCAAGGCACACAAGCCTGACGCCCTCAATTCCGTTAAAGGTACAGGGAATTATGTCCGCCTCACGGTAACCGAGCTTTTTGTAAAGTCTTCTCGCGTTGGTATTTCTCTCGTTTGTATCCATTCTGAGGTACTTACAGCCGTTTTCTGCGGCATAGTCCTCATAAAACTTCACAAATTTACTGCCTATTCCTCTGCCGCCGCAATCGGGATCCACTGCCAGTGTATGCAAAACCATTACGCCGTTTTCATCATCCGTAATATATTTCCAGTTTGCGTCGGCATATGCGGGGGCAGGTATACGGTTTATTCTTGCGGCGGCGGTAATTTTTCCGTCTTCCTCGGCTACAAACATATCGCCGCTCGAAACGCCCTCTTTTACGGTTTCCCGTGTTGGGTAAACGCCCCGTATCCAGCCTGTTGTTGCTCTGCCGTTTTCCTCCTCGGTCAGGACCTTGCCGTAAACCTCTGTTATATTCTCAATATCCGAAATATCGGCTTTTCTGATAACCATTATATATCACCGTATTAATATTATCATCAGCAAAGGAAATTGTCAATAAGGCAATGCGGCCGTTACCCCAAATAACAGAGTAACAGCCGCATAAATTTTTACCAATTAACCTGCCAGCGTCCGAGATAACCGCCCTTGCTTTTAGGCTCTGCCGCCTTAGTTTCCTTAAAGTGCGAAAGCTCCGCCTTTTTTGCAAGCAGTCTGTCAAACTCATCGCAGTCAAACGGAAGCGTTATCCGTTTATTGCCTTTCCACTGGGAAAGATACGCCGCATTGGATATTGTAAGCTCGTAAATTCCGTCAAAGCCGGGGGCTAACAGCTTTTCGCCGTGGAGCACGGCGTTTGCGAAATTCTGTAAAATCCCCGCATGTCCGCTTTCCTTTTCCGCGGTAAATTCACGGTAATCCGTTTCGGGATTGACAAAGCTGTTCTCGGAAGTTCTGCAAATTTCCCGTTCATCCTCACGCAAACGCCAAAATTTAAGCACGCCCTGTTCAAGCACTATTTTACCTCTTGTGCCCGTTATTTCAAGCCTGTTGGTACCGGGACAGTCGCCGGTCGAGGCAATAAACACGCCCGTAGCGCCGTTAGCATACTCGGTATATACGGTAGCCTCGTCCTCAACCTCGATATTATGATATTTTCCGACATTGCAAAATGCGGTTACAGCGGACGGCATACCGCATATCCACTGCCAAATATCAAGATTGTGCGGAGCCTGATTTAAAAGCAAGCCGCCGCCCTCGCCCCTCCATGTTGCGCGCCAAGTGCCGGAATCGTAATAGCTCTGCGTTCTGTACCAGTTTGTTATTATCCAAACAGAGCGCTTAAGCTCGCCCAGTTCGCCGCTTTTCACTATTTCACGAGCCTTACCGAAAAGTCCGTTAGTGCGCTGGTTAAACATTATTCCGAAAACCTTACCGCTCTTTTCGGCGGTATCGCAAAGTCTTTTTGCCGCCGAAACGGAAATATCTATCGGCTTTTCCACAAGCGTATGCTTGCCGCAATTCAACGCCTGTTCGGCAATGATACCGTGCAAAGGGTGCGGAACGGCTATAATAACGGCGTCCACATCATTATCCTTTAGGAGAAGCTTATAATCGGTATAGACCTTAATTTCAGGGCAATCCCTGTTTACCGCAATAAGCTTATCTTCGCAAATATCGCAGACCGCCGTTACTGTCATACCGATTATTTTTCCGCTTTTTATACATTTAAAATGGGCTGAACCCATATTCCCGATACCGATAATTCCTACCCTGACACCGTTCATTATGAATTCAACCCCTCAGTTGTTAAATATTATTTACTTCCCGCATAGGAATTGCTTGTATCCGCAACAACCTCTTTAACGGTCGTTTTAGCTTTTGAAGAAGCAACACGCTTCATAAGCTCATTATAATACAAATCCTCGTCAAATGGAAGAGTTATTTCTTTTCCTAACCACGAAGACAGATGCATTGCGTTTGAAAGGGTAAGACCGTTTATACCCTCTTCGCCGCCTGCGATAAGCGGTTCGCCCCTTAAAATTGCGCCGCCCCATGCGTTTATAACGCCCACATGCTGCGGATTTTCACCGTCAAGCTCGGGTTCTACCGCATGACAGGGTAACGAGCCGAACGGATTTGTGCAGGTTTTGGAAAATTCCTGTTCGGTCATATCAAATTCCAAAATGCTTAATTTATCGCCCTCGGCAACGATTTTCGCCTTATCCAACTGAATTTCAAAACGGTTTGTACCTCTTGCGTCGCCTGTTGTGGTTACAAATACGCCGGTAGCGCCGTTTGCGTACTCAACATATGTGGTAACATCATCCTCAACCTCAATATCGTGCCATAAGCCGTACTGAAGATGCGACTGTACCTTTACGGGCATACCGCATATCCACTGCCACAAATCAAGCTGATGCGGACACTGGTTCAAAAGCACACCGCCGCCTTCGCCCGACCAAGTAGCTCTCCAGTCTCCCGAATCGTAATAGCACTGCGGTCTGTACCAATCCGTAATTATCCAGTTTGTACGGCGGATATTGCCGTATTTGCCGCTCTGTACCAATTCACGCATTTTACGATAAATACAGTTTGTTCTCTGGTTGAACATCATACCGTATACTACCTCGGGGTGCTTTTTGGCTTCCTCGTTCATTTCCTTTACCTGCTTTGTGTAAACGCCGGCAGGCTTTTCCACCATTACATGAATACCCCGTTTCATACAGGCTATCGCATATTTAGGATGAAAATAGTGCGGAACGCATACCATACAAGCGTTTATAAGACCGCTGTCAAGCATTTCCTCGGCAGTGTCAAAGCATTTAATTTCAGGGTTAAGCTCTTTTTTAGCCCATTCAAGTCTCTGCGGCTTTATATCGGCAACCGCAACAAGGTCGAAGTCGGGGCATTTGCCGGCGACTATATTTTTTGCGTGGGCAGAACCCATATTACCTATACCGATTATACCAAGCTTAATTTTTTCACTCATAATCAATTACTCCTTTAAGCCAAAAGCTCTTTCAAAGCGTCTGCCGCCGCGGCAAACGCCGCTTTATTTGACGGATAACGGTAAACCTCGCCTACAACGCTCTTGTCTCCCTCTTTTTCAAGGTCGGCAAGTCCGGCAAAAACAGTAAGATGCGGTTCTATTGTAAGGCTGTCGCCGCCGTTTTTCTTAAAATCGTCAAGTATATATTTAAGATTTCCTACGCCCTTTCCCGCAGGAACAACATTGCCGTCCGCAAGCGCGTCCTTAATGTGCAGGTACTTAACATACGGCTTTATCATTTCCCACGCCTTAAGCGTATCAACTCCGCACTGAACATAGTTTGCGGGGTCGAATATAGCCTTGATTTCGGGCAGCGCCTTGTGTATTTCAAGGCAACGCTCCGGAATATCGCCGTAAATACCCTTTTCGTTCTCGTGACAAAGCGTTATACCGGTACCCTTTGCGATTTCGGCAAACACGCCCAAACGCTCGATTACCTTGTCCTTATAGTCCGCGCGGTTATCGCCGGGGGTAAAGAACGAGAAAAGCCTTACATTATCGGCGCCCAGTATTTCGGCAATTTCAAGCGACCTTTTAAATCTTTCGGTGTGCTGTTCAAAGCTGCCCTTTTCAATATCGATTTTGCCTATCGGTGAACCGATTGTCCAAACTCTGAGCTCTGCTTCGTCAAGCTTTTTCCTTACTTCCTTTGCTTTTGCGTCAGAAATATCAACAACATTTACATTATCAACATTTCTGATTTCAAGACCGTCAAGACCGTTTTCCTTCATTGCGGTTATCTGACCGTCTATCATTGAGCTTGCTTCATCCGCGAATGCATACAGTTTCATATTAATCACACTCCTGAATAAGCGGAAAATCCGCCGTCTATCGGTATTGTAACGCCTGTAACAAATCCTGCCTTTTTATCGTCAAGCAGCCATTCCACCGCACCGAGCAGCTCTTCTGCCTCGCCGAATCTGCCCATAGGAGTTGAACGCAGAATTTTTTCGGTTCTCGGCGTTGCGGTGCCGTCCTCGTTAAAGAGCAAAGCGCGGTTCTGATTTGTTACGAAAAATCCCGGTGCTATTGCGTTTACCCTGATACCCTCTTTCGCAAAATGTACCGCAAGCCACTGTGTAAAGTTGCTTACAGCCGCCTTTGCCGCCGAATACGCGGGTATTTTTGTAAGCGGACGGTACGCGTTCATAGAAGAAATGTTAAGTACCGAGCAGCCCTCTCTGCCTATCATATCGGGCATAAATACCTGACTCGGTAAAAGCACGCCCTTAATATTAAGACCGAATACAAAATCAAAGCCCTTTTCGTCAATGTTAAAGAAGGTGAGGAAATCCTCGGCGGCTTCGTCGCCCTTTTGATACTCCTCGTGGGCGGTAGTGCATTTCGGATTGTTGCCGCCCGCGCCGTTTATAAGTATGTCGCACTTTCCGAAATCGGCAAGTACATTTTTATGTACCTCTTCGATATTTGCTTTGTCAAGCACATTGCACTTATACGCCTTAGCGGAACCGCCTGCCGCGGTAATTTTGTCGGCAACCTTTTGCGCCGCCTCCTCGTTTAAATCGAGAAGCGCCACATTATTGCCCTTGCCTGCCAAAAACTCGGCAAAGCCGGAGCAAAGCACACCGCCTGCGCCTGTAATAACAACATTCTTTCCCATTATTCTTTCTCCTTTTCCACGGCTTCGAAAAGTCCGTTTATATATGCCGCTCCCAGCGCTCTGTCAAAAAGCCCGTAGCCGGGTTTTCCGGTTTCGCCCCATATCATTCTTCCGTGGTCGGGACGGACATAACCGTCAAAGCCCGTATCTACCAGCGCCTTTACTATCCTATACATATCAAGACTGCCGCTCTTCGACAAATGACCGCGTTCCTCAAAGCTTCCGTCCTCTAACAGCTTGACCTGACGGATATGCATAAACGCTATTCTGCCCATTTCGCTGTATTTGCGAACCATTTTCGGAATATCGTTAAACGCCGCGCAGCCGAGACTTCCCGTGCAGAAGCAAAGGCTGTTGGCAGGGCTGTCTACGATTTTTAACATTCTGTCGATATTCTGCTCGTTTGTTATAATTCTCGGAATACCGAATATTGGATACGGCGGATCGTCGGGGTGTATCGCCATAGTAACTCCGCAGCTTTCGGCTACCGGAATTATCTTTTTAAGGAATTTTTCAAGATTGCGCCACAGTCCTTCCTCGCCCAAAGCGGAGTAGGCCTTTATTAAATCCCTTACCTCCGATTGGGTATAGCTTGCGTCCCAACCGGGCAGGTGAATATCGTCTTTTAACGGATCGAGGTTTTTAAGCTGATCCATATACATAACAAGGCTTGTTGAGCCGTCATCCGCTTTTTTATCAAGCTGAGTTCTCGTCCAGTCGAACACCGGCATAAAGTTGTATGTAATGCACTTTACACCGTATTTTGCACAACGGCGGATATTTTCACAGTAAACCTCGGTGTATTCGTCGGCTTTTTCCGTTCCGAGCTTTATTTCCTCGGGAACGGGAACAGACTCTACAATATCGAATATAAGTCCGTTTTCCTCTGCCTGCTCCTTTAAGCTTTTAAGGCTTTCCTCGGGCCATATCTCACCCGGCTTTACATCGTAAACCGCGGTCACGACCGAGCGCATATTCGGTATCTGCCTTATGTATTCAAGGGATATCGGGTCGCTTTCGCCGTACCATCTGAATGACATTTTCATTCAGAAATCAACTCCTTTACATTGTAGTAACTGATTTTTTCCGCAAGCCTTACGGCGCTTTCCTTATCGTATTCTCCGCCGTCTGTCCACTCGCCTAAAACATCGGCTAAAATTCTGCGGAAATAATCGTGACGGGCATACGATAAAAAGCTTCTCGAATCGGTAAGCATACCGAGGAACGAACCGAGGGAGGAATTTTCGGCAATAATTTCAATTTCCTCTCTTATGCCTCTTTTATGGTCGCAGAACCACCATGCCGCTCCGCACTGAACATTCGGGAAAGCTCCAGCAACAGAAGCAATCTGCGCCGCGTTTGTCGGGTTAAGCGTATAAATAACCGTTCTCGGCATACCGCTGTTTTCATTGACGGCGTCAAGCAGCTTTATAAGAGAAGTGCCGCTTATCTCATCTCCCACGCAGTCTACACCGCAATCGGCCCCCGCACTCTTAAACAAAGCGCTGTTTGCGTTGCGGTAAACCGCAAGATGCATCTGCATTACAAGATTTCTCTTAACATATTCGCCTGCTAAAAACAGATACATATTTCCGATAAATCCGCTGTAAGCTTCATCGTCGATTTCCTTACCCGCAAGAGCGTTTGCAAAAACCGATTCTGCCTCGGCATCGTCGGCTATCCTGTCAGGGAAATAGGGTATGCCTACATCGGTAAATTTACAGCCGCGCGAGCAGAAAAAGTCAAGCCTGCTTTTAACTGCCGCTTTAAGACTTTCAAGAGAGCTTACGGCAACTCCCGAAGCGTCCGAAAGCTTATCTATATAATCCTTATAGCCGTCTCTTTTTATAAGCAAAAGATTGTCGGTTCTGAACGACGGCAAAACCTTTGTTGCAAAGCTTTTGTCCTCGCTTATCAGCTTATGGTACGAAAGGTCATCCGTAATATCGTCCGTAGTGCAGAGAGCCTCAACGCCCGATTGCTTTATAAGCTTCCTCGGAGATAGGGATTTTTCCCTTATGCAGTCGTTGGCTTTTTTGTATATTTCCGCGGCGGTACTGCTCTTAAGCGGCGTATCAATTCCGAAAAACATACTAAGCTCCATATGCGACCAATGATAAAGCGGATTGCCTGCGGCAAATTCCAAAGCCTCAGCATATTTAAGGAATTTTTCCTCCCAAGAGGCATTTCCCGTTATATACCTTTCGTCAATACCGGCAGTACGCATAAGACGCCATTTATAATGGTCGCCGCCTAACCACATTTCGCCTATATTGTCAAAGGGCTTATCCTCGTATATTTCCTTAGGTGACAAATGGCAATGGTAATCTACAATGGGAAGCGAGCGTATTTTATCGTAAATTTTTTCCGCCTGCTTACTTTTGAGCAAATATGTATTTTCCAAGCTTATTCCCCCTTTTACGGATATTATACACTCGCTATATGTGAAATAAAAGTGTTTTAATTATCAAAATATATTGCAAATATTATCATAATGTGCTATTATTTTACCGAGGTGAGGGTATTGGAAAATTATTATAATTACAATGATTCGGATATTTATGCCCATTTCACCTGCACAGAGCATCCGAAGCCCGAAAGCTTTTTTATGCACACACACGAAAAGTACGAACTGTACTGCTTTTTTGAGGGCAAGGGAACATATAAAATTGAGGGTAACGATTATCCGCTCAAACCCGGCGATATTCTTATAATGCGCCCTGCCGAGGCTCATTATATTCAGCTCACCCCCGGCACTCCCTACACACGCTTTGCAATAAATTTTGACCCGTCCGTTTTCGGCGGTATTGATAAAAGCAACGAGCTTACCGTACCGTTTACCGACCGCAGCGCGGGCAAAAAGAATTTATACCGCCGTTCGGATTTTAAGGATAATTCATACCGCACATATGTAAAAGCTTTTACAGAGACGACGGACAACAGAAGATTGCAAATATTATCAAATCTTCTTCCGCTTTTGAACGAAATAGCCTGTGCGTTTAAAACCAAAAGTGATGATGAAACCGATACAAGCCTTGATTTTAAGATTGTAAGCTATATAAACGAGCATCTGACCGAGGAGCTTTCCCTGCAAAGTATCAGCGATGAATTTTACATAAGCAAGCCTCAGCTGTGCCGTATATTCAAGGGTGCAACCGGCTCTACCGTTTGGGATTATATCACCGTAAAAAGGCTTGTTCTTGCGCGTGAGCTTCTAAAAACCGGCGTTTCGGCAACAAGCGCCTGTACCGACTGCGGATTTAACGATTATTCGGTATTTTACAGAGCATACAAACGGAAATACGGCGTTTCACCGTCCGATAAAAATAAATAACCAACAGCCGCCTGTCAAGAAATGACAGGCGGCTGTTGTTATTCTTTATACTCCGCAATATCCTCTATTCGGCATTTAAGTATAGAGCAAAGCATATCAATCGTATGTGTATTGACATTTTTATTTTTACGCAAACGGTCAAGCTGACCCGTGCTGATTTTATAATCCTTGATAAGCTTGTATTGAGATATACCCCTTTTCTTCATAGTAAACCACAGTTTATCATAAACAATCAAAACCGACACCTCCCACTTTTTACGCAGATTTGCGCTCGCTTCGGCTGAGCTTAAGCACGGGAGAAATTCTTTTATACACCGCAAAGCACACCGCCGCGTCTATAATTCCCTTTAAAAAGGTAAACGGCAGATTAAATATAAGCAAATCCTTTATAAGCGTGTCGGCGGAGGGCAGTATAGCCTTATACATTGAAACAATAGCGTCAAGCGGCATATTGTAAAGCACCACATATGCCGGATACACAACAAAATAGTTTGTGGCAACGCTTATTACCGCCATTGCAAGCGAGCCTGTAACAGCGCCGATAAGCGCGTTTTTGCGCGATTTATGTAAGGAATAAACAAGACCGGCAGTACCCGTAAACACAGCCCCCAACAGGAAGTTTGAAAGCTCCCCCACCCCTGCCGACGAGGTGAGCGGCAGATGCAGTAAATTTTTTATCAGGCAAACCAGTACGCCGTACTGCGGACCGAACGCAAAGGCTGTGATAATTGCCGGGATTTCGGAAAAATCAAGCTTGATAAACGCCGGAATAATAAACGGCAGCGGAAACTCAAGCAGCATCAGCACAAATCCGAGCGCACCCATAACCGCGCTTACCGCAAGTCCTCTTATTAAATTCTTTTTTTGCATACAAATCTTTCCTTTCTTTTTCAGGGAAAAAGAAAACCCCCGCAAAAAGCGAGGGCGTAAAATGCAGCTTAATTTACATTCTTCTTTCATCCGGACTGTACCGTCGGCTTCGGAATTACACCGAATCTGCCAAAAAGGCTTGCGGGCTTTACCGCCGGTGGGGAATTTCACCCCGCCCTGAAGACGGTTATATTATAGTACCGAATTTTTACATTGTCAAGTATTATCTTTTAAGAGAATCCCTTATCTCACGCAGTAAAAGCACTTCTTCCGTCGGTTCTGCCGGAATTACCTCTTTTACGGGTTCTTCCTTTTTTCTCATAAAACGGTTCATTGTTTTGATAACGGCAAAAATCACAAGCGACACAAGGAGGAAATTGACCACGCACTGAATAAAGTTGCCGTAACGGATAGCCGCCTCCTCAACGCCGTCCGCCGCGGGACGGATAACAAGCTTAAGCGAGGTGAAATCTATTCCGCCGAACAGAGTTCCGATTATCGGCATAATCATATCGTTTACAAGCGATGTCACTATTGCGGTGAACGCACTGCCGATTATAACGCCGACCGCAAGGTCAACCACATTTCCTCTTGAAATAAACTCCTTGAATTCGCCTATAAGTCCCTTTTTCTGTTTTATTTCCTCAACAATACTTTTCTTGGACATTTTTATTTCTCCCTATTCCTAAAATACATAAACAGCTGACATTTTATCATTCCGTTATAAAGCTTTCTGCGCTTATCCGCAGGTCTGCCGAAGAATTTTTCAAATTCATCGTGCGGACTTATTATATAATATTTCCTGCCCATACCCTCTTTAAAGCGCTTACCCATAACCGTGTACAGCTCCTCCGCCGCCTTAACATCAAGCAGCCGTTCGCCGTACGGCGGATTTGTAATGCATACGCACCTCTCATCAGGCGGTGTAAAGTCCCTTACATCCGCAACCGATGCGGTAACATACTTTGAAACCCCTGCCTTTTTAGCGTTTTCAAGGGTAAGTCTTACGGCGTTTTCATCACAGTCAAAGCCTACCGCCCTAAAATCAATGTTGTGAATAATAAGGTCCTGCGCGCGGGTTCTTTCCTCACGCCATACCCTTTCAGGTACAAAACCGAAACGCTCCGCGGCAAAATAGCGCCTCAGTCCCGGCGCCGTTTTTGTTGCCATAAGCGCCGACTCAATCAAAAGCGTACCGCTTCCGCAAAACGGGTCGAAAAGTTTGGTATCGGGATATATCCTTGCCAAATCGCACATAGCGGCGGCAAGCGTCTCTTTAAGCGGGGCGTCATTCGAGTTCCTGCGGTAGCCCCTTTTGTGCAGTCCCTCGCCCGAGGTATCTATCATCATACTGACGCGGTTTTTATGAATTGAAAACCGCACCTTATACTGCGGTCCTGTCTCCGAAAAAACGGAAATGCGGTATTTCAGCTTAAGCCGTTCCACTATTGCTTTTTTTATAATCGACTGACAGTCCGGTATACTGAAAAGCTGTGAATCAATGCTCCAGCCGTTTACGGGAAACGCGTCGTCCCGACCGATATAATCCTCCCACGGAAGAGCCTTTACCCCATCGAAAAGCTCGGTAAAGGTTACGGCAGTAAATTCCCCGACATTTATCATAATACGCTCGGCAAAGCGTGAGCAGATGTTTGCCCTCGCAAGCATATTAAAATCGCCCGAAAGCTTTACCCTGCCGTTTTCCGTTACTACATCCTCAAATCCCATACGGCGGAACTCATCCGCCGCAATGCTCTCCACACCGAACAGGCAGGGAGCTATCATATTAAGCTTGTCCATTTTCTTCTCCGAAATCAAAGGGCGAAACCGCACTGTATGTTAAGGTTTCGCCCGTTTTTTATATTTTTATCTGCCTGCTCCTCGCTTTTGACGGCGTGCGTCCGGATTTTTCCGTTTTAAATCGGAAAACTTTTCGTCGCTTGTCTGCTTAAAGCGGTTCATCATTTCTTCAAAACTCTGCGGCTCCGCCTTTTTCGGCATCCAAGTATAGGAGCCGTCGATTTTGGGCTGACCGACAGGTCTTCTCTCTCTTCTTTCGGAGGTTTTTTCAGGCTCTAAGGCTCGCTTGATACTGAGGCTTATCTTACCGTCCTCCCCGATGTTAAGCACCTTCATCTTAACCGTATCGCCGATTTTAACATGCTCGTTGATATCATTTACATAGGTGCGCGCAACCTCGGAAATATGTACCATTCCGGATTTTCCCTCTCCTATATCCGCAAATACTCCGAAATTGGTTATACCGGTAATTTTTCCCTCAACAATTTGTCCGACTGTAAGCTGCATAAAAGCTTTAGATCCCCCTCAAAAGAATTAAATATTATTCAGTTGCCCGAAATATCAATAAAAATCTGCTCGTCCGGATAGACATAACCGAGTCTTTCCCTTGCCGCCTTCTCGATTATCTTTTTTTCCGAGCCGTCCGCCAATATCGCGGTAAGCTCGTCGATATCGTTTTGTGTGGAAGCCTGCTCAGCCTTCAGCTCGTCAAGCTTTTTGCGGCTTTCGTTAAGCGTATTCAAAAGACTCGAAAGCGTTACTATCATATAAATGCCGACCCCGAGAACCAAAAGGCGCAGCAATATGCTTTTGTTCCTTCTTTTCTTTTTTTTCATATCAAGGCGCTCCCGAAAACGCAGATTAATTTATCTTAGTATACAACAAACACTATGCTGTTTTCAAGCCTTTTTTTTACTTTTCGGCTTCAAATCGGCAATTTTTTTCCCGATAACGGTAAAAAGCATATCTGTTTTTAAACATATCAGATTAAACAGTGCTTTTACCTTGGATATAAGAAACATCGAAAAAGCAAAGACTTTTTCAAAAACAAACAGAAAAAACCGTGATAGCGTCAGCCTGAAAAGCACAAATCCGCATAAAAGTCCGAAAAAGACAAATATCCGCAGTTCACCGCCCGTGACCGCCAATAAAAGACAGAAGGCAACCGGCGCACATATCAGAGCATAAATTATATCCTCGGCAAATACTGCCCATACGCCCGGCTTTACTGCCGTGCGTGACGCCCTTAAAATATCGTAAGCCAAACAAAATATACAGCCGAAAAGGGCGGAATACGCAAATCCCGTAAGCTGTGAAAGATTACTTATCTCCCACATAGTCTCACCTTAAAATTCGGGATAAAAATCCGCCTTTTCTTTCTTCCCCCGTATAAGCCAGAGCAAAAAGCCTGCCCTCAGCCGTAAGCTCACCCGATGAATTATCAAAATTAATTATGTGAAGCCCCGTACCCTTTACGGTCATCCGTCCGAGAACCGTATCAAAAATAACCGTTTCCTCGTCAAACGATAAAACATCCTTGACGCCCGTAAAGGTCATCTTTTTGCGGTCCTCTATTATAACATTCTGACTGCGGCGTACATTTTCTTCCAAAGCCAACACCCCTCAATAAATAATACTTGAGGGGTGCCGGAGTGTTTCACACTCTCGGACGGGGATGCCGCTCGCAAAAATCAAGGATTTTTGACTGCGCTCTGTCCCCGCCGATTCCACCCCTGTGTTCTTGAAAACAGCCCAAACGGCTGTTTTCGCCGCCAAGGTGTTTTTTCGGCGCACCTGTCACCGAAAAAACAAAATTAACCTATATTGCAAATTTGCTTTACAAATGAAGACCCCTCAATAAATAATACTTGAGGGGTGCGTGATTTATTACATAAGTATTTTATACAGACTGCCGGCGTCGTCCTTTCGGACAACCTCTTCAACCGAGGTGACCTCCGCCTTGAAAATTCTGGTTCCGAAGGCTATCTCGATTACATCGCCGACCTTAACATCGTACGACGCGCGTGCCGCCTTGCCGTTTACCGTAACCCTGCCTGCGTCGCATGCTTCGTTGGCAACGGTGCGCCGTTTTATTATTCTTGAAACCTTTAAATATTTATCTAATCGCATATTTCACCGTATATATTTTAAGCTGCCCTGTCGGACAGCTTAAAATAAGTAAATTATTTAGAAATTGAATCCTTAAGTGCCTTACCTGCTTTGAATACAGGGCTCTTTGAAGCGGCAATTTCAATAGTCTGCTTGGTCTGCGGATTGATTCCGGTTCTTGCGGCACGCTCGCGTACTTCAAATGTACCGAAGCCTACAAGCTGAATCTTCTCGCCCTTCTTTAATTCTTCGGCAACCGTGTCGAGGAAAGCGGAAAGAGCTTTCTCAGCGTCCTTCTTGGAAATGCCTGCTTTATCCACAATGGATGCTACTAATTCTGTTTTGTTCAT
>DKDS01000096.1:15440-26090 GCA_002451855.1 Ruminococcaceae bacterium UBA6842 | reverse complement strand
TAAGAATAATTATGTATGTAACAGGCGTGTCGAATATCAGGGATGTAATTCTTTATCCCCGTACTGTCGGCAGTATCTCTTAAGGGTGAAAAGCGATGTATTCTTCAAAATTAAACGAATTTGATACACAAAGCGCCATTGCGCTTGTTAAAGAGAAATTTTCGTCCGAGCTTTGCAGGGCTTTAAAGCTTTCAAGGGTTTCCGCGCCGCTTTTTGTTAAAAAGGGCAGCGGACTTAACGACGACCTTAACGGCGTTGAACGACCCGTTCAGTTCGATATAAAGGAAACGGGCGAAATTGCAGAGGTTGTTCACAGCCTTGCAAAATGGAAAAGAATGGCGCTTATGCGTTATTGTTTTCCCGTACATACCGGTCTTTATACCGATATGAACGCAATTCGCAGAGACGAAATTTGCGATAATTTACATTCAATATATGTAGATCAGTGGGATTGGGAAAAGATAATAACAGCCGAAGACAGAAATACCGATTATTTAAAGGAAACGGTGCGCAGTATTTACGGTGCAATTCTTCTTACCGCAAAAGCGGTTGAAGAAAAATATCCCGTTCTTGACTGTTCTTTACCGGACGATATTGCCTTTGTTTCCACCTATGAGCTTGAGGAAAAATATCCCGAGCTTACTCCGAAGGAAAGGGAAAATGCCGCCGCAAAGGAATACGGAGCGGTCTTTGTTATGCAGATAGGCGGTAGGCTTAAAAACGGTGAAAAGCATGACGGAAGAGCGCCAGATTATGATGATTGGAAGCTTAACGGCGATATTTTGGTTTACAACCGTGTTCTTGACAGCGCATTTGAGCTTTCGTCAATGGGCATCCGCGTTGACAGGGACAGCCTCCTTTCACAGCTTAAAGCGGAAAACGCCGAAAACAGGCTGAAATATGAGTTTCACAAGCTTTTGATTTCGGGTGCACTGCCGCTTACAATAGGCGGAGGAATAGGACAGTCGAGACTTTGTATGTTTTTACTGCAAAAGGCTCATATAGGCGAGGTTCAGGTTTCAATCTGGCCGGAAAAAGAAATCAAAAAATGTAAGAGCGTTGGAATAAGATTACTATAAAAAGAAAGGATTGTGCCGTGTTCAAGGCTTTGGACGCACACAGGAAATTTTTATGAATGATTTTAAAAAACAGCGAAAACAAAAAAGATTTGACGATATTAAGCATACCTTAAGACAGGCAGAGTCTATTGTTGAGGTTGTGGCTCTGTCCTTAATCTACTATTTTGTTTGGAAAACAATGTATGATGAGTCCGGATTTTATGCTTACCTCGGTAAGGGTAAGTATTTGCTGATGACTGTTTACGCAATTCTTTCCTTTATAATATTCAACAACTGCGACAGCTTTAAATTCGGCCATATGCGGCTTACGGACGTTTTGATTTCTCAATGGATATCCGTGATTTTGGTTAATGTCATAACTTATTTCCAGCTGTGTCTTATGGCTAACTATATGATTAAGCCGTATCCTATGTTTATTCTCACCTTGCTTGAAGCTGTGGCTGTTTTGATTTTTTCATCGCTTTACTCGTTTATTTATCACAGGCTCTATGTTCCGAAAAGTATGGTAATGGTTTACGGAATGGAGGATGCCATAACCCTTAAATTTAAAATGGATACCCGTGCCGATAAATACCAGATAAAAAAATTAATATCAATAGACGAGGGCTACGAAAAAATCTGCGATACCATCGTAAAATATGATGCGGTAGTAATTAACGATGTTTCTGCGGTAATCAGAAACGATATACTGAAATTCTGCTACAAGAACGGAATAAGAGTTTATGTAACTCCTAAGCTTACTGATATAATTCTCAGGGGAGCCGGGGATATTAACCTCTTTGACACACCGCTTTTGCTTGTAAAAGGCAACGGTCTCACATTGGCTCAGCGTGCGGTAAAACGCTTTTTCGATGTGCTTTTAAGCCTTATAGCAATGATAATAGCTTCTCCGATTATGCTTATTGTCTCCTTGGCTATCAAGCTTGAGGACGGCGGTCCCGTATTTTACAGACAGACGAGAGTTACAAAAAACGGTAAGGAATTTGATATATTAAAATTCCGCAGTATGGTAGTAGACGCCGAGAAAAACGGCGAGGTCATACCGGCAAAAGGCAGAGATCCCAGAATTACAAAAACCGGAAGAATTATAAGAGCTACGAGAATTGACGAGCTTCCGCAAATCATTAACATTATCAAGGGCGATATGTCTATTGTGGGACCGAGACCCGAAAGAGTTGAGCATGTAAAAAAATATACCGAAGAAATTCCGGAATTCCAGTACAGGCAAAAGGTCAAGGGCGGTTTGACCGGTTATGCACAGATTTACGGAAAATATAATACTTCGGCTTATGATAAGCTGCGTCTTGATTTGATGTATATTGAGGATTATTCGCTTATACTTGATATCAAGCTTATTCTTATGACTTTACAGATAATGCTTCGGCCCGAATCAACAGAGGGCTTCGATAAAGCGGAAGAATTAAAACAAAAGGCAGACAACGCAATTTCGGAAATTGAATCATCTGTTTCCGATGACGCTGAGTAATTTTATTTTACGAAAATTATATTTATAATTCAAAAAGGGGTATTTCGGTGAAAAATAAATATCTTTTGTTGTTTGCTTCTGTTCTTTTCGATTTGCTTGCCGCAATTTTTTCACTTGTTGTAGCAATTAAATCCGTAGGCGATTTGTTCTTCGCCTACGGAAAGGATTTCTTTTATTTCACGCTGTTTGTGTGGGGCGGACTTTTGGTTCTGTCTTTCTATTTCTTTAGAATTTACAGTGTTTTATGGAGATTTTCCACTATATATGATTCATTAAGAGTTTTTGTCGCTTCGGCGGTTGCTGTTTGCGCAACCTTCATTTCACAAATGGCTGTATTTAACAAATCGTACGGCTTTAGTGTTGTTTTTGTATGCTACCTTCTGACTTGCGCTTTTACACTTGTTTTTCGTTTTTTTGTAAGAGTGGTTCTTACAAAAAAAGGGGAGGAGACAGGGAAAAATGCCTCGTCCGCATCGACGCTCACGGGAAATATTATGATTATTGGAGCCGGCTCCGCAGCGTCAATGATAATAAACGAGCTTGCGAGAAACGGTCAGCATAACAGCTGCAAGATAAAATGCGCTATTGACGATGATCCGGCAAAAAAAGGTACATATATTTCAGGCGTGCATATTGTCGGAAATCGCGATTTGATTGTTGAATCGGCAGAAAAATACCATATCAATACCATTTTGTTCGCTATACCGAGCTGCAGCAATATGCAAAAATATGAAATACTTAATATTTGTCAGCAAACAGGCTGTACTCTTAAAATAATACCGTCGATTTATCAGATGATGGATTCGAGCGAAAACGGTTTATCGCTTAAAATAAGAAAGGTTGAAATAGAAGACCTCTTAGGCCGTGAGCCGATAAGCCTTGATGTCAACAATATTATCGAATATGTTTCCGGCAAGACCGTTTTGGTTACAGGCGGCGGCGGAACCATCGGCAGCGAGCTTTGCAGACAAATCGCCGACCATTCGCCGAAAAAGCTAGTAATATTTGATATTTACGAAAATAACGCTTATGACATTCAGAACGAGCTTAAGCGCACACATCCGGAGCTTGACTTTATTGCTCTTATCGGTTCTGTAAGAGACAGCAAGCGTATGGATTCCGTTTTTAAGGAGTACCGTCCCGATATCATTTATCACGCCGCGGCGCACAAGCATGTACCGCTTATGGAGGACAGCCCGAACGAATCCATAAAGAATAATGTCTTCGGTACGCTAAAAACCGCACAGTGCGCGGATAAATACGGCGCGGAAAAATTTGTTTTAATATCTACCGACAAGGCTGTTAACCCGACAAACATTATGGGCGCCAGCAAGCGGATATGCGAAATGATTATTCAGTCATATAACAACCGCTCCAAAACAGACTTTGTTGCCGTAAGATTCGGAAATGTTTTGGGCAGCAACGGAAGCGTAATACCGCTCTTTAAAAAGCAAATTGCTTCGGGCGGTCCCGTAACGGTTACAGACCCTAATATTATAAGATATTTTATGACAATTCCCGAAGCTGTTACTCTGGTTTTACAGGCAGGAGCGTCCGCAAAGGGCGGGGAAATATTTGTTCTCGATATGGGCAAGCCCGTTAAAATTTTAACGCTTGCGGAAAATCTGATAAAGCTTTCAGGCTTTACTCCGTATAAGGACATACAAATTAAATTTATCGGACTGAGACCCGGAGAAAAGCTTTACGAAGAAATGCTTATGGCTGAGGAGGGTCTTAAGGATACGGAAAACAGTCTTATACATATCGGAAAGCCTATCGAATTTGATGAGCATGAATTCTTTGATATTCTTGATAAAATGCGGCTGTTTATGTATAACGATGATGTCGACATCAGGCATTATGTTAAAATGATAGTGCCTACATACAGCTATAACGAAACAACAGAATAAAATTATCCGATTGCCGCTGATTAAACTTTTCAGCGGCATATTTTATACTTTTAAAATTATATTTATATAATAGCCTCTTGTTTTATAACCGTATGGTTATGATTTGTAATAATTATAACCCATTGGTGGTAAAATGTCAATACCGATTGGTTATAAAAGGAGGCATAATATGAATAATTATTACCCAAGAATTAAAGATTTAAGGGAAGATTCAGATTATTCGCAAAATTATGTTTCCGAATATCTCCAAATGAAGCAACCGCAATACAGCCGCTACGAGAGAGGCCTGAGAGATATACCAAGCGATATTTTAATTTGTCTGGCAAAATTATATAATACCTCAACCGATTATATTTTGGGCTTAACGGACACTCCGAAAAGACCGTACTGAATTATTGCATAAACTCCTCATTTTTTGCTGATAATAAGCAAAAAGGAGGAGTTTTTTATGCGACCCACAGATAAAGAATACGGTGAAATGACAAAAAAGCTTTCGCCGCCGTCGCCTAAACTTAAGGATTTTATAAACGCGTTTGTTATAGGCGGATTGATTTGTGTGATAGGACAGTTACTTACAGAGTGGTATACTATGCTGGATTTGCCGGAAAAAGTGGTAAAAATGGCAGTTCCGAGTACACTCGTTTTTGCGGCGGCAATACTGACAGGGCTTAAATTATTTGATAAAATTGCCAAGCGTGCCGGAGCAGGTACGCTTGTGCCCATAACAGGCTTTGCAAATGCGGTTGTTTCGCCGGCGATAGAGTTCAAAAGCGAAGGCTGGATATTGGGGCTGGGAGTAAAAATGTTTACGATTGCAGGACCCGTAATTGTTTATGGTACAGCCGCAAGTGTGGTTTACGGATTGATATTGTATATCATAGGCTTATTTTAATAATACAACAAAACACAGCAGTCATATAAATAAAAATATGACTGCTGAATATTTATATGAAGAACCGCTTAAACAGCGGCTTTCAAATGATTTATGGGCTATGATGAAATTGGGATTAAAGAATTTATAAGCATATTTTTAAAACTTCCCCCAATTATACTAAATATTCATTTAGTATAATTGCCACTGCGAAAACCAGCGTACCGCAATAGTTTGTTTTCCCCACTCGGCAATTACAAGCCGCCGCCGGTGTCCGCACTGGCTCTCGGTACTAAATGAGCGTTTCGGACAATTCAAAAAAAGACCGTGTAGGCAGTTTTTTTAAAACGGGTATATTAGAAATAAATTAAAAAAACATCAGATAATTAATTTGTGATTTTGTATTTGTAATACATTAGTGTCAAAACTGATATAACAGAAATACAAAGCCATGAAATAAACATTGATTTATAGCCAAAGGTACCTATCATTCCGCCATAAATAACTGAACCTATTCCCGCCCCTAAATATGTGCTGAAATCCATCAAACCGCTGATTGTTCCGGACATTCCGTTTGAATAAAACTGCATGGGAAAAACCGACAGCACAGATGTATTTATAAGTGATACCGATATATAAATTCCGCTGAGATAAATAATCGCAGCGAACGGAGTTATTGCCGCAAATATAAGTAATAACGATAGAAATGCGCAAAGCGAAAATCCGACAAGCGAAACAAAGTTTTCGTTATATTGCAAAAGCTTGTAGAGCGGAGGGTACAAAAATCTGCCGGCAAGCCCTGCAATAGGTATAAGAAGTAAATAAAAGGCAAACTTTTCTATATTTATGCCGAATTCATCTGCAACATAGACCGCCATCCACAGACTTATATTATCTTTTATAACGCCGTGAAATACGGCGGGTATAAGCATAAAACGAACATTTTTATTTTTAAGTGTCCGCACTCCGGAAGAAGCGCAGACATTGAATTTATCCGGATTTCCTATGATAAAAAAAGCCGCTGTTGCTGAAATGACAAGCAATACACCCGGTAAAATGAAAGCAGCCAAAACACCGAAAGAGCGTATTAAAAGCATTGCTATAATTATTCCCGCAATATTACCCGAAGCTACCGAGGTTACCATATAAGCCGACATTCTTTGTGCATTGCTTTCCCCGTAAACCGCACCCACGGTTTTAAGCACTGAACTCCAAAGCATTGATTGAGCATAGGCATTAACTCCCCAGAGCACTGTAAGTGCTGTAAACGGTGGCAAAAAGCCGAAAAAAATATTAGCCAGCGCTCCGAGCAGCAATCCCCCCGCTATCATATTACGTGCAGGAAAATGTTCGCTCAAAGCACCGTTTATAAGTCTGCCTACCGGATAAACCGCAAAAAATACACTGCCAAGCACTCCTATTTGCGCAGATGATAGCATTCCCTCTTTTTTCAATGGTGATGCCGCCATAGTGAGGTTAAGCCGCGCTACATATGTCAATGTATAGGATATGTAACACATCGCAAAAATAAGTCTTTTATTTCTCATTTTTTCCGCTCCTCACCTTTTCGACAAGCTCGTGTTTTCTGCGGCTTCTTTCAAGTGTTTCCTCATAATTATTTGAAGAAATCATTATTACAAGGGCATTTATAAGGCTTATTTGTGCAATTCTCGCTGACATAGGCTCGATAGGATAATTTATTTCGTCTGAGTATACCGAAAGTGGGATATCGCACAGACACATAATATCACTTTCGGAATTTGCGGTTATACAGGCAGTAAGCGCACCACCCTGCTTTGCAAGCTTCAGCGTTTCAAGCACTGATGTGGTTCGTCCGCTGTAACTTAAACCGATGGCTATATCCCCCTTTTTCAAGTTCATAGTCGAGACCGCCATAGTGGGTACATCACTGAAAGCAAAGGCAGAATATCCAAGAGTTATAAGTTGATATTGCAGCTCATTTACAAGTATAGCTGAGGTTCCCACGCCGTAAATATATATGTTTTCAGCTTTGCGAAGTGCCGATATAAGCTGTTCTGCCATTTCAAAATCAAGGTTTTCGGCAGTGTCATTAAGAGTTTTAACGGTTACGGCAAAAACCTTTCTGAGTATTTGCAGGTGATCGTCTTCCGGAGATATATACGGACAATAATTTAGTTTTTCATTTTTAATACATTCCGACATAACATGACTTTTAAGCTCGGAAAAACCGCTAAATCCCAGTGATTTGCTGCATCTTACCACAGCGGATTTTGCAACGCCTGCTCCTGCCGCTACCGTTTCGGCAGTAATAAGAGGTATCTTCTCATAGTTTTCTGTCAGATAATCGCATATTTTCTTTTCAGCCGTTGTAAGAGAAAAATATTTATTTTTAATATGCTGCATAATACCAAACATTGATTTCATAATCTCACCTATTTGAAACAAAATTCTATTATTTAATATTTATTGGAACAAAAAAGTTATATCACATAATTTGGTGTTTGTCAATACAAAAAGCCTCCCTTTAATAAGGGAGGCAGTAAGCAAAAGTAATTCACTTTAACTTTGTAATTTCTATTGTTTTATTACAGCTTTTCAATGGTTGACATTAAATAATCCCCGAACTGTGAGCAGGTAGCGCCGTCCTCGTGACCGGTGATAACATACTTCTTATCAACCTCGGTGCAAATGTGCAGGGCTTTATCAAGCTTATTTGCTTTCTCGATAAATCCTATATGTCTTAAGAGCATTTCGGTAGCCTTAAACATACTGGTCGGATTGGCATATGCTCCCCTACCGGTTTCTATCATTCTCGGTGCGGAGCCGTGGATTGCTTCAAACATAGCATACACATCGCCCAAATTGGCGCTGCCGGCAGTACCTACGCCGCCCTGTATTTGGGCTGCTTCGTCGGTGATAATATCGCCGTAGAGGTTAGGCAGAAGAATTACCTGGAAGTTGCTCCTTACGCGCTCGTTTACGAGATTGGCGGTCATAATGTCAATGTACCAGTCTTCAGCGGTAATTCCGGGGTAATCCTTTGCAACCTCGTGGCAAAGCTCCGAGAATTTACCGTCGGTCTTTTTCATAATATTAGCCTTTGTTACGATTGCGACATTGGTTTTTCCGTTGTTTTTGGCATATTCAAACGCCGCTCTTGCAATTCGCTTTGTACCCTCGTTTGTAGTTACCTTGAAGTCAAAAGCCAATGTATCGGGTATTTCTACTCCCCTGCTGCCGAGTACATATTCGCCCTCGGTATTCTCACGGAAGAAAGTCCAGTCAATGCCAAGCTCGGGAACGGCAACGGGACGGACATTTGCATACAAATCAAGCTCACGGCGCATCGCTACATTGGCACTCTCGAGCGTGCCGCCCTTAAGTGTTGTTGTAGGAGCCTTTAATATAACATTACAAGCCTTGATTTCAGCTAAAACATCATCGGGAATTGCTTTGTTATGAGCAATTCGGTTTTCGATTGTAAGACCCTCGATAGTGCGAAGCTCGATTTTTCCCGCGGCAATTTCATCCTTTAAAATAAATTGCAAAAGGCGCTCGGATTCCGCGGAAATTATCGGGCCTATTCCGTCTCCGCCGCAAATACCGATTATAATTTTATCAAGCTTGCTGTAATCCGTAACCCTTTTATCCTGCTCCATACGGCGCTCACGGGCAATTTGCTCGTTTAAAAGTGTGCGGAACTGTTCAACCGCAGCGTTAATGTACTGTTCCATTGAAAATCAACCTTCCTTTTTTGTATATTCAAGCAGACCGCCTGCTTTTAAAATGGCTTTCTGGCGTTCGGTGAACGAGCAGACAAGCGGTATTTGGTCACCTGTGGTCTCGTCCTTAAGTATTATTTCACCGCTGTCCATTCCGGCAAAAACATCAGAGAGGGTAAGCTTATCAGACTGATTGAGCTTATCGTAATCGTCGGGATTTTTAAAGGTAAGCGGCATAATTCCCGCATTTATAAGGTTTGCCACATGAATTCTCGCAAAGCTTTTTGTGATAACGGCACGGACACCCAGATACATTGGAACAAGTGCCGCATGCTCGCGTGACGAGCCTTGACCGTAGTTACTGCCGCCGACAATTATGCTCTGACCGAGAGCCTTTGCTCTTTCGGGGAATGTCTCATCACACACGCCGAAGCAGAACTGCGAAAGATGCGGAATATTTGAGCGATAAGGCAGTATCTTAGCGCCTGCCGGCATTATATGGTCGGTGGTTATATTGTCGCCGACCTTAAGCACCAGCTCTGCCGTGAGAGTATCCTCCTGCGGTCTTGATTTCGGGAACGGCTTAATATTAGGTCCTCTCAAAACCTCTAAATCCTTAGCCTCCTCCGGCGTTGCGGGAGCAATTACGGCGCTGTCGTCAATTTTAAAGGCGTCGGGCATTGTTATATGCGGTTCTTCGCCCAAAAGTCTCGGGTCGGTAATTTCGCCTGTAAGAGCGGCGGCAACCGCCGTTTCGGGCGATACAAGATAAACGCTCGCGTCCTTGGTTCCGCTTCTGCCTAAGAAGTTGCGGTTAAATGTACGCAGTGAAACGCCTGCGGAATTGGGCGAAAAGCCCATACCGATACAGGGGCCGCACGCACATTCAAGAAGCCTTGCGCCGCTGGCTAAAATATCGGAAAGCGCGCCGCAGTCGGCGAGCATTGAAAGAACCTGCTTTGAGCCGGGTGAAATTGAAAGGCTTACAGACGGCGAAATGGTTTTCCCCTTTAAAAGCGCCGCAACCTTTAACATATCGAAAAGCGATGAATTGGTGCAGGAGCCGATACATACCTGGTCGACCTTTGTGCCCTTTAACGATTCTACCGTTACGATATTGTCGGGACTGTGCGGACAGGCAATAAGCGGCTTTAACTCGTCAAGGTTTATATCAATTACTTTGTCGTAAACCGCGTCGGGGTCGCTTGAAAGCTCGGTATAATCCTCGCCTCTTCCCTGTGCTTCAAGGAATTTCTTTGTAACCTCATCGGACGGGAAAATAGAGGTAGTGGCGCCAAGCTCTGTTCCCATATTGGTTATGGTCGCGCGTTCCGGCACGGAAAGGTATTTAATACCCTCGCCGCCCCATTCGATAACAGCGCCTACGCCGCCCTTAACAGAGAGTATACGAAGTATCTCAAGGCTTATATCCTTAGCTGTGACAAAGGGCTTAAGCTTTCCTGTTAAATTGACCTTATACATTTTGGGCATTGTGATATAGTAAGCACCGCCGCCCATTGCAACCGCAACATCAAGACCGCCCGCACCCATTGCAAGCATACCTATTCCGCCGCCTGTCGGGGTGTGGCTGTCGGAGCCA
>DKDS01000096.1:517-15426 GCA_002451855.1 Ruminococcaceae bacterium UBA6842 | reverse complement strand
AGGGTCTTGCCGGGCTTGCCGAAGCGCTCTAAGTGAACCTGATGGCATATGCCGTTACCGGGACGTGAAAAATAAATTCCGTGCTTTTTGGCAACCGATTGTATATAACGGTGGTCATCGGCATTTTCAAAGCCCGATTGCAGGGTGTTGTGGTCGATATACGCAACACTGCGCTCGGTCTTAACTCTGTCAAGCCCCATTGTTTCAAATTCAAGGTAAGCCATAGTGCCTGTTGCGTCCTGTGTTAAGGTCTGGTCGATTTTAAGAGCAACCTCACTGCCGACTGTCATATCGCCCGACAGCATATGTGCCTTAATAATTTTTTGCGCGATTGTGTAGCCCATTTAATTTCAATCCTTTCTCATTATGTGCCGATAGGCATTTTCTACATGCTCGGAAGCATATTTTGCCGCCGCCGCCGAATTTTTGGCTTCAATAGCCTCATAAATTTTGCGGTGCTCAGCGACCGAAGCCGCCGCACGGCTTGAATTTTCCACCGAAGCTCGGCGGTATTTTTGTATTTTCTTGTGAAGAGGAACAAGAGTATCGTAAAAAGTGGTGCTTCCGCTCAATTTATATAAGGTCTCGTGGAAACGGTTATCCATAAGCTTTATTTGGTCGGGGTCGTTTTTGTTAAGATAAAACTCCTGAAATTCAAGCGCTTCCTTAAGATCCTTCAGCTGTTCGTCGGTACGGTTTTTAGCCGCGAGCGACGCCGCCATACATTCAAGGCTCTTTCTTATAAGGAAAATATCCTCAAGGTCCTTTTCATTAATGCCGATAACAACGGAGCCTTTGCCCGATTCCTCGATTATATGCTCCTGCTCAAGTCGTCTTAACGCTTCCCTTATCGGGGTACGGCTCACGCCCATTTCGGCGCACAGCTTACTCTCGGTAAGTATTTCGCCGCGCTGATATTTCCCGCTTAATATATCGTTTTCAAGATGGTCGAAAACCTGATCCGCAAGCGATATTGTTTTATGCTCAATCATTAAAGCCGTCCTCCTTTAAAATTTTCCGCCCGAAAGCTCTTTTAAGTGCTTTTCAAGCTCGCTGTTTGAAATTGCGGTCTGTCTTCCCTGCTCGTATTCGGAATCGACCCATTCCTTAAGCTTTATAACAATCGGGTCCTTTTTATCAATGACTTCATCACCCTTAAGACTGTAATGATGATTTATCCAATAAGCAATTCCGGCAAGTCCGCTTGTTTTACCTATCGAAACCGCCGCGGGACGGTTAAGGATTTTTTCGGTATCGAAAATATTGTAGATTTCTTCATCCTTTAAAAGTCCGTCGGCGTGTATGCCTGCCTTGGTTACATTGAAGTTTTTACCCACAAACGGGGTCATAGGCGGAATTGTGTAGCCCATTTCCTTTTCGAAATATTCGGCGATTTCGGTAATTGCGGTGGTGTCCATACCGTCAAGCGAACCGCGGAGTGAGGCATATTCCATAACCATAGCCTCAAGCGGAATGTTGCCTGTTCTCTCGCCTATTCCGAGCAGCGAGCAGTTGACGGCGGAAGCGCCGTACAGCCAAGCGGTGGAAGCGTTAGCAACCGCCTTGTAAAAATCGTTGTGACCGTGCCATTCAAGCATTTCGCTCGGCACATCGGAGTAATGCTGTAAGCCGTAGATTATACCCGGAACACTTCTCGGCAACGCAACCTCCGGATACGGAATACCGTAGCCCATTGTGTCGCAGGCTCGGATCCTTACGGGTATTTTAGCCTGCTTTGAAAGCTTCATAAGCTCGTTTACAAAAGGAACGACAAAGCCGTAAAAATCAGCTCTTGTAATATCTTCAAGGTGGCATCTCGGCATAACGCCCGCTTCAAAGGCTTCCGATACGGCGTCAAGATATGTTTTCATAGCCTGACTTCTTGTCATTTTAAGCTTTTTGAAAATGTGATAGTCACTGCACGAAACCAATATTCCCGTTTCACGGATACCGAGGTCGCGCACAAGCTTAAAGTCCTCCTTGCTCGCTCTTATCCAGGTTGTGATTTCGGGGAATTTAAGACCTAATTCCTGACATTTTTCGATAGCTTCCCGGTCCTTTTTGCTGTAAACGAAAAATTCTGTCTGTCTTATAATTCCGTAAGGACCGCCGAGCTTTGACATAAGCTTGTAAAGGTTTACGATTTGCTCTACGGTGTAAGGCTCCACCGATTGCTGACCGTCGCGCAGCGAGGTATCGGTTATCCAAATATCCTTAGGCATACCGATAGGCACTCTGCGGTGATTGAACGCAACCTTCGGCACTTCCTCGTATGTATAAAACTCTCTGTATAAATTAGGCTCCGAAACATCCTGCAAAGAATATTTATAATTGTCCTGCTCAAGCAAATTTGTCTTGTTTGAAATTTCAAGCAAAGCTCTCATCCCCTGATTTGTATTAATGTATACAATTATACTTAAATTCTTTGCCTTTGTCAATAGCCGCAACGGATATTTTTGCGTTTTATGCACAAAATAAGGTAAATATCTGCGTGAGGTGGCAAAATGGAAATCATTAAGGTTATTATAACATCTGTTGTTTCGCTTATTGTGTTATTTTTGTTAACAAAATTGGTCGGAAACAAACAGTTATCCGAGCTTAATATGTTTGATTATATCGTAAGTATAACAATAGGCTCTATTGCCGCGGAAATGGCGACGGAGCTTGAAAATCCCGAACAGCCGCTCACTGCAATGATCGTATATGCTGTAATTTCTTTTGCGGTCTCGGTTGCAAGCTCTAAGAGTATAGCGTTAAGGCGGCTGGTGTTCGGTCATTCGGTTATTCTTATGGAAAACGGTAAGCTTTACCGCAAAAACTTTAAAAAGTGCCGTCTTGATTTAAACGAATTTCTGATGCAGTGCAGGTTAAACGGCTTTTATGACCTTTCGGCGGTTGATACGGCGGTTATGGAGGCAAGCGGAAAAATAAGCTTTATGCCTGCCGCCGCTAAAAAACCGGCGACGCCCGAGGATCTCAATATTGTTCCGGCAAGCGAAAGCGTATACTATAATGTTATTATGGACGGCAAGGTTTTAGAAAAGAATTTGAAGAGCTGCGGCAAGGATACAAACTGGCTTAAAAACGAGCTTAAGGTTCAGGGCATAAAAAAAGAAGCCGAGGTTTATCTCGGTATACTTGATAAATCGGGAAATTTATCTGTGTTTAAAAATAACGACGATAAGCAGGATAACGATATTTTTGAATAATTCCACTTGCGGTAGAGAGCGTCCTTACGGCTCTCTACCTTTCTTTTTTACTTTTAGAGACCGAAAAAGGTACGGTTCATTGCCGACGGGATTAAAAAGCTGTAAAATAAACGCGGTGAAGAAAATGAACAAAATCTGCAAGCTTATACGCATTATCACGGTGGCGCCGATAGCCGCCCTTGTAACCGTTCTTATGCTTTATTTTATGAAGAACGGCTTTTTTGTAAACGCACGGCACTTTTGGACGGCAATTCTCACGCTTACCGTATTGCCGCTTTTGGCTTATCCCGTAAGTCTTGTAAAGCAAAAGGACGAAAGGCGGAGGTTTCAGCGCTCGCTCGCGATAGTTTTTGCGGTTGTAGGATATATTGCGGGAACTGTCTGTTCCTTTGCAAGCGGCGGCTCTAAGGGCGAGCGTGTGCTGTATCTTACCTATCTTTTGTCGGGCATTATGATTGCCTTAAGCTCGTTTATTTTAAAAAGAAAAAGCAGCGGTCACGCCTGCGGAATTTCGGGACCTGTAACACTGCTTACATATTATTTAAGTCCTCTGTGCGCATGTGGGTATTTCCTGCTTATACCGGTGTTTGAAGCGTCGCTTAAAATGAAAAGGCATACCTTAAGCCAGCTTATAAGCGGAAGTATAATTCCCGTTGTATGTATGCTTATATCGGTATTGATTGTTAAATAATGCTGAGCTGGGTCGGGGCGGCGAGGTTAATTATTCTTTTCCCCTGCCTTAGCGCATAATCTACGGTCTCCTTGGTTCCGCCGCTCCTGCCGTCGAACCAGGTTACTACAAAATTGCTTTTATCCACCATATAGTGATTGCGCTTGAAGTAACAGCCCGGATAATATTTTTCGGATAAAACAATTTTTTTGTCGCAGCCCTCGAGTATTCTGTTGTAGCGCTCCTTCCAATCGTCGGGGTAGCAGTTTTCCTGCCCCTTAAACGGAACCGCGCACACAAGCTTTAAATCAAAGGCGGTATTTCGTGACTTTTTTAAAAGCAATACCGTTTCCGCCGCAATAATATCAAAGCCCATTGCCATACCCGTATAAAAGGTACGGCAATTTTCATCTGTAACGGAGAGTATTGTATTGGTAAGCGAATTTTCAAAATCGGTGTAATCCCTGTTTCCCTCTTCTAAGGGGAACGGGAATTTCGAGGGTCGGTATCCTGTAAAGCAACAGCTTTTTTCCGGGGAAATATTATTGTTATTCATTTTGCACCACCCAAATTAATTTTTTATTGACTGTGTTCTAAAAATATTATATTATAATTTCAGTTAAACATCCGGCAGGTGAAATTATGGACGCGATAGATTTAAAAATCATAACTCTTTTACAAAAGAATGCCAGAATGCCCCTTAAGGTACTGGCAGAGCAGGTGTACCTTTCTTCGCCCGCTACCGCGGCAAGAATAGAAAAGCTTGAAAAGGAGGGCATAATAAGCTCTTATACCGTGAATATAGACCTTAAAAAGGTCGGTTTCCCGATAATTGCTTTTGTTAAGCTTGACCTTGACCCAAAGCTGAAGCCCGAGTTTTACCCATATATAAAAGCACATCCGAATGTGCTTGAATGCAGCTGTGTTACGGGTCAGTATTCACAGCTTATCAAGGTTGCGTTTGCGACAACGGAGGATTTGGATTTATTTGTGGGCGACCTTAACAATTACGGCCATACCGAGACGCAGATAGCCTTTTCCACTCCCCAACCGCCAAGAGGTATCGGAATAGAAAAGATTGCCGAGAAATCAATGTAAGTCAATTATACAGAACAAATGTTCTTTTGTCAAATGTAATTTTTAAGGAGATATTAAATTATGAACGCTTATTTGAACACTTTAATGCCGTTTGCGGCGCAGTCGGGTCTTTCCGCAGATACGGAAAGCGGTGTATTATACGGTACTTACGGCGGCTATAATGTCACTGTTTCGCCTATATTCGGAGGTAAGACCGTGCAGGTGTCCGTCTTTGTAAAAATAAACGGTCAGGCGCCCGAAAACAGCGCTCTGCAAGCTTTTGTAAAGCAGAATAAGTCGTTTTGCGCGGGCGGCAGAGTAAACGGTTACCGCATTGACTTTAACATAAAGCAATTTTTAACCTTAAAAACCACTGTAAATAAAGGATTGCGCGTCGGGATTGAGGTTATTACAGCCTACCTGAAAAGCGCAGGAGCCGAGAATTGCTGTCAGGTATGCGGTAACAGCGCCGATTTGGGCATTTATTATACATATAACAGCGCTTCCCTTCTCTGTCCCGCCTGCTATTCCGAATGTCTTGCGGACAGCGAAAACCGTATAAGGGAAAACGAAGCGAAAAACGAAAATATTATAGGCGGCTTTGTCGGAGCGCTTTTAGGCTCGCTTTTGGGCGCGGCGGCAATACTTATTATAAGTCAACTTGGTTATGTTGCGGCGATTTCGGGCGTTGTTATGGGTGTATGCACACTCAAGGGTTATGAAATGCTGGGCGGTAAAATGTCTAAGACGGGCGCAATTATTTCCTGCATTATTATGTTTATTATGGTATTTTTAAGCTATCAGCTTGATTCCGCGATTATGCTTGCGAAGGAATATACCGATTACAGTGTGTTTGACTGCTTCAGGATATATAACAACGCGTTCTTTACAGGCGGTATAATTTGGTGTAATTATCTTCCGAGCCTTATTTTGCTTTATGCTTTCACGGCAGTCGGTGCGGTTCCGACGGTTAAAAACAGCTTAAAAAAACAAAACAGCTTAAACAAGCTTTACCGTATGGATACGGTTTCAACCGAAGCCGAAGTTAATCAGTAATTAAAGACGAACAGAATATAACGAAATGACGGCTGCCCGATAGACTGAGGCAAGCCGTCATTTTTTATTATTAAAAAAATATATGCTTTATGTATATATTTTTAATACTTAATTTCAGAGCTTCAAAATCTATATGCAAATACAAGGTTGAGAAATTTCCAAAATATGCTAAAATACAATTAGTTTATTGAGGAGGGCGTGTATGTTCACTGTAGAAGACAATGCTAAAATCGGCAAATACCTCTGCGGACTTATTTTGGCAAAATATAAAAACACAAGACAATTTTGTAAGGCTTATCTTGAAAAGCAGTTTAACCATAGCTATACCGATAAGCAGCTCGGCAATTTGGCGAACCGTATGTCTCAAATGATAAAGGGCGAAAAATCGATTCAACTGTCAGATTTGCCGATATTTTGTGAGCTTTTGGAGGTCTCGTGCGAGGAAATTATTACTGCCGGAAAGCGCTATCAGCCCATAAGCGGCCATGTTACAAATTACGAAATTGCTTTTTCAAATGATAAAGATAAATGGGAAGAATATATTAACCGCAGCGATAATCTCATACTTAATTCCGACGAATACAATAAAACTGTCATTGATTACGCGCTTGAATTTAAAAATTATGACTTTCTCAAATATTTAACCGATAAGAAATACATATGGTTCGTTGATGACAGTAATCATGATATAAAGGATCATATTTACGGCTTCTGCGCCGGAACAAGCATTAAAAGGCGTGAAATCAGCTCGCGTGATTTTCTCGGCATCGACCTTAAATATCACTGCGAGGAGCGCGGTCTCAGACAAAAAATGATTGCGCTTGCTATGGAAAATAAGGATTATAATATGCTTACCGCACTTAAAGCAAGAGAAATTCCTTTTTTATATCAAAAGTGCCGTTATCCCCAACCTCCTACAGATGTGTACGATTATTATGATGAAAGAGTAATTGAGGAAATAGTTCTTTCCGAAAATGAGGTTTTAAAGTATTTCACCGAGGAGTTTGAAATTACAGACCAATTCGGAATACGGCAAAAATTCATTTACCCATATATAGGAGAGGTGCTTGAAAGGCTGATAGAAGTCAAAAGCAAAAATGCCGAATATGTTATCAGACGAATCACAGAACATAATAAGGCAATTTACAATAAATTAAGCGCTATGATAAACGAAGCTTTTGAAGAGAGAAAATCAAGATTTAATTACTCAAGCCGTATTAAGGCACCGGTTGAATCCGTAGTGAATGATACAATGGTTTTTTATGATTTTAACGATGATGACGGATTTCTCACTTATTTTTATTCTAAAACCAAAAAAGACATTTTAAAGTTTTGCACAAATGTTATCTGCGTGCATACAAAAACCGGAAATCCCATAATGGATTCACTGATTGATGAATTAAACGAAAGCTACGATTCTGTCCGTAACATTCAACCCGATACATCAAGCTATTAAACAGAATTTATGTATGGGGCAAATATAATTAAACAGGAGGAAAAAATATGTATTGTCAAAATTGCGGAAAGGAACTGGTGAACGGTTCTGTTAAATGCTCTGAATGCGGAGCGGAAATTAACTGTGTTTATTCACATCCCGAACAGGATTCGCTGAGCGGCGGTCTTGCGGCGGTAGGATTTTTCTTTCCTTTTATAGGGGTTATTTCCTATATAGTCGGCAAATTAAAGTATCACCAATATCCGCTTCGTACAAAATCACTCGGAAAAGGAATTGTTTTTGGGTACATATTTCGTTTTTTAATTTCTATTGTAGTTGTTTTGGTGTATTATTTTTTAATGAAAAATTACACTCAACAATTAATGATTTTATAATAAAAAAACTACCGAGTTGCCTTAAGGCGACTCGGTAGTTTTTTAAATCAGAGTGATATTTCGTCGATTTTTTCAAGCTCTTCCTTTGTAAAGTCGGTGTTTTCTATCGCCTTGATGTTGTCGAGTATCTGCGACGGCTTTGACGCACCGATAAGCACCGATGTTACAATACCGTCCTTAAGCACCCATGCAAGCGCCATTTCTGCAAGGGTTTGGCCGCGGTTCTTAGCTATTTCATTAAGCTTGGCAATTTGCTCCAGACGCTCCTTTGTGATTGCGGTTTCCTTTAAAAATCTGCCGTCAGTCATAATTCGGCTGTCCTTCGGAATACCGTTTAAGTATCTGTCGGTCAGCATACCCTGCGCTAAGGGGCTGAACGCAATTATGCCCTTTTTAAGCCGTGCGGCGGTAGCCTTAAGACCGTTGTTTTCAATGGTGCGGTCGAAAATCGAATACCTGTTTTGGTTGATAACAAACGGGCATTTAAGCTCTTTAAGTATTGCCGCCGCCTGCTCTAAGCGTTCACCGTCGTAATTTGAAATTCCGGCGTAAAGCGCCTTGCCGCTTTTAACCGCGCTGTCAAGCGCACCCATTGTTTCTTCGAGCGGAGTATCGGGGTCGGGTCTGTGATGATAGAATATATCCACATAATCGACGCCCATTCTTTTAAGGCTCCCGTCAAGGCTTGCGAGCAGATATTTACGGCTGCCCATATTACCGTAAGGGCCGTCCCACATTTCGTAGCCTGCCTTGGTGCTTACAATAATTTCATCACGGTAGGGGTAAAGCTCTTCTTTCAGTATTTTTCCGAAATTACTTTCGGCGCTGCCGGGGAGAGGTCCGTAATTGTTGGCTAAATCGAAATGCGTTATGCCGTTGTCAAAGGCTGTAAAGCACAGCTCCTTCATATTGGAATACTGTGCCGTATCCCCGAAGTTATGCCAAAGTCCGAGACTGACCTTTGGCAGCATAAGTCCGCTGTTTCCGCAGCGGCTGTATTGCATTTTTTCGTATCTGTTATCGTTTGCTTTGTACATAATTATCCTCCGTTCTCGAAAGTAAATAAAAGCTTTTGAATTTCCTTATCAAACATATTGTTTTTTGTCACGGCGGTAACGGCTGTGTATTGCTCGCTTTGGTAGGTCTCGCCGGAAATCAGTCCCGCGGCGCATTTAAGCCCTATATATCCTATTGCGAAAGGATTTTGAACAATAAGGGCGTCTATCTCCCCTGTCTCAAGCATACCGAGCGAGACCGTATTTGTATCAAATCCGACCGCATACACCTTTTGTGAAAGGTCAAGCCTTTTGACCGCATTGCCTATTCCGAGCGTCATCCATTCGTTAAAGCCTGCGATTACATTAATTTCCGGATGTTCGCTAAGCAGCTTTACAGCGGCTTGCTCGGCGCTTTCGGTATTGCTGTCAGCGGTAGCGGCGGCTATTATCGCGGCGTTGTCTATGCCGCTTATATAATCCTTAAAGCCCTCTTCGCGAAGATGCCCGTTTGCGGTGTTCTCGTAATAATTTATTAAACCGATATTGATATTGCTTTCCTTTGAAAAACCGACGACGGCGGCTTTTGCGGCGGCTTTGCCTGCCTCGTAGTTGTCTGTTCCTATAAAGGTGCTCACATTCTGCGAATTGACCTCGCTGTCGATAGCGACGATTTTAACGCCTGCCCGCGCGGCGCTGTTTACCGCTTCGGCAGATTTTTTATAGTCTATTGCCGATAAAACTATCGCTTCGGCGCCGTTTTTAACCGCATTTTCAATAAGCCTGTTTTGGGTTTCGTAATCCTCCTCGTTTTCGGGTCCCGTAAATTCGGCGTCTATATTATATTCTGTGGCGGCAGAGTCAACACCGCTTTTAACACGGTGCCAGAAATCCGAATCGACCGCCTTTACAATTACGCTTATCTTCTTTTTTGAATCCTCTTTTTTGCAGGAGCAAAGCGTAAGAGTGAGCGCCGCCGCAGATAAAAGGGCGATAATTTTTTTAAATTTCATTTATTCGCCCTCCTTTTTCGGTATGCGCACAGTAACCGTGGTACCCACATCAAGCTCGCTTTCAATGCTTAAGCCGTATTTCTCACCGAAATAAATTTTAAGGCGGTCATTGACATTTTTTACGCCTATTCCGCTTGAATCGCTACGTTCTTTTTTAAGAATCGAAAGGCACTGCTCTTTGGTCATTCCGATACCGTTATCGCTTACAGTGATAAGTATATCGTTTTCATCGTCGGGGGCTTTCTTTACCGAAATCTTGATTTCGCCCTCGTCAACGCTCCTGTCAAGTCCGTGGTATATGGCGTTTTCGATAAGCGGCTGAACGGTTATTTTATTGCAAAGGCAATTTTCAAGTGAAGGATCCACATCAAAGGAATAGGTAAACTGGTCCTTATACCTGTAGCTTTGAATAATAAGATAGCTCTCGGCGTGGCGCAGCTCGTCTTTTATGGTTATAAGCTCGTGTCCCCTGCTTATGCTTATTCTGAAAAGCCTTGCTAAGGAGCTTACCATTTTGGCGGCGTCTTCCGTTCTTCCCTGTTCGCACATCCACTGTATAGAATCAAGGGTGTTATAAAGAAAATGCGGATTTATCTGCGCCTGAAGCGCTTTAAGTTCGGTTTTTCTAAGCTCTGTTTCCTCACGCCTTACCCTGTCCATAAGCTCGCTTATTTTAACTGTCATATGCCTGAAGGACTCCGAAATAACTCTAAGTTCCGTCACAGTCTCCGCACCGCCGTTAAACATAAAGCCGTCGGCTTCTTTTTCAAAACGCTTTATTTCTTTTATCAAGCTTTTAACGGGCTTGTTTACGATATTTGAATACACTATAAGCACCGCAAACAGTATTACGGCACAGCTTAAAAAGGTTATCGCAACGCTTATTATTATCTGTGTCCGCCGTTCCGCCTTAAGCTCGCCCGTGTAGGTCACGGCTACGGTTCGCCATTCTCCGTTTTCGGTGGTTTTAAGCGCGTAAATAACATCCGTGCCGTTTAAAACACCGTCGGGCTCGCCGTCAAGCAGTTCGGAATTTTCGGTCTTAATTCCCGAAAACAGCATTTGCTGCTGCGGATGATATACAATATCGCCGTTTTTATCCGTAATAAAGCAATAGCCCTGTCTGCCGACGCCTACGCTGTCAATATACTTTGCAATTTCGGAAAATTTAAAGTCTATTGCGATGTAGCTGCCCGATAGCACGGGTTGCTCCGTCTTTAACGCAAGTGTTACAACCCATGGGTATTCGTCTTTAAAAAGCGTCTGTATATGCGGTGCTGTTAAAATATACCCATTTGTACTTTCGTACAGCTCTTTGTCAAACGATTCGTCTGCGATTATGTTTTCCTTAAGAGTGCCTCCGCTTCCCGAGCAGGAAATTATCTCGCCGTTTTCACCGTAAAGCGTGACGGCGTAAATATCGCTCTGCACATAGGTTACGGCGGAAAGCTTATCATTAAGCTCCTCGGGATTTTCGGATCCAAGCACCGTTTCGTATATAAGCGACAGCTTTTCCTTCATTGAATCAAGGTAATTGTCAACCGCGGTTGCGGTCTGCTCCGCCGCCTGAAGCGAGCTTACGCGCGCGTCACGCAGCAGCGCACGGCTGTATACACCGGCAAATATGCTTACGCAAACCGTTACGGCGGTAATCGCCGCCAAGGTCACCGAAAGCACGGTTATAGCCGATAGGCTTATGCTTTTCTGTTTTTTCAGGCTCTTCACTGTTATTCACCCCTTTGGGCGCTTCTTATCTTTCCGGGAGAATCTCCGTAGTATTTCTTAAAGCAATAGCTGAAATAGTGCTGGTCGCTGTAGCCGCATTTTTCCGAAATTTCAAGCACCTTAAGATTAGAACACAAAAGCAAATCGTAGGCGGCTTTCATACGCTTTTCGGTAAGCAGTGTTACAAAATTTTTCTTTTTGGTTTTTTTAATAAGCGCGCTTAAATAATTCGGACTTACCGCAAGCTCATTGCTGACCTCGGTAAGCGAAAGCCCCTCGTCCGAGTAGCGTTCGTTAATAATATTTACCGCACGGTCACAAAGAACCTCGCTGTCTCTCTTTTGCGAGCTTGATATTAATGCCTTTGCGTTCTCGCAAAGTGAAATAAGCTCGTTTTTAACGCCCGCTTCGCTGTTATATGTGGTCATTCTGGAGAATATCGGGTTAGAAGAAAGCAGATTTACAATGTCCGATTTATCTGCGGCGTTGCTTGTTACCCTGTAAACGGTTGCGAGTATCTGCATAACAAGCAAATCGGCGTTTTCGGGTGTGCTGTTTTCAAAAAGCCCGTCGATAAATTCGCTTAATTCTTCGTTGTAGCCGACCTTTAAAAGCTGTTCGAGCTTTAAAACGGTTTTTTCAACATGGTCTATTTCTATTTCTCCGTCATGCTCCTGATCGTTGATAAAGCGTATTTCGCCCGCACCGTCACGGGTGTAGCGGCGTGCGCTGACGGCTTGAAAATATGCCGCCGAGCAGGAAGAAAGCTCTGTGAATTCACGGCTTATACCGATAGTACAGCTTTGCGAAAGCACTCTTTTTGCGGTTTGCACGGTTTCCTTAAGCGGCAAATCGAGTATGTTTGAAAGCTCGCCTGTGCCCGAAATTACGGCAAGCGTTACTACCCTGCCGTACACCAAAAAGCTTACGGAACTCATATATTTTCCGAGTACGGCGTCAATAAAATCAGCGTGCTCCTTATCTGTCGCCGGGTTGCCCTCGGCGTCCTTGAATTTTGATACAATAACGCAAAAGCGGGGCGATAAATCGGCATCTATTATTCCAAGCTCCTTAGCCGTAGCGTCAAGCTCTGTTTCTTCGGGCTTTTCCTCATTGCTTCCGAGCATAAGGGGCAGCAAAAAGTTATTTATCTGCATACGCTGCAGCCTGCGCTCCGAATCAGCGTCGGGCTTTTGCATAACCCTGCCTAACTGCTCGTCCATTCGCTTTTTAATATTAAAAAGCTCTTCGGACAGCTCCTTTGAGGAAATAGGCTTCAGCAAATATGAAATTATGTTATAATTTATCGCTTTTCTCGCATATTCAAAGCTGTCGTAGCCGCTTAATATCACCATTTGCGTAACGGGTCGTATTTCCCTTACCCTTTCGGCAAGCTCAAGACCCGAAATCATCGGCATTTTAATATCCGTAAGTATAAGGTCAGGCTCCAGCGTTTCCAAAAGCTCAAGCGCCTCAACGCCGTTTTCCGCCTCGCCTATTACCTCAAAGCCGGCGGCAGCCCAGTCTACCCGTTCTATTACAGCGCGGCGCTGGTCGTATTCGTCCTCAACCACAAGAACCGTATAATTCATTAAAAAACCTCCCGGCATTAAATGACACTAATATAAGTATATCATTAAATACCGGGAAAATCAAAACATTTTATTGCGCCTTATCCCAACCGGCGTAAAGCGTCATACTGCCCGTCACCGTGTCGTTTTCACTGTCCCAGCTTTCGGTACAGTCACGGTCGGTATACCAACCCGTAAAGGTCCACCCCTCCTTTGTGGGTGCTTCGGGAGATAGCTTGTCGGAATATTCCGCCTTTACGGGGGCTATATAGGAGCCGCCGTCGGTGTCAAACTTAACGGTAAAGCCGTTATGCTTAACCACAAATATTAAGGCTATAACCAGCAGTGCCAAAAGACTTGCAACCATAATGTTTGCGGACTTTACCGACATATTTATTTTTGAATACAGACCGCCGGTCTTCTTTGTCTTTTCCGTCTTTTTTTCCATACCGGTTCACCTCATTTTTTTATTTGCGAGCAAGATATTTACGCATATCAATAGCGCAGGCTACAAGGATTATAAGACCCTTTATCACATAGAGCATATTTGCGTCAACAGACAGGAAGTTAAGTCCTACAAATATTATCTGTAACAGGAATACGCCGATTACGATACCGCTTATTTTACCTGTACCGCCTACAAAGGATACGCCGCCGATAACGCACGCCGCGATAGCGTCCGATTCGTAGTTAAGACCGGTGTTGGCAGAGCAGGAAGCGATACGAGCGCCCTCGATAAATCCTGTAATTCCGTACATAGCGCCCGCAAGCACGAACACGAGAACGATGGTCCAGAAAACATTAACGCCCGAAACATTTGCGGCTTCCTCGTTTGAGCCTACGGCAAACATATTCTTACCGAATTTTGTTTTATTCCATATAACCCACATAAGCGCGGTAAGTATTACGGAATAAAGAACATATTTCGGAACGGCGACATCGCCGATTTTAAAGAGCGTGCCTCTTACAAAGTTTGTATAAGAGGAGTCAAGTCCGGAAAGGGTCTGACCGTTGTTTCCGCCCATCATAAGATACATAAGAACAAGACCGAAAACAATAAGCTGGGTCGAAAGGGTTACTATAAACGGATGAAGCTTGAATTTAGCGACAAAGAAACCGTTTACAAAGCCTATTACCGCACCGACCGCTATAACCGCAAGCAAAACTATCCATAAAGGCATAACCTTTAAATTAGGGAATATTTTGTTTGCATAGCCCGTCATTTGCAGGAGCGACGCCGCGATACAGGCTGTCAGTCCCACGCACCGTCCGGCCGAAATATCGGTTCCCGTAAGTACGATGGCTCCGCCTATACCGAGTGCTATCGGCAGCTTAGCCGCCGTAAGGGAAATTATGTTGATTATGGATGGTAGCTTTAAAAAAGCCGGTACTCTTATAGCGATGTATATTACCGCAATGGCGATTATTATATACATTGCGTTGTTAAACAGTAGGTCGGTAATTGCTCTGCGCTTATCCGCGCCCGATTTTGCTTTAAAATCGTCCAACCAAGACGAAAAACGACCTTTTCTTTTTATAGCAGATGTCATTTTTGTTTCCTCCTATGCAAATTTGGCGGCAAGCGTCATTATATCTTCCTGTGTGGCGGTTGCGGCGTCAACCTCGCCCGCAAGCGTTCCGCCCGACATTACAAGTATTCTGTCGCAAACGCCCAAAAGCTCCGGCATCTCGGAAGATACCATAATAACCGTTTTACCCTTTTCGGCAAGCTCGATTATAAGCTGATAAATTTCGTATTTTGC
>DKDS01000096.1:0-389 GCA_002451855.1 Ruminococcaceae bacterium UBA6842 | reverse complement strand
TTGCTGATTTCCGCCCGAAAGAGAACGAATCTTCGTTTCCTGCGTCGGTGTTTTAACGTGCATCGAATTAATGCACCACTCGGTGTTTTTCTTAAGCTTGGCGGAGTTTAAAAACGGACCGCTTTTGCATTTGTCAAGACTTGAAATAGTCGCGTTTTCTCTTATATTCAGTATTCCGAATATACCTGTCGCACGGCGTTCCTCTGTAAGCAATGCAAAACCGTTTTTGATGGAATCGCCCGGATTGCGGTTTTTAATTTGCTTGCCGTTAAGCTTCAGCGTACCGCCTTTTCGTGTGGAAACGCCGAATATGTTTTCAAGAAGCTCGGTTCTGCCCGAACCGTCAAGCCCCGCAACACCGATTATTTCGCCTTTTCTCGCCTTAAAGC
>DKDS01000025.1 GCA_002451855.1 Ruminococcaceae bacterium UBA6842 | reverse complement strand
ACCTGGCGGACAGCACCGATTACGCTTTGTCCGTTTTGGGCTTTCCGCCGCACGATATTGACGAATACAAATATTTTGTCGGCGACGGTATTCCTAAATTGATAGAACGGGCATTGCCGTCAGATAAGAAATCCCCCGAAATACAGAAAAAATGTCTTGATATATTTATGGAACATTACAGGGAGCATTACCACGATAAAACCCGCGCTTACGACGGCATTACGGAATTGCTTTCCTCTCTTAAAAAATCAGGACTTAAAACGGCAGTAATCTCAAACAAAGCGCAGGAAATGGCAAAGAAGGTAGTGACTAAGCTTTTCGGCAATTCATTTGACGCGGTTGCGGGAAAGCGAGAGGGCTTCCCCGCAAAGCCCGACCCGTCGCTTACGCTTGAGGTTGTAAAGGAAATAGGTCTGACACCCGATCTCTGCGCCCTCGTCGGCGATTCGGGTATGGATATGGCTGCCGCGGTAAACGGCGGACTGTTGCCGATAGGCGTGCTTTGGGGCTTCAGAACTAAGGAAGAGCTGTTAAAAAACGGAGCGCAATACACCGTATCCGAGCCCAAACAAATTATCGATATAATAACGGAGTTAAACCATGAGTAACAGTAAAGGCTATACCTCTACTAAAATATCCTGCTATGTGGGGTATTTTGTTCAGGCGATAGTTAACAATTTTCTCCCGATACTTTTTATTGCCTTGCAGGATATTTACGGCATAGGCTACGAAAAGCTCGGCAGACTTATTATGTTCAATTTTGTAACACAGCTTATAACCGACATTCTCACACCTAAAATAGTCGGCTTGCTCGGATACAGAAAAGCGTCTGTGATGTGTCAGGCTGTCGCCGCAATAGGGCTTGTGATGCTTTCGTTCATGCCCAATGTCACGCGAGACCCATATACGGGTATAGTTATTTCCATAGTGGTCTATGCCTTTGCAAGCGGACTTATGGAGGTTATTTTAAGCCCTATGATTGAAATGCTCCCCTCCGATAACAAAAGCGGCAGTATGTCACTCCTACATTCATTCTATTGCTGGGGTCAGGCTGTCACCGCCGTAGGAACCACGCTTTTGCTTCACTCGTTCGGATACAAGGGTTGGCAGTACATACCGCTCATTTGGGCTGTAATACCGTTTTTCAATGCGTTTTCATTTCTTAAAGTGCCGCTTGTAGAACCGCCCGAAGACAGCAAGAGCGACAGCTTTAAAAAGCTTATAGCTTCAGGCACCTTCAGGGTGTTTATGCTTATGATGTTCTGCGCCGGCGCCGCCGAAATCGCAATGTCTGAGTGGGCATCTATGTTTGCGCAAAAGGCGCTCGGTGTTTCAAAGGTAATAGGCGACCTTGCGGGTCCCTGCTCTTTCGCAATTTTTATGGGACTTGGAAGAGTAATATACGCAAAATTTTCCGAAAAAATTTCTTTCCGCAAGACCGTAATTTCTATGAGCTTACTTTGTACGCTCTGCTATTTTGTGGCGGCATTTGTAAAAATACCTGCATTTGCTTTGGCGGCTTGCGCCCTCTGCGGCTTTGCGGTCAGCCTTTTTTGGCCGGGCACATATTCAGCAGGCGCAAGAAAATTTCCGCACGGAGACGCAGTTATGTTCAGTGTCTTCGCGATGTGCGGAGACATAGGCTGCTGCGTGGGACCATGGCTGCTCGGTATTATTGCGGACAGAGCGGGGCTTAACACGGGCTTTGCCGTATCTTCAATATTCCCCGTTATAATGCTTATAGCGGCGTTTATATTTTTAAAGGAAGAAAAAAGAGGTGTTGTAATTGAAACGAACTGATTATTTAAGCTGGGACGAATATTTTATGAGCATAGCAATACTTTCCGCTATGCGAAGCAAGGACCCGTCAACACAGGTGGGTGCCTGTATCGTAAATTCCGAAAAGCGTATTCTTTCAATGGGCTATAACGGTATGCCTAAGCATTGCTCGGACGATGAATTTCCGTGGGACAGGGACGGCTCTCCCCTCTCCTCAAAATACCTCTTTGTCTGCCATGCGGAGCTTAACGCAATTTTAAACTGCAACAGCGGCAGTGTAAAGGGCTGTACGGTTTATTCCACCCTTTTCCCCTGTAACGAATGTGCGAAAGCGATAATACAGTCAGGCATTACGGAGGTTGTTTATATGTCCGACAAGTATTCGGAATCGGACAGTGTTTTAGCCTCAAAGCGAATGTTTGACACGGCAGGAGTTAAATACAGGCTTTATACTCCGACTGGCAAAAAAATAAATTTAGAGCTATAAAAAAATCCCCTAACGGCTTTCACCGTTAGGGGATTTTTATTGCTTTTACATTTTTGCAAGATTTGCTTTAAGATTTTCAAGCTGTTCTTTAAGCTCGTGCGGCAGCTTGTCGCCGAACTTCTTGTAATGCTCTTCAATCTCGGAAGCTTCCTTCTCCCAAACATCCTTGTCAACCTTAAGAATGCTCTTTAAGGTATCCATATCCATATCAAGGTCTGTAAGGTCGATATCCTCCGGCTTCGGTACATAGCCGATAGCGGTTTCGGTAGCGTCTGCCTTGCCCTCACAGCGGTCAATAATCCAATTGAGAACACGCATATTGTCACCGAAGCCCGGCCATACGAAGTTGCCCTCGTCATCGGTACGGAACCAGTTTACATTGAATATCTTAGGAGCCTTGTCGCCAAGCTTAGCGCCCATATCAAGCCAGTGCTGGAAGTAGTCTCCCATATTGTATCCGCAGAACGGAAGCATAGCCATAGGATCGCGGCGTACAACACCGACAGCGCCTGCGGCGGCGGCAGTTGTCTCGGAAGCCATTGTAGAACCAACGAATACACCGTTTACCCAATCCTTTGACTGGTATACAAGCGGAGCGCACTTAGCACGGCGGCCGCCGAATATAATAGCGGAAATCGGAACACCGTTGCCCTTGTCAAACTCGTCCGAAATGCAGGGGCAGTTCTTTGCCGGAGCTGTAAATCTTGAGTTCGGATGAGCGGCATATGTGCTCTTGTCAGCCTTGTTGAACTTAGAAGCATCCCACTTGTTGCCCTTCCAGTCAATGCAGTTTGTCGGGAGATCCTTGTTAAGACCCTCCCACCAAACGGTGTTGTCGTCAAGGTTAAGCGCAACATTGGTGAAAATAGTATTCTTCTTTGTGCTTTCAAGCGCATTGAAGTTTGAATGAGAGTTGGTTCCGGGCGCTACGCCGAAGAAACCGTTCTCGGGGTTTATAGCATAAAGACGGCCGTCTTCGCCTATCTTCATCCATGAAATATCGTCGCCGACAGTCCAAATCTTGTAGCCCTTATCGCGCAGATATTTCGGCGGAATAAGCATTGCAAGGTTTGTCTTACCGCAGGCAGACGGGAACGCGGCGGCAACATATTTGATTTCGCCCTTGGGATTCTGGAGACCTAAGATAAGCATATGCTCTGCCATCCAGCCCTCTTTCCAGCCCTGATAGGAAGCGATACGCAAAGCAAAGCACTTTTTGCCGAGAAGAACATTTCCGCCGTAAGCAGAGTTAACCGAGATAATGGTGTTGTCCTCGGGGAACTGGCAGATGTAACGGTTCTCGGGGTCGATGTCGCAGGAAGCGTGGAGACCTCTTACCCAATCGTTTGAGTCGCCCAAAACATCAAGAACCTTCTGACCTACACGGGTCATAATAGCCATATTGAGTACAACATACTTTGAATCTGTAACCTCAATGCCCACTTTGGCAAGCGGTGAGCCTATCGGTCCCATTGAGAACGGGATTATATACATTGTTCTGCCCTTGTAAGAGCCTCTTGCGATGTTGTAAAGACGTTTATACATCTCTTCGGGATCGCACCAGTTGTTGGTAGGACCTGCGTTTTCCTTTGTCTTAGAGCAGATAAAGGTTCTGTCCTCAACACGGGCAACATCGTTCGGGCGTGTTCTGTGAAGATAACATCCCGGAAGCTTCTCCTCGTTGAGCTTAATCATTTCGCCGGATTCAACCGCTTCCTTGCGGATAGCCTCGAGCTGTTCCTCGCTGCCGTCGATCCAGACGACCTTATCAGGATTGACAAGCTCTTTGACTTCGTCAAGCCATTTTAAAACCGTTTTGTTGTTGGTCATTTTGGTATCCCCTTTGTAAGATTTAAATTTTTGCCTTGTACATTATAAGCTATTATGTCACCAAATTCAATAACATTGTAAAAAAATTAACAATATTTTAATTTTTTCTTTTATTTTGCTCCAAAATGGATTATAATAATCGCATAGATTTG
>DKDS01000027.1:33945-42882 GCA_002451855.1 Ruminococcaceae bacterium UBA6842 | reverse complement strand
GCCGCCCATACCGACGATACCCGCGTCTTTTACGCGCTTGATAATGTCGTCTTTGGTCGGATTTTTAATGGGCGGAAGCGTGCGCTTGGTGTAGAGATAATCGTTTTCGATTTCCACGTGTTGTGCCTCGCCGCCGTTTGCCGTAGGAAGCGTACAAATGCTTTTGACGATGCCCGAAACGGAGGAAAAAACGTTTGCCGAAACAAAGCCGTTCGCCTCGCCTATCAACTGTCCTTCGTCGACGTGGTCGCCGACCGCAACGACAGGCTTTGCCGGCGCGCCTATATGCTGCGACAAAGATATGAAGACCCTCTCGGGCGTCGGAAACTGCTCGAGAGGTGCGTCTTTTGTAAACTTATTCGCAGGCGGATGAATGCCTCGGCGAAAAGTTCTAAGCGGAATTGTCATAAACAAAAGTCCTTAATAAATTAAGATTGACATAATTATACATTAGAAAACATACAATGTAAATACCCCATTTTTGATTTTTTTCAGGAAATTCCTTACTATTTTGCGTGTTGCGAGAGATTTTTGAGCGACTAAACCTATGTGCGAAAAAAATCAAAAACGGGGTTGTTATGATTTTTTAAACTCTTTCGCAATTTTAGAAACGAAAGACACCACAGCCACTAGCACCAGAAATCCGCCGAAAAGTTTTTTGAGCAAATCGCCGTTCGCTTCCGTTGCGAAAAACGAGCAACCTACGCAGGCAACTATCGACGGAACGAGCATATAAATCAAGTTCTCTTTGCGCACCAAACCGTTCTTGACGTGGACGAAAAGCGCGGCGGTTCCCGACGGCAAAAAGGCGATTAGATTCGCGAATTGCGCGGTGAGTTGCGCAACGTTCATAACGAGCACGAGTATTGGCAAAGTGAGCGTTCCGCCACCCATTCCCATACCTGCGAGTATACCCCCCAACACCCCTGCCAAAATGAAATATATAAACTGCATATTCACCTCATATCAATACAAAATCGACACTTTATCGCTTGAATTTTATCGATAAAACGCTTTTTCAGTCAAAAATCATTTTGAATCCCGCAAAAGTCATAAGCGAGTAAAAGAGAAACGACACGGCTTTTGCTGACATCTTTTTGAGCAAAAGCGCGCCTGCGATTCCGCCTATCGTAACGCCTATCACGGTGGGCAGAATCACGCTCGGCTCGTAGTTTCCTTTGAGTGCGTACACGATTGAACTTACGAGGCACAGCGGCAGTATCACGGCGATTGCGGTTGCGTGCGCGCTCTTTTCGTCGAGTCCCCAAACGTAAGTTAGGCACGGCACTGCGAGCATACCGCCGCCCGCGCCGAAAAGACCGTTCACTGCGCCTATCAAAACACCCGAAACCGCGGTCATAACACCCTTTTTATTTATTTTCAAACCTCATCACCTGTTGTATTATTCTTTCCTGCCGATTAAATATAATACACGGCAAAATACCACAGCAACATTTGTCTATAAAATATAATACATTTTACTTGCTTTCACCAACCGCAATTTGTAAAATTAGGACAGAACAAAACCGAAAGGCGGCAATACTATGATACGGGTCACTGTATTCAATGAATTTGTCCACGAGAAGACAGACGAAAAGGTTAAAAGCATTTACCCCGACGGTATTCACAAAGCACTTAAGGAAAATTTGAGCGACGGCGAAATAACGGTTAAGACCGTAACGCTTGACGACCCCGAATGCGGTCTTACCGACGAGGTGCTTGAAAACACAGATGTGCTTATCTGGTGGGGACATATGCATCACGACAAGGTGCCGGACGAGGTGGCGCACCGTGTCCAAAACGCCGTGCTTTCGGGCATGGGCGCTGTCTTTCTTCACTCTGCGCACCATTCAAAACCTTTTAAGCTTCTTATGGGTACGCCCTGCTCTCTTTCTTGGCGTGAGGACGGCGACCGTGAATACCTGTGGGCGGTCGATCCCTCCCACCCGATAGCGGAGGGTGTGGACAGATTTGTAAGGCTTGAGCATGAGGAGACCTATGCTGAGCCGTTCAGCATACCCGAGCCGGATAAACTGATTTTCATAGGCAGTTTTGAGGGCGGAGAGGTGTTGAGAGCCGGCTGCTGTTACAGACGGGGTTACGGAAAAATATTTTATTTTCAGCCGGGACACGAAAGCTACCCGACATATCATAACCCACAGATAATACGCATAATTAAAAATGCCGTACACTGGGCATACAGCGGTTTCCGCGAGGAAATAAACTGCCCCCATGTTAAAAGGATAGGTGAATAACAATGAAAAAGAATTTTGCGGTTATAGGCTACGGAGGTCAGGGCGGCTGGCACACAAGGCAGATACTTGCAAGCGATGTTGCGGCGCTCAACGGTATTTACGATATTGACGGAAAGAAAGCCGAGCTCGCGGAGAAAAACGGCATACACGCTTACTCTTCATATGAAGAGGTTCTTGCGGACAAGACGGTTGACGCGGTTGTAATAGCGGTGCCTAACGATTGTCATAAGGAGCTTGTTATCAAGGCTCTTGCCGCCGATAAAAATGTTATCTGCGAAAAGCCTGTTGAAATGTCGGTAAAGGCGCTTGACGAAATGCTTGCCGCCGCCGATAAATCGGGCAAATTCTTCACTGTTCACCAGAACAGACGGTGGGATGTCGATTTTCTCGCAATGAAAAAGATAGTAAGCTCGGGTGAAATAGGCGAGCTTATAAACATTGAATCAAGAATACACGGCTCGCGCGGAATACCGAGCGACTGGCGCTGTCACAAGCCCTACGGCGGCGGTATGATACTTGACTGGGGCGTACATCTTATCGACCAGATATTGCAGATAATAAGCGAAAAAATAGTAAGCGTTTACTGCACGGTTACAAATATAACCACAGACGAGGTAGACGACGGCTTTAAGCTGACCCTTTATTTTGAAAGCGGAAAGACCGCGTACATAGAGGTCGGTACATACAACTTTATCGCAATGCCGAGGTTTTACTTACAGTGCAAAAACGGCAGCGCTATTATTGAGGACTGGCAGAAGAAGGCTAAGGTTGCCCGTATGAAGGCATGGAACGAAAAAGAGGTTCTGCCCGTTCAAACCGCCGCAGGCATCACCAAAACAATGGCGCCGCGCGACGAAATAACCCTTGATATGTACGAGGTTGACCGCCCGGCAAGCGATGTCCACGATTTTTACCGCAACTTCTGCGCCGTGCTTGACAAAAAAACAGAGCCCGCAATCAAGCACAGCGAGGTACGCCGTGTTATGCAGGTTATGGAAGCGGCGTTCAGCTCGGCTGAGCAAAAGCAGCGCATAAAGGTGGAAATATAATGATAAGGCTTGCGACGGTAGGTACAAGCGGAATTACGGAAAAATTCATCTCAGCCGTGAAGCTGACCGATAGGTTTTGCCTTGAAACCGCCTATTCAAGGAGCGCCGATAATGGCGAGCTGTTTTGTAAAAAGCACGGCTTTAATTCCTTTTGCACGGATATTAACGCCCTTGCCAAAAGTCCCGACATTGACGCGGTATATATAGCCTCGCCCAACGCCTTGCACTATGCGCAGAGCAAGCTTTTTTTGGAGAACGGCAAAAATGTTTTGTGCGAAAAGCCCATAACGGCAAGCGCAAGGGAATATGACGAGCTTTTAAATCTTGCGGACAAAAAGGGTGTTATCTACGCCGAGGCTATTATGAGCCGCCACTGTAAAGGCAGAAAAATTCTTTTTGACGCGCTCTCGGAAATAGGTGAAATTTCGGCGGCGAGAATAGACTACTGCCAGCGTTCAAGCAGATATGACGCCTTTAAAAACGGCGAACGGATGAATATATTTGATATGTCGCTGGGTGCGGGCACGCTTACGGATCTTGGCGTTTACTGCGTGTATGCGGCAGCGGATATGTTCGGTATGCCGAATACGGTTAAAGCCACAGCCTCTTATTTTGAGAACGACGCAGACAAATCGGGAGCCGCCGTGTTTGAATATGACGGGCTTACCGCAGTGCTTTCATACAGCAAAGCAGGGCAATCGTCAATAGGCTCCGAAATAGTGGGCGACAAGGGCACGGTTAAAATCGGCTCGGTTTCGCAGTACGCCGATATTTCGCTTGTAAAGGACGGAAAGGAAACAAAGCTTTGGGGCTGTCCCTCAAGAGATGAAATAATGGGCGACGAGGCAATAAAATTTGCCGATTACATTGAAAAGAAAAATACCGAAAACGATTACAGGGAGGTATCCGCGCTTACGCACACGGTTCATACCTGTATGGACTTAATAAAGCAAAGCGCCGGTATAAAATACCCGATAAAGGAGTGCAGGCTATGAAATTAGGCATTGTAAGCGCAATTTACGACGGCTTTACATTCGAGGAAGCCGTGGAAAACGCTGTACAGAACGGCTGCGAATGTATGGAGGTTGCCTGTTGGCCGCAGGGCAAGGCGGAAAGGCGATATGCGGGGGTAAGCCACATTGATGTGGACAATACCTCGCCCGAATACATTTCATACATAAAGGATTTTTGCAAGAAAAAAAGCATTGAGATTTCCTCGCTTGCGTTTTACCCTAACACTATGGACGGCGACCTTCAAAAAAGAGCGGCTAACATCGAACATCTTAAAAAGGTAATAAATATGAGCGCGCTTTTGGGCGTTAATACGGTTACTACCTTTATAGGCAGAGACCAAACTAAGACAGTCGAAGAAAATCTCGAGCTTTTTAAAGAAATATGGCCGCCTATAATAAGGCTTGCCGAGGAAAAGGGCGTTAAAATAGCAATAGAAAACTGCCCGATGCTTTTCGGCGCGGACCAATGGCCCGGCGGACAAAATTTGTTTACCACACCGAGGCTCTGGCGCAAAATGTTCGAACTGCTGCCGAGCGATAATTTCGGCATAAACTACGACCCGAGCCACTTTATCTGGCAGCAGATAGACTACATAAAACCGCTTTACGAATTCAAGGATAAAATATTCCATGTTCATTTTAAGGACATCAAGCTATATAAGGATAAGCTTGACGATGTGGGAATAATGGGCTATCCGCTTGACTTTATGAGCCCTAAATTACCGGGGCTCGGCGATGTTGACTGGGGCAAATATGTATCCGCACTTACCGACATAGGCTATAACGGCTTTGCCTGCATCGAGGTAGAGGATAAAGCCTTTGAGGACTCAAAACAGCGTGTTATGGATTCAGTAGCGTTGAGCTGCCGCTATATGCGTCAGTTTGTAATATAAAAACATAAACGGGGGAAACATTTATGGCAAGCATAGCAGGACTGGACGCATTTAAGTCCAATCAGGAAACCGAGGTTATAGATACCTCAAAAAAAGTAAAAATAGCGATTATCGGAACGGGCTGGATAGCCGAATCACACATTGCAAGCTACAAAAAAATGGCTGATGTTGAAATCGTGGCGTTAGCGGACATTGTCCCCGGCAAGGCGGCGGAATTTGCAAAGAAATTTGAAATTGAAAACTGCCGCATTTACGAAAGCGACAAGGAGCTTCTTGACAACGAAAAAGAACTTGACGGCGTAAGCATATGCACATATAACTGCCAGCACGCTCCCTGTGCCATTCACGCCCTTAAAAAAGGCATAAATGTAATGCTTGAAAAGCCGTTCACCGTAACGCTTGACGAGGCGGTCGAGGTAATGAGAGCCGAAAAGGAATCGGGCAAAATTCTTACTATCGGTTTTCAGCCCCGTATGAGCGAAAATATGAAAATGATAAAGAAAATAGTTGAATCGGGCGAGCTCGGCAAGGTTTACTATATGCAGGCGGGCGGCGGCCGCAGACGCGGTATTCCAACTCCGTTCGGCACCACATTTATCGAAAAGGATACCGGCGGGATAGGCGCTGTGGGCGATATAGGCTCTTATTCGCTCGATATGCTTATGGGTGCGGTAGGCTATCCGAAGCCCCTTACCGTATCGGGTTATACCTCTGCCTTTTTCGGGAAGGATCCGGCTTATTACCCCGCTCACCCCGAATATGCCGAAAAGTTCAAGGTTGACGATTTTGCGGCAGGCTTTATCCGTCTTGAGGGCGATATTATTCTTGATTTCCGCATTTCATGGGCTATGAATATGGACACCTGCGGCGACGCGCTTATTTTAGGCACAAAGGGCGGTCTTCGTATTCCGTCTACCGAGTGCTGGAACGGCGAGTTCGACAAACCGCTTACTGTTTATAAAACAATCGGCGATACCACCCTTCAGTATCAGGTTCCTATGAAGCCCACAAGCGATTTGTTCTATAAGAAGCTGCGTTCGTTTGTAGACGCTGTAAAGAACGGCGGAAAGGCAACCGTTCCGTCAAGCGAAATTCTTTACAATCAGGCTATTATAGACGGTATTGTCCGCTCCGCCGAGCAGGGCAGGGAAATTACCGTTGATATACCCGAAATTTAAAGGAGCAAAAAATTATGTATGATTTTCCGATAGCATTACAGCTTTATTCGGTAAGAACCGATATGGAAGCCGATTTTAAAGGTACGCTTAAAAAAATAAAAGCGCTCGGCTATGACGGCGTTGAATTTGCCGGTCTTTTCGGTCATAGTGCCGAAGAAGTCAAAAAAATATGCGGCGAAACAGGTCTTACCCCTATTTCCGCTCATGTGCCTTACGCGGAGCTTTTAAAGGGCGACGAAACCTTTAAAATATACTCGGATATAGGCTGTAAATACATTGTTATTCCGTGGATAAACGCCGAATACCTTGCGGGCGGCGAAAAAAACGCCGAATTTTATGAGAATGTCAAAAAATTCGGCGAGCTTGCAAATAAATACGGTATGAAGCTTTGCTACCACAATCACGATTTTGAATTTGAAAAGGTTGACGGAGAATACAAGCTTGATTTGCTTTACAAGGCAGTTTCACCCGAGCTTTTATCGACACAGCTTGATACCTGTTGGGTAAATGTGGGCGGAGAAAACCCCGCGGATTACATCCGTAAATACGCGGGCAGACTTGAAATCGTCCATTTAAAAGACTTTGCGGGCACAAAGGGCGGCAATATGTACGCCCTTATAGGAAATGACGATAAAAAAGAAACTGCCGAAGGCAGCTTCGAATATCGCCCCTTAGGCTCGGGACTTCAGAATTTCCCCTCTATACTTGACGCCTGTAAGGAAGTTGACGCAAAATGGGTAGTTATAGAGCAGGACGAGCCGAGTATGGGCAAAACCCGTATGGAGTGCGCCGAAGCAAGCATTAAATATCTTAAGTCGATTTTTTAAGCGCCGCGTTTTTCTCTCGGTAATCTGCCGGAGATACACCTATTATCTGCTTAAAGGAACGATTAAACGACCTTATGGTTCCAAAGCCGACCTCTTCGGAGATGTCGGCTATTTTTGTGTCCGTTTCCTTTAAAAGATTGCACGCCTCGCTCACGCGCAGATTATTTATGTATTCGCTGAAGCCTTGACCGAGCTTTCGGTTTATCATATGTGAAATATAGTATTTACTTAAATGAAGCTTGTCCGCAAGCTCGTCAAGGGTGATGTTCTCCCTGAAATTTTTTGTGCAGAAATCTATAACGCTGTAAAGCGCGGTATTATTATCGGCATTAACGGTTTTAAGCCGCAGATTCGGCAGAACAGCGCTCATTATTACATTTATATAACCGTTCAGCGCCAAATTTGCGTATTCACCTGAAAGCGAATATATACGGTCAAAAATAAGCGGGAAGTCGCCGTTTTTATCAAACGGAATTAAATTTGTATCGGGTACGCTGTTTGAAATTATATCCGAAAAGCCGTAAACCGTATCGCTTGAAAAAATAAGTATGGCAAAATCTCCCGATTCTTTTGTCTCGTAATAATGAACCTGATTCGGGAACACAAGGAACATATCGCCCTGATTTAAAAGGTAGCTGTTAGTATCCGCATAAGCGACCGCCCGACCCTTTCTGACATAAATAAGCTCCAGCTCCTTATGAATGTGTATTATTCTTGAGAGTCCGGTTGCCTTTGCCAAGCTTATTTTATCGGTCTTATTTTCATAAGTGATTTTCATATTCCTTTTCCTTTCGGAGCATATGCTTCCCCGTGTAACGAACGGGGTGCGAGACGAGTATTATATATTAAAAAGCTTTAGGAGAATAAACCGTGAAAAACCTTAACGATCTGCCGCTCGGGGAAACGGCGAAGGTAAAGCAGCTGCTCCCCTGCGGCGAAATGAGACGGCGGCTTCTTGATATAGGGCTGATACCCGGAACTCTTGTTGAATGTATAGGCAAAAACCCGTCGGGCGACCCGAGGGCGTTTCTTATAAGAGGAACGGTAATAGCCATCCGTTCGGAGGACTGCCGTAATATACAGATAGTATGACGTAGCCTTAGCCGTCCGTAATAGTTACATTTTTAAATGTGATAACAAAACTATTATCTTCATCGCTTGCCGAAATGGGCAGTCCCGTAGCGCCGAAATACATTCGGTATTTTATATTTTCGGTGCGGCCGTCCGTGTAAAAACGACCGTCCTCAAGGGTTATCTGCCGTCCTTTTTCAGAAATATCCTTTAATATTTCATAGAGATATGAAACCGCCGCAACCGACGGCTGTTCAGCAATATTGTATTTGTATTCAAGACCCAGATATTTCGCCGTTACAGCTTTCCCCGAAAAATCGAATTCAAGCCCCTTAAGGGTGTCGGGGGAGATAATCTGAACCTCAGCGTTTCCGTCAGGTCTTACCGTTACTGCCGCCTCGTATTTGTTTTCGAAAAATTCCAGCTCGGCAGTAAAGGAAATTCCCGTTGTTTTGGGAGCAATCGCCGTTCCCTTGCCGCAGGAAGTAAGCAATACCGATACCGCAACGGTTAAAACCAACGAAAATATTTTTTTCAAGCCGAAAGTCCCCTTTACAGCTCCTCGATTATATCTGACGGAATAAGCGCGCGCTGACCCCTTTTGAGGGCTGCCCTGTCGCCTGCCTCGCCGTGAAGATAGACCGCCGCCTT
>DKDS01000027.1:0-33922 GCA_002451855.1 Ruminococcaceae bacterium UBA6842 | reverse complement strand
GCCTTTGCCGCCTCTGTTGCAGACATTCCCTGTGCCGCAAGCGAGGCGATTATACCCGAAAGCACATCTCCGCTTCCGCCGGTTGACATTCCGGGATTTCCGGTGCGGTTAAAAAATATTTCTCCGTTTTCTGCGGCAATTATCGTGTTTGCGCCCTTTAAAACGACGGTGCATCCGTTTTCACGCGCGAAATCACGGGCGCAGGAAACTCGGTTTTCTTCAACCGCCGATACGGTCGTACCCAAAAGCCGAGCCATCTCTCCGGGGTGAGGGGTAATTATAACGGGAGCTTTGCGTTTTTTAATAATATCTATGCTTCCGCAAATCGCATTTATGCCATCGGCGTCTATAATAAGCGGAGCCTCCGTGTTTTGCGCCGCCAGTCGTACTATTTCCGCAGTATCGGCATTATTGCCCATTCCGCAGCCGACAAGAACCGCGTCCGCTCCCTTTAAAAGGGTCGCTGTATCAATATTTTCGGCGCTAAGCGTGCCGAATTTATTTTGTTTTGCAGGTACGCATACAGCCTCCGGCACGGCGGCTGTAAAGGGTGCGTATATGCTGTCGCACAGTACCGACTTTACTATTCCTACACCGCTTCTGAGCGCCGCGCGCGCCGCAAGTATCGCGGCGCCCGCCATACCGTAGCTTCCGCAAAAAAGGAGCGCCGTACCGAAGGTACCCTTGTGCGAATTATGCCGGCGCTTTTTAAAAATCGGCTTTTCGGTTGTAAGGTACGAATATTTTTCGGTCGGCACGCCTATATCCGCCACAAAAGTCTCGCCGCAGTAATCAGAACCGAAAGGCAAAACAAAGCAGGGCTTAAGCGCGATAAAGGTCACGGTAAGGTCAGCCGAAAACGCCTCGCCCCACACCTTTCCCGTATCCTCTTCTACCCCCGACGGAATATCAATAGCCGCTTTAACGCAATCATATGAATTTGCTTTTTTAATAATATTTTCCGCCGCTTCGTTAAGCGGTCTGTTTAGACCTATTCCGAAAAGCGCGTCGATTATAATATCACATCGGCTGTCGGTAAGCTTGTCCGACAGCTTTATTCCGCAAAGCTTGCCGTAATAATATTTTGCGTTTTCGGTTTTAGGCAAACCGAACGGCGTTACAACCGTTACATCGGCGCCGCTTTGCTTTAAAGCCGCCGCCGCGACAAAGCCGTCCCCTCCGTTATTTCCGCTGCCGCAAAGCACGGTTATTTTTTTGCCCGCAACGCCGTATTTTTCCGAAATTATCCGTGCCGCGGCGCTGCCCGCGCGGTACATAAGCTCCCTAAAAGAAAAAGCGCCGCCTTTAACGGCATTTTCCTCGGACTCTTTAATAAGACTTCCCGTTAATACCTTCAAAGCGGCACACTCCTTATTTAAAAGCGCTGTTTGCTATAAATTTCGGAACAAATTTAATTATTGCTCCCTTTACCCTCTCGTCGGGAGCGAACACAAGATACTTAGTCCCCTTGCCCTCCGAAGAGAACACCATAAGGTATGCGTTCGGGTCGCTTACATTGCACGCCGCAAGCACATCCTTGGGGTTGGCTCTCGAAATCTGAACAGGATTGAATTTCTCAATAGACGAAACCGACGAAAGCTCAAACGAGAGCATACGCTTTCTTGAGCTTTTGCTTATTATTTTATCAATATCCATGGTTCCGTTGGTAACAATATACTCATACTCAATATTAAATCTTCCGCAAAGCTTAAAAGCACCGAACAGTATACCGGCAACCAAAAGGAAAGCTATCGAGCCGATGTATCCCATAAACAATATGAGAAGAAAGCAAAGAACAAAGGCAAGTAGCCATATTCCCGTTATCGCCGCAATATCCTTTCCGGTCTTTTTAACCGCTATTATTTGTTCAAAAAAAGTATCCATGACATATCTCCTCGAACGCCGTAATATAATTATGTATACATTATACACCAAAACTTATTGCACTTGCAATATTTTTTGTTTTGATATATAATAAATTTACCTTTTATTAACAAGTGAGGTGCAACCATTGCATATAAAGGACGGTTTCAGTCTTAAAAATCTGCACGGGCAGATGACTGTTGTCGCAAACAGCGGCAAAATCAGCAATTTTTATAACACTATTGTACTCACAGATACGGCTTATTTCCTGTGGAAAATGATTGAAAACGGAAATCCCACCAAAAAGGAAATGCTCGACGCCCTGCTCGAAAATTTTGAAATATCAACGGTGCTGGCGCTCGGCGATATAGATGTATTTTTAAGAACAATGAAGGAAAACGGTATAATAGAAGAATGAAAAAGCAAAGCAACAAATCAACGCTTAAGTGGATATACCGCCGTATAAAAAGATTTTTGCCGGCGATTATCGCCACGGCGTTAATTTCCGCCGTTACGGCGGTAAGCTATGTTGTGCTGGCACTCTTAACAAAGAAAGTGCTTGATATAGCCACAGGCGACGCGGCGGGAAATCTTGCCGCCGCGGGAGCGGCGCTTTTTGCCGTAATTGCTCTTCAGGTAACGGCAGGCGCCTGCCAGTCTCTCCTTAACGCGTACACAAACGGCAAGCTTACTATGTCCCTCAGAGAATATCTTTTTACGATAATATGCAAAAAGAAATATGAAGATATTTCCCCGTATCACTCGGGCGATATTCTAAACCGCATAACCTCGGATGTTGATACTGTGGTTTCGAGCTCCGTTACGATAATACCGAATTCGGTTTCCATCTTCACCAAAATCATCGCGGGGCTCGGCGCAATGGTTTTTATGAACCCGATACTGGCGCTGATAATTCTGCTGCTCGGCGTAACAGTGCCTGCAATCGGCAGATTTATAAGCAAAAAATACAAATATATGCACAAGGAATGTCAGCGCACGGAGGGCAGGACCCGTTCCTTTATGCAGGAATGTTTTGAAAATATCGTGGTTATAAAAACCTTTGCAAGCGAGGGTCCGTTTATTAAGAGACTGCAAAGATATATGGACGATAATTTTAAGCTTAAAATCAAGCGGACAGGCATCTCCATAGCCGCAACCATAAGCCTTTACACATTTTTTACCATAGGCTACTATGCCGTTCTGCTTTGGGGAGCGGGCGGACTTGCAAAGGGAACGCTCACATACGGAACGCTTATGGCGTTTTTACAGCTTATTTCGCAGTTAAGAGCGCCGCTTCAGAATGTTTCGGGTATACTTCCGCAGTATTATTCCGCAATAGCGTCCGCGGAGAGACTTACAGAGCTTGAGGGGTTAAGAGACGAGACCTCTTTGCTTAAACCGGAAGACGCGGACAAGCTCAAAGCTGACTTTAAATCGATAGAGGCAAAAGACCTTTGCTTCGGTTACGGCTCGAAAAACATTCTTGAAAATTGCAGCTTTACCGCCGAAAAGGGTGACATAATTGCAATCACGGGCGAATCGGGAAGCGGCAAAAGCACGCTGTTCAAGCTGATTTTGGGACTTTACAACCCCGCAAGCGGCTCGCTTACCGTCAACGGCGAAATACCGACAGACGCCTCTGTGCGCCCTCTTTTTGCGTATGTCCCGCAGGGGAATATGGTGCTTTCGGGCAGTATCAGGGATAATATATCCCTTTGTAACCCCGATGTGGATGAAGAAAGTATTATAAACGCCGCCAAAGCCGCGGAAATATACGATTACATAGCGGCTCTGCCCAACGGTCTTGACACAATGCTCTCAGAAAGGGGCGCCGGTCTTTCCGAGGGTCAGATACAGCGTATTTCGATAGCAAGGGCGCTTATTACCGAAGCTCCCGTGCTTTTGCTTGACGAGGCTACAAGCGCGCTTGATGAAGCGACGGAAACCCGTGTTCTTGAAAACATACGGCGTATGACAGGGAAAACCGTTTTGTTTATTACCCACCGCAATACAAGCCTTAAGGCTTGCGACAAAATAATGCATATAGAAAATAAAAGCTTTACCGCTTAAAATGCGGCAAAGCTTTTATTTTTAGTTCGTCTTATCAGCAACCGCCATTTCCTCTAACTTTTGTGCCGCCATACTCAGCGGCTGATCCTTTCTTTTTATCATAACAATATTGCGTTCGGGTATTTTTTCCTTAAGGTCTATAACGCACACATTGTCGCCCTCACGCAAAAATTCACGGGGTACGAAGCCCACCCCGAGATCCGCTTAAACCATAGGTAATATCTGGTCTGCCGTGAATGCCTCAATATCCGGCGCAAACGGCAAACCGCAGCCTGCGAACAGCTCCGAATAAAACGAAAAGGACTTTGTATCGGGACCGAGCGAAATCAGCGGACGCCGCACCACCTGTGCAAGGGGTACCTGCTTGCCCGTAAGCTCCGAAAAAGCAGGCGGGCATATCGCAACCTCGTCAATCGGGCGGATAGGAGTTTCGGTAAGCGTGGCGGAACGCTCCGTAGGGGTTGTGACGAAGGCTATATCCGCAATCCCGTCCTTAAGCGCCGCTATTGCCTGAGGTGTTGAATGGTTGCTTATTCTTATATGTACTCCCGGATAAAGCGTACGGTAATTTTTTAGTACAGGCAGTAAAAGACAGCGCAGAGCCACCTCGCTTGCCGCAATGTATACGATGCCCTTTTGTAAATTGCGGCTCTCGGTTATTTCGGTCTCTCCTGCCTCGATATGTTCAAAGGCTATGCGGATATGCTCATAAAGCCGCTCTCCCTCGGGGGTCAGCCTCATTCCTCTGTTACTGCGTGAAAAAAGCGCGCACCCAAGCTCCGCTTCAAGATTTTTAATACTTCTGGTAAGATTAGGCTGGTTATTCAAAAGCTGTTTCGCCGCCTGTGTGATATTTCCGTATTTCGCAACATAGTAAAAAATCCTGTAATAATCGTAGCTGATATACATTTATGCCTGCTCCTTTAATATCAAAATCATATTGTGAATATATCTATTATACATTATGAATATATCTATCGGGGAATTATAATATAGTCGGCTTTAAAAGTCAAGTCGGTTAGAGTGACATATCTAAATCCGACTGTGTAAAATATTACGGGAGAAGGGGTCAATATGGTAAATACTTTGGAAATTGTGATGGGAATTTTTTTGAATGCGGCGGCGCTTTCGGAAATTGTTTCGGTCATAAGCGGTTCGCCCGAAGCCTTAAGACAAAAACGGTTTGTCGCTCTGACGCTTGCGGTCGGTTTTCTTTTGGGAGTAATTACGGAATGTGTACGGAACAGTAATATGCCGGCTCTTATTCTCTTTGCGCTCGGGTTTATGCTTTCGTACGCCGCGTTTATTCTCACCATACCGGAAAAGAGGAAACTTCGTGAAAAGCGTTAAGCCCTTTTACGGGCAGATGTCAGACAGCTTCCGTGCGGCAATATTTATAGTTCTGTCGGGCGGCTTTCAGGATGCGTATACCTATTGTTGTCGGGGTGAGGTTTTCGCAAACGCGCAGACCGGAAACATTGTGCTTTTAAGTACCGCGCTGTTTCGGCGCGAATGGCACACGGTATTTAAGTATCTGATACCGGTTTTGTCGTTTCTTGTGGGAACGGCAGTGGCGGAGGTAATACACATAAGGCTTAAAAGCTACGAAAAAATCCACTGGCGCCAGATTATTCTCATAATCGAAATTTCTCTACTGTTTGCGGTCGGATTTCTTCCCGAAAACACACAGGCGATTGCCAACGCGTTCGTCTCCTTTGTATGCGCATTGCAGGTACAGACATTTCATAAAATACGGGGACACGCCTACGCCAGCACAATGTGTATAGGCAATATGCGTACCGGCACCGAAGCGCTGTGCGCTTATCTGCGTACGGGCGATAAGGAAATACTTATGAAGGTCGTTACCTACTTCGGCGTAATAATTCTGTTCGGCATAGGCGCGGGGCTCGGCAGTATAATAACGGCGGCATTGGGGTATAAAAGCGTGTGGATATGCTGCGCCCTGCTTTTCGTAAGCTTTATAATGATGTTTGTACCTGAAAAGCGAAGATAATTCCTTCAAGCTATTATGTGAAATAATTAACAATTTTATGCCCTATCAAATAAGTATGTTTGTTTAAAAAAATGCTTGACATTATTATATAAAAGCACTAAAATTAGACAATAAAAATTGTAGGGGGATTATGCTTTTGATTGGCTTTGTAATCGCGTTGGCTTTCGGCTTTTTAGAAGCCTTTTTACTTAAGAAAATGCTTAATTCCTTTACCGCGGGCAGCTATACCGCCGCCGCAGGCTTTATGACCGCAAAGCTTTTGCTTTACGGCGCGGCGCTTCCGGTTTTGGTGCTGCTGTTCGGCTCGCACATTACGGAATGTGTGATAGGCTACACGGTCGGGTTGCCTGTCGCGGTTGCCGCAATGTTCGTTTACAATACAATTAAAACAAAAAAACCGTATTCGGGAGATGATCGGCACGAAAGCGATAACAATAATTGAATTTGCTCTTTCCGCCGTGCTATTGGTTTTGGGAATTATAGGCTACTGCGCCGTACATTCCTACATCAAGCACCACGGAGAGACAAAAAAGCTTAAAAAACGGTCCAAGCTGCTGCTTGCGCTGGCGGTTATTGCAGGCTGGTTCTTTATAGGAACAGCCATAACCTCGGTAACAAGAAGCAAGGGCGGGCTCAGCGTAGATTTTGAAATGTTCAGCGAACGAACCGAAATTTTCGGGTTCTCGTTCGCAAAAACCTCGGTGTTATCCTTAATAATAATAGGCATAGTGCTCTTACTCTGCTTAGTATTCAGATTTTTGGTTTTTCCGCATTTCGACCCCGAAAAACCGAAAAATACATTCCAGAATGTTACGGAGCTTGCGGTTGAAGCGGTGGACAGCTTTACAAAAAACACCGTGGGTGATTATTCGGACGCTCTCGCTCCTTATATGTTTTCACTCGCGATATTTATGATATGCTGTGCGGCAAGCGAGCTTTTGGGGTGCAGACCGCCTACATCGGATCTGCTCGTAACGCTTGCGATGGGTCTTATAACCTTTGCGCTGATAAATTTTTACGGTATAAAGAAAAAAGGTATAGGGGGAAGAATTAAATATCTTTCCAGCCCTACTCCGCTTATACTTCCTATGAAGATTTTAAGCGATGTTGCGGTTCCGGTTTCGCTTGCCTGCCGTCTGTTCGGCAATATGCTCGGCGGAATGATAGTTATGGACCTTTTAAAATCGGTGCTCGGCGGTTACGCCTCGGGTATTCCGGCGGTTGCGGGACTTTACTTCAATCTCTTCCATCCGCTGATACAAACATATATTTTCATAATCTTATCGCTTACATTTATCAATGAAGCCATAGAATAAATTTAGGAGGAAATAAAAATGACAGCAATAGGTGCAGGTTTGGCAATTTTAACAGCTTTGGGCGCAGGTCTCGGAATGGGCATCGCAACAGGTAAGGCAACGGAGGCGGTAGCCCGTCAGCCGGAGGCTTCGGGCAAAATAAACGCTATACTTCTTTTGGGATGCGCGCTTGCGGAATCCACCGCCATTTACGCATTCGTTGTAGCGCTTATACTTGCTGCAAAAGTTTAATTGATTGAACGGAGACAAGGTTTATGGACGGCTTGGTTATATCGGATGCTGTAAAAGATCTGATAATTAACATTATTAATATCATTATCCTGTTTGTGATAGTAAAAACGCTTGCGTATAAGCCCGTTAAAAAGTTTCTTGACGCGCGTAAAGCGAAGATAGAAAATCAGCTTAAAGAAGCAAACGAGGCAAAGGCGCAGGCAGACGCCGCAGCCGAGCAGTATTCTAAGCTTATTGCCGACAGCAAGGCGGCGGGAGCGGATATTATCCGTGACGCGGAAAAGCAGGCGAAGCAAAACGCCGACACCGTTATAGAAAACGCAAAGAAGACCGCCGACGGCATAATCGAAAAAGCAAAGGTTCAGGCAAAGCAGGAGCACGACGCGGCTCTCGGCAATATGAAGGACGATATTACCGATTTGGCTTTCGGTATCTCGGCACGGATCTTATCCCGTGAGGTTGACAATAAGGACAATATGCGTATTGCCGACGAGTTTTTCAAGGAACATACCGGCAGTGCGGAATAAGGTGATTTAATGAAAACGGTAATAATTACCACTGCCGAAAATATGTCGGAGGAAGCCTACAGACGCATTTGCGGCGGCTTTAAGGAAAGGCTCGGAGAAGACGCCGAATTTAAGCACATTACCGACAACGGTATAATCGGCGGATTTATCGCGGAGGTTGACGGCGAAATATACGACCTGAGCATTTCCTCTCAGCTTAAAAAAATGCAAAAAGAAATAAACGGGTAAGGCGGTGAGCAGAGTGGAAGAAACCGAAATTGAAAGAATAAGCAGCTTTTTGAAAAAGCGCGTTGCGGAATTTCATACAGCCCCTATTGTTTACCGCTCCGGCAAGGTTGAAACCGTAGGCGACGGAGTTGTAAGAGTAGGCGGTCTTCCCGACCGTCTTTACGGCGAGCTTTTGGAATTTGAGGGCGGCGTGTACGGAATGGCCCTCGATTTAAGCGAGGACGGCGTGGGTGCGGTGCTTATGGACAACGCCGACTCCGTAAATGTGGGGGACAGCGTAAAGGGTACGGGAGTTGTAGCCGATATGCCTGTCGGCAATTCCCTTATAGGCAGGGTCGTAGACCCGATAGGCCGTCCGCTTGACGGTATGCCCCTTGATGCAAAGGAGCATTTGCCGTGCGAGACGCCCGCGCCTACAATAATGCAGAGAAGACCTGTCGATAAGCCGCTTGAAACAGGCATTATGGCAATAGACAGTATGATACCGATAGGCAGAGGTCAGCGTGAGCTTATAATAGGCGACAGGCAGACGGGTAAGACCTCTATCGCAATAGACACGGTAATAAATCAAAAGGATACCGATGTAATATGCATATACTGCGCCATAGGTCAAAAGGCTTCCAATATAGCGCAGATAACCGAAACCCTTAAAAGCACGGGCGCTATGGAATACAGCATTGTGGTTGCGGCTACCGCTTCGGACAGCCCCGCAATGCAGTATCTGGCTCCCTACTCCGCCTGCGCGGTTGCGGAGGGCTTTATGAGAAAAGGCAGAGATGTGCTTGTAATATACGACGACCTTTCAAAGCACGCCGTGGCTTACCGTACAATGTCGTTGCTTTTACACAGACCGCCCGGAAGAGAAGCCTTCCCCGGCGATGTCTTTTATCTTCACAGCCGTTTGCTTGAGAGAAGCGCCTGTATGAGCGAGGAGCTGGGCGGCGGCAGCATTACGGCAATGCCGATTATCGAAACAATGGGCGGAAATATATCCGCTTATATCCCGACAAATGTAATTTCTATTACCGACGGTCAGATATATCTTGAAACAGAGCTTTTCCACAGCGGCGTAAGACCTGCGGTAAATACGGGTCTTTCGGTTTCCCGTGTGGGCAGAGCGGCACAGCACAAGGCTATGCGAAAGGTTTCGGGCTCGCTTCGTATAGAGCTTTCGCAATACCGTGAAATGGCGGTATTCACAAGGTTCGGCAGTGATGTTGATGAATCAACGGCAAAGCTTTTAAACAGAGGCCACATACTTACAGAGCTTTTAAAGCAGCCGAAAAGCCGACCCTATTCGCTGTTTGAGCAGACAGCTCTGCTTTTTGCCTACCGCAGCAATATATTTGACAGCGTAAGGGATTCGCAGATAAAGCAATTCTCAAATGAAATGCTTAGCTTTTTGCACACAAATTACGGTGTGCTTGAAAATTCCGTCCGTACCTCGGGCGACCTTACCGATGAAGACGAAAAGAAGCTCGGCGAGGCTTTAAATACTTTTAAGGAAAGCTACTCAAATGGAGAACATCAGTGAATTAAAGCAGCATCTTCATGCGATAGAGCAGACAAGGCAGATTTCAAACGCTATGTATCTTCTGTCTACCTCCCGTATGAAAAAATCAATGCAAAATATCGAATATAATCTTTCTTACCTTAAAAGACTTCGTTCCACAATGAAGGACATTATTTCAAAGACAAAGCACAATATGCTTACCGACCCGTACATTGAGCTTACGGAGAACGGAAAGGCGCTTTTCTTTGTAATAACCTCCGACAAGGGTCTTTGCGGCGGCTACAACTCCGCCGTTGTGCGCCTTGCTATGGAAAAAATGAACGGGTTTTCGGACCCCGTGCTTTATTCGTTAGGTCTTAAGGGAACGGAAATGTTTACCGCCCACGGAATAAAGCCGGACGGCGCTTGGTACGGCGCTTCCCAGCTTCCCTCGCTTTATCTTGCGAGCGATCTCGGGGAGGATATTATCAGCCGATATGACAGCCGTGATGTAAGCGAGGTATATATCGTATACACCGAGTATATCAATTCGGCAGTGCAAAAACCCGTGTGCAAGCGTGTTTTGCCGCTTTTGCGCCGTGATTTTGACGATGTTGAGTACGAAAATAAGTACGAGGCGGATGTTCTTTACGAGCCTGATTTACAGACGGTGTTCGACCAGATGGTTCCGCAGTATATTGTCGGAATGATGTACGATATAATAATGCAGGCGGCGGCAAGCGAAAACGCCGCAAGAATGACGGCGATGCAGAACGCCACAAAAAACGCCGACAAAATGATAGCGAAGCTTTCCGAGCAAATAAACGCTGTAAGACAGCTTGTTATTACAAATGAGATCACCGAAATTGCCGCGGCAACACAGGTGCAGAACAACGGAGTTTAACGAGGTGAATTAAATGAAATATACAGGTAAAATAGTAAAAATTTCAGGTCCTGTAATTGATATTCGCTTTGACGGCGGCAGGGTTCCTCCCATAAATTCACTTATAGTCATTAAGGAGTACGATAAGCACGCGGAGGTTGCGGCGCATTTGGGCGGCGGCACCGTGCGCGCCATTGCCTTGGAGGCTACCGAGGGACTTCGCTGTAACCTTGAGGTTGAATCGGACGGCAAGGGTATAGAGGTTCCCGTGGGCGGCGGCGTTATCGGCCGTGTTGTGGATGTTCTCGGCAGACCTATCGACGAAAAGGGTCCCATTACGGCGGAGCATTATTTACCTATACACAGAACCGCTCCCCGTCTTTCCGAGCAAAAGCCGGCTACCGAGCTGCTTGAAACCGGCATTAAGGTAATAGACCTGCTTGTCCCTTATGCAAAGGGCGGTAAAATAGGTCTGTTCGGCGGCGCGGGTGTCGGAAAAACCGTGCTTATAATGGAAATGATACACAACATAGCCGTTAATCACGGCGGATATTCGGTGTTCACGGGCGTCGGCGAGCGCAGCCGTGAGGGAAACGAGCTTATCCACGATATGGAAAACAGCGGAGTTATAGACAAATCTATACTTGCATTCGGTCAGATGAACGAGCCGTCCGGAAGCCGTATGCGCGTTGCTATGACGGGACTTACAATGGCGGAATATCTGCGTGACGAAAAAAATCAGGATGTGCTTTTATTTATAGATAACATCTACCGTTTTGTTCAGGCGGGCAACGAGGTAAGCGCGCTTCTCGGCAGACTGCCGAGCGCCGTAGGATATCAGCCGACATTGGCCCAAGAGCTCGGCTCCATCGAGGAAAGAATAGCCTCAACCGATAAAGGCTCTATCACATCGGTTCAGGCGGTATATGTTCCGGCGGACGACCTTACGGATCCGGCGCCTGCCACGATATTCACACACCTTGACGCCACTACCGTGCTTTCAAGAAGCATAGCCGAACAGGGAATTTATCCCGCGGTCGATCCGCTTGAATCCTCAAGCCGTGTGCTTGAACCTGAAATTGTGGGCGAAAAGCATTACAGCGTTGCAAGGCGTGTGCAGGAATGTTTACAGCGTTATGACGACTTAAAGGATATTATTGCGATACTCGGTATGGAGGAGCTGTCCGCAGACGACAGGCTTACCGTTTACCGCGCAAGGAAGATACAGAATTTCCTTTCTCAGCCTATGAGCGTCGCTAAGGCGTATACGGGCGCCGAGGGACGGTTTGTGCCGCTTAGCGAGACGATTGAGGGCTTCCGTCAGATAGTTGACGGCGAGGCGGACGATATACCCGAGCTTGCCTTCTTTATGGTGGGAAATATAGACGAAGCCCGAGCCAAGGCAAAGACCCTTTGACGGAGAATGCCGTATGAGTGAATTTTTACTTGAAATCATAACCCCGTCAAAGCAGTTTTTTAAGGGTATGGCAGAGCAGGTTATTTGCCAGACCGAGGACGGAGAGATCGGTGTTTTAAAGGGTCACAGCACAATGGTAGCGTCGCTTATCATAGGTGAAATAAAGCTTAAGGTCGGCGGCGAATGGAAAAACGCCTATATTTCGGGCGGATTTATGGAAGTGAGAAACGACGAGGTATTGGTCTTTTCAAACTGCTGTGAATGGCCGGATGAAATTGACGCCGCAAAAGCAGAGGAAACAAGGCAAAAGACGCTTAAGCTTATAACGCACGAACAGAGCGTAAAGGAGCACNNCACCGCCGCAACGAAATCGTGCTTGCAAGAGCGCTTGCAAGGCTTAAAGTCAAAAAATATATGCAATAAAAAAAGCTGTAAAAAACTTTCGTTTTTTACAGCTTTTTCTTTGTTTTTTATCCCTTTGTGATGCAATCGGCAACATATATACCCATTGCGCCGGACTGGGAAAGTCCTCTGCATATGCCGCTGCCGTCGCCTATTATATAAACCCCGTCTATAAGCTCAAATTTGTCGTTCATAAACTCAGGTCTTATAGAGTAATATTTGCTCTCGCAGCCGTAAAGAAGCGTATCGTCGTTTGCGGTACCCGGAGCCACACGGTCAAGCGCATAGATAGTCTCTATAATATTTGTAAGTATTCTGTGCGGAAGCACAAGTGAAATATCACCGGCTGTCGCCTTAAGCGTAGGTATTACGGTGTTCTGACCCAAGCGGTGATCGTTGGTTCTTCTGCCTCTTACAAGGTCGCCGAAGCGCTGAACCAGCACATTGCCCTTGCCTATCATATTGGCAAGCCTTGAAATGCTTTCGGCATATTCGGTAGGCTGGTCAAACGGCTCTGTAAAGCGTATGCTTGAAAGTATGGCAAAGTTGCAGTTATCGGTCTTTTTGGCAGGGTCCGCAAAGGAATGTCCGTTTGCGGTTATTATACCGTGATTGTTTTCCGCCGATACAAGACCGCCCTTGTTAAAGCAGAACATACGGCAGCGGTCCTCGAAGGTCTTTGTTTTGTAAAGAATTTTCGGCTCGTATATACGGTCGGAAAACTCCTTCCATATCATATCCTTCATTTCAACACGCACGCCGATGTCAACATGGTTGGAGCGCATATGAACACCGTATGAGCGGCAGAAATCCGCAACGAAATTAGCGCCGCCTCTTCCTGTCGCGATTATTATTTTCTTAGCCTCGATAGCTTCGCCGTTTTCATAATGAAGTATGTATCCGCCGTCGGTCTTTTCTATGCTCTTACAGTCGTAAAACGCAAGCAGGTCAGTACCCATTTCGTCAAGCGCGTTTATAAGATTTTGCATGGTAAGGTAGTTTTTATCCGTGCCGAGGTGCTTTACATTCATATCAAGAAGTCTTAAATTATTCTGTATACATTTAAGCTTAAGCTCTTCGTTTGAACGGTATATCTTAACCTCACCCGAGGTGCAGTACTTATTAAGCACCTTATCGACCTCGTCTATGTACTCGTTCGCCTTTTCGTCGCCCAATTCCTCGCCCAAAATTCCGCCGTATGCGGTGCCTAAATTGAACTTACCGTCCGAAAATGCGCCCGCGCCCGCATATCCGCTTGTTATTGAGCAATGCTTGCAGTGAACGCAGGTATTATTTTTTCCGGCAGGACAGTGACGGTTTTCAAGCTTGTTTCCCCGTTCGGTTATGACGATTTTTATGTCCGGAGCATTACAGTGAAGCCTGTAAGCCGCCATAAGACCGCCTATTCCTCCGCCTATTATCGCAACATCATACTTTTTGAGTGACATTACACTATTCCACCTTTAAGATTATTACGCACAAAATCAGGCTGCGTTCTCCTATCGGAAAACACAGCCCTTACTGCTTTCCTATTTTAAACTAAAAAAGCTCTTTTGTCAACAGTTGTTTTGTGCGCGCCGTTATATCATTTGGGAATACCCCGAAATCAGTCCCCGTACTCCGCCTTTATCCGCTCGTTTTCGGCGGCGTACATTATCGGGACTTCCTCCATATCCTCTTCTCTTACGCTAATTTCGGCAATATCCGATTTTTCGCCGCACTGCGGAAAATTTACAAGCCATGTGCCGTTTGTGTTATCTTCAAGGCATATCCAACCGTACATTCCCTTGTGAACGCCGTCTTTAACATATTCTTCCTTTTCAACCGTCATTCTGACGCAATCCATCATTTTCATATCGTTTTCCTTTTTTATTCGGTTCGGCGTTTTATCGCCCCATACTCCCGCCGTAAATGTATCTTCCAAAAAGCTCATTTATATAATACTCTTTTAAAACTCGGTTTTCAAGAATATTATACATATCAAAGTTCCGACATTCACCGACAAAAAATCGGGGAACCGCCGCAAGACAGTTCCCCGAACACTTCAAATTTGTTTGCTATGATGTTAATTTCTCTGCCTGCCTTAAAATTTTATTAAGGGCAGAGGAATTGATTTTACCCATATCAATACCGTCTATGCTGTACTGATATTTAGTCTCGCTTGCTTTTTTAAACTCAACCGAAGTCGGCGCTCTTGAAGAGTCCGAATAGGTAAACACAAAGGTCATTTGCGGGGCAATCGAAAGCTTTTCCACGGTAAAATCGGTGCAGGAAAGCGAGATACATTCCTGATAAAAGCTCTGGAAATCCGACGCGGTAAGCTTTTTGCCGTTGTAGGTTATCACATAGGTTTCCTCTGCGTCCTCGCTGTCGTCGTATACTATATCAAAGCTGTACACCTTGTCGGCGGTTTTAACGGTAAAGTTTGAAAGCTCGTTTATTGATTGCAGGCATACCCACGAAGCATAGAAATTCGAAGCCTTATACTCTATAAACGAAAGATTGCTTGCGGAAATTTTATTAATAAGCTTTGCGCCGTCATACCAAACCGCATAATTTCCGTCGCTTTGCAGCTTGAACGAATAAGAAAGCGAAAAATCGCCTATCTTTATTTCCGCCGTAAGGTCGGGGTTGTCAAGACCGAGCTTTTTGCGCTCCGCCGCCGAGGTATCAAACGAATACACCCCCGATACGCTTACGCCGCTTTTGAATAAATCGAAAATTCCGTCCACATTGTCGGCGATCCGCTTTGTCGGCGAAGTGGTCATATATGCGGCATATTGCGAAAGATTTTCATCGGTATTCGGTGTTATAACCACCTTTTCGGGGAAGTTCGTTCCCGTAACGGTTATTGAATCGAAGGAGGTCAGCGCACCGTTGTCGTCGGTGTACGAGTTCTTCATTGCGTCCGTCACGGCAATACCGGAAATAGCTTCTGTTTTCGCAAGGCTTAAAGCGTCAAAAACAAAGGTTTCCTTGACCGAATCCTCGGCGATATATATTTTATCGTCTGTTGAAAGCTTGATATATACTCCTGTGCCATCCGGCGATTCACCGCCTATTAAAAGGGAAAGCTCGGCGCCGTCGTTTGTGACTATATCCGCCCTTACGGCAGGGCTTTCAAGTCCGCATTCCGCCGCGCTTTTTGCGGTTATTTCACGAACCGCGGTAACCGTTGCCGCTTCCGCAGCGATACTTTCAGCCGAGGAAGTGTTTATAACATCCTTTTCGTATCCGTCAAGATACCAATTCACTTCCTCCTCTGTATCGGACGAGGACGAATCGGTCGACTCCGCCGTTTCCTTTACCGAATAAAGCTTGAATGTACCGTTTTCGTTCGTAACCGTAACGGACTTAAGGTCGTCGGTTTTAAGCTCTAAAACCTTTATTGTTTCAAAGGCGGACGAGGATGTACTCTCCTCCTTTTCGGGTATAAGCTTTATAACCGCAACCGTTCCGCCCGCAAGCACCGCCACCGCCAGAACGGCGGCGATGATTACCGGCAGTCTGTTTCTTTTCTGTTTTTCCGGCGCCTTTTTATATTGCGTCGGGTCGGAAAAAATCGTAGAAGCGCTTTCTTCCGTGTTTTCTCCGTCAACCGTGTTTTTTTCGGGAAGGTCACTCATTATGCGTTCTTTCTCCTAAAGTATATATATATTCCCATGGCTATCGCGGCAATCGGCAGAGCACCCATAAACACTATCTTGATTGCGTTTGCGGAGGACTCTGACACCGCGTCGGAATAGCTTTCGTTTGTTATGGTTTTTGAAACAAAGGAAATGCCCGTATTTTCGGCGCCTACCGCCCTCTCGGCACAGGCAAGCGTAAGGTTTTTGTTTGAAACAGAGGATTGCTCGTTATAAGCCGAGCTTATAAACTCATAGCTGTCAAACGCAAAGACATAGCTTGAAATCTTATTGTTGTCGTCATCATAATCCGACATTTCGGACTGTATAACCGCCGCGTATGACTCCTTGGCGTAATCACCCGCTCCCGTCCAGTCCGCGGCAGTTCCCACAGGCGCCGCAACCGTGCTTTCAAGCGAGGATATAAGCTTTGTAACTGTAATTTTGCCCTCACTGTCAAACGCAGGGGTAAGCGGAACATTGTGACCCGCAATGCAAAGCTGCATACCGCTTGTAATGTCATTGTCCGAGCTTGACGGGTAAAGTCCCATAGTCATCGGGTCGTCGGGCATATGGTTCTGCGAATTTGTCTCGAAAAGCACGCCCTCGCCGACATCTATACCCCACTGGCTTAAGAAATCGTAAAGATTTGTAAGATACGGAGCCGAATCGCTCGCAAAGAACAAAAGTCCCTTTCCGAGCTTTCCGTCATTTTCAAGGAACTGCGAAAGCGCGTCAAGCTCACTGCCCATAAAATCGGTAGTGGGAGCGGCTATTATAACCGCGTCGTATTCGTCCGATACAGAGCCTATTATGCTGTCCGAAACAACGGTTATATCGTAATTGTTTGCTTTAAGCAGGGTCTGATAGTCGCTTGTGTAATCGGTTTTTGAATGGCCTGTAAGAAGCGCCGCCTTTTTGGTCTTATCGCTTGTCACATAGGCTATTGCGCTTGTTACGGCAGTTTCAACCTTGTTTCCGCCGACTGTCGATGAAGAATATCCGTAAGCGGCATAGGTGCTGTCCTCGGACAGTGTGTATATATCCTCAAAGCCGAGCACCTTATAACGCTCTGTTCCGTTTTTATCGGCTGATACGATTATATCGCCGTAGGAAAGCCTTTCGTTTGAATACTTCTGAGACACTTCGGTAAACTCCGAAGCCTGAGTATCAACATAGTTGAGCTTTATTTTGCTGTTGTAGTTCGGGTATTTATCAAGCAGCTTGATAGTCTGCTTGTAATAATCGGTAGCGTCCGAGCTTACGCCGTAAAGGTTCTGGGCGTAATAGCTCATATATCCGCCGACATAGCCCTCCTCCTCGGCGCATACGGTTATATTTACCTCGCTGTCGAGCTTTTTAAGGTAGTCTATGTTTTCCTCGCTCATAGAGTTCTCTTTTTCCGAGGACATATCGTATTCCAGAACAAACCGCTTTGAGAGAGCGTTTACAAGCACATTAAGCACTATAAGTCCCGCAAGAACCGCGGCGGTGATAGCCACGGAATAGCCGCCCCTGCGCAAAAGCGCCTGATTTTTAAGCTTTTTGGGACGAGCCGCCTTTTTTGCCGCCTTAGCGGCTTTTTTCTCAGCCTTTTTATCTGCCTTTGCTTCGGTATCGGGGGCAGAGGTTTCCTGTTCCTTTTCGGTATCAGGATTTATATTCTTATTTTCTTCCATTTTATAAACCTCCTTTAAGCCCATCTTCTCTTGTCAAGCGAGCGTACGCAAAGGAAAAGGAAAGCTACGCTTATGCTGACAAAATAAAGTATATCCGCTGCGGACAAAACATTTTCGCCGAAGTTCTGTGCGGCGGAAATAAACGCCGCCTTTTCAACAACCGTAGCAAGCCACGAAATTTTTATCATACTCGCAAAGTTCGACATATAAAGCACAAGTATATTTATAACAAGGGTAAGTATCGCGGAAATTACCGAGCTTTCGGTAAGCGACGAAATAAACATACCTATCGCTATAAGCGCACTGCCGAGCAGCAGCATACCGAACAGCGCGTAAATGTAAGACATAACATTTACGCTTACATATGAGGCGATTATTATTTCAAATATAACCGTGGGAGCAAAGCCGATAGCAAACACCGCAAGCGCCGCAAAGAACTTGCCCAAAACTATTCCCGTAAGCTTAACGGGTGCGGTAAGAAGCGCCTGATCTACCTTTTGGCGCCTGTCCTCGCTCATAAGGCGCATTGTAAGCACCGGCATGGTAAACACCGCAACCGTGGACATTGCCATTATAACCATTGCTATATCGGGACTGCCGCTTTGATATATAATCGAAAAATAAAGCCCCAAAAAGAAGTAGAATGCCGCTATTACTATAAACCCTATCGGGGTTGAGAAATAAGAGCGGAACTCTCTTTTAAACACTGCGTTCATTATTCCCCGTCCTCCTTGTCTGTTTTAACCGTTACTTCGCCGTCTTCAAGCTCTATGCGAACCGGCTTTTCCTCGGCGGTTTTATCAACGCCGAGCATACGCTTTGCTTCCTCGTTGTCCGCGGTTTCCGTAAGGCGGAGGAATATCTGCTCAAGCGACATTTTGTTGCTTGTAAGCGCAAGCAGGGTCTTGCCTCTTTCCGCGATACGGCGTGAGACCGCTCCCCTTACGTCCGCGCCGTTTTCAGGCTCTATAAGGAAATCGAAGGAGTTTTCCTCTTTTTTGCCTAAAGAGGTTACGGATTTAACGCCCTTTACCGAGCGCAGCGCGTCAAGCATATCCTGCTCGCCGCCGATAACCCTTGCGACAAGCGAATGGTCGCTTGACATCTTATTTGAAAGATTTTCGGGTGTATCGTCCGCGATTATCTGACCGCGGTTTATTATGATTACACGCTTGCACACCGCCTGAATTTCAGACAGTATGTGAGACGAAAGTATAATTGTATGGTTTTTGCCGAGACGGGAAATAAGGTTTCTTATCTCGATTATCTGCTTGGGGTCAAGACCGACCGTAGGCTCGTCAAGAATAAGTACATCCGGATTTCCTATAAGCGCCTGAGCAAAGCCGACCCTTTGGCGGTAGCCCTTTGAGAGGTTCTTGATAAGGCGGTCCTGCACATTGTCTATCTTTACAAGCCGCAGTATCTCGTCAATATGCGGTTTTTTAGGAAATTTCACCTTTTTTAAGTCATATATAAAGTTAAGGTACTCCCTTACCTTCATATCAATATAAAGCGGCGGAATTTCGGGCAGATAGCCTATTCTGCGCTTTGCGTCCTCGGGATATTCCGTTATGTCATACCCGTCTATTTCCACCTTGCCCTGAGTTAAGGACAGGTAACCCGTAAGTATGTTCATAATTGTGGATTTACCCGCGCCGTTTGGTCCTAAAAAGCCGATTACTTCGCCCTTTTCTATGCTGAAGCTTACATCCTTTACAGCAAGATAGGTTCCGTAACGCTTGCTTAGTCCGGTTACTTCTATCATTTGTACTCCTCCATGACAGTTCATTTCAATTTAGATAATACCAAACAAATTTACAAAATAATTAAACAAACTGTGAATATTATACCGCTTTATTCCATATGTAGCAAGAGGAAAATATCCGTTTCCCGAAAAAAATCGGAAAACGGATATTTTTTAAGAATACATTGAGTTTACCGACATATAGTCGTACAGCGCTTTGCCGTGTCCCTGCTCCTCGGTCTGAATATCGTTAAGAGCCTTACGCAGGCTTTCCTGTGTAAATTCGAATACGCAGGTGTCGTAAAGGTGCGAGGCGTGCTTTTCCATTGTAAGCAGGTCGGTACATAAAAAGCAGTCGTGTTTTTTGTCCTCTGTTTCGCCCACGCCGTAGGCTGCGCTGAAAGCGGGCTGTGAGCCTGATTTTGAGCCTGTTGCCGGCGCCGTTCCGCCCTCAATCTGATTTATCATATCAAGATGATGCTGTTCGGCCGCGGCTATTTGCGAAAGAAGGGTCTTGAGCTGCGGATCCTTAGCGTCGGAGGAATACTGCGTATATTTTTGAACGCACAGCTTTTCCTGCGTCTTAAGGTCCTTTAAAAGAGAAGTTTCCTTTTGTGTTAATTGCATTTTTATCACCTCAAGGGTATTGTTGTCAGGAAGCGGTGACTTATGCAAAAAAGCTTGACTTAAATTTGTAAAGCGTTAAAATAATATCGGGTGATATAAATGATAAAAAACATTTTTTTCGATCTTGACGGAACTCTTCTTCCTATGGATCAGGATAAATTCACAAAGGGGTATTTTTCACGGCTTGTAAAAAGGGTGGCTCCCTTAGGCTATGAACCCCAAAGGCTTATCGACAGCGTATGGAGAGGCACAGCAGCGATGGTTAAAAACACTGGGCACCGCACAAACGAAGAAGCCTTCTGGCACGAATTTCAAGAAATTTACGGCGATAAGGGAACCGAGGACAAGCCTGTTTTCGACGACTTTTACAAAACCGATTTCGGCAAAGTAAAGGAAGACTGCGGCTTTAACCCCAAAGCCGGCGAAACGGTAAAAAAGCTGAAAGCCGACGGTTTTAACCTGATACTTGCGACAAATCCGATTTTCCCGTCGGTCGCAACGGAAAGCCGCATAGGCTGGGCGGGGGTCGATAAAAATGACTTTTTGATATACACGACCTACGAAAATTCGCATTACTGCAAGCCGAACCCCAAATACTATGAGGAAATACTTAATAAGCTTAATCTTAAAGCAGAGGAAAGCCTTATGGTAGGCAACGATGTAGAAGAGGATATGATAGCCGGAACGCTCGGTATGCAGGTATTTTTGCTTACCGACTGCCTGATCAATAAAAAGGACCGTGATATTGCGGCGTACCCGTCGGGAAGCTTTGACGAGCTTTACGATTACATCCGCGAAAACAAATGAGAAAACCGACAAGTCTTTTGCGGCTTGTCGGTTTTTTTCATAATATGTCTTTAAGTTCGGAAAGCGAGGCTATTTCGTACTTTGACGGATACCTTGCCGCAAGCCCCTCCGGATTAAACCAGCAGGTGTCTATACCGGCGTTTACTCCGCCCAAAATATCCGAGCTTTGACTGTCTCCCACAATAAGCATTTTGCTTTTGTCGTTTTCGGGGATAGAGGAAATCACATAATCGAAATATTCCTTTTCGGGCTTTTGATGCCCAGCGTCCTCCGAGACGAACACGGCGTCGAAACAATCCTTTAATCCCGAGCCGTCTATTCTTCTGTACTGTGTGGAGGAAAGCCCGTTTGTTGTGGCGTAAAGCTTGTAACCGCGTGACTTTAAATAAACAAGTATTTCGTCCGCACCGTCCACCTTGAAGTACCCCTCGGAAAGCCCCCGTCCGTATTCAGCGGAAAGCGCCTCGGCGTCTCCGTTTTCCCCGAGAACAGAAAGCAGCTTTTCAAAACGGCCGACATATATTGCGGTTTTAGGTATTTCGCCCCTCTCGAAGCTTTCCCAAAAGCCCCTGTTTATATCGGAATACAGCCTTACCGTTTTTTCGTCGTAAGGCAGTCCGTTGTTTTTAAGCACACGGCTTACCGCATACGCCTCGGCTTTGTTGAAGTCGAGCAGTGTATTGTCAAGATCAAGAAATAACGAAGTATACATCAAAGTGTTTTTGCAAGTTCCTTTATATATTCTTTGAGCTGTGCGGAAACCTCGGGGTGCGAAAGTCCGACCTCGATATTCGCCTTTAAAATACCGAATTTGTTGCCCATATCATATCTGATACCGCTGAAATCAACGCCTATCATACCGTATTTAACGGCAAGCTCACGCATGGCGTCGGTAAGCTGAAGCTCTCCGCCCACGCCTAAAGGCGTGCGCTCCAATATGCTGAATATCTCGTTGTCAAGCACGCATCTTCCGAGTATTGAGTAATTGGAAAATTTCGTTTCAAGGCTCGGTTTTTCTATCATATCGGTAACGGAGTAATTTTTACCGTCAAGCTTTTCGGCTTTAAGCGAGCTGTACTTTACTATAAGCTCTTCGGAAACCTCTTTAATGCCCACAACGCTTTTCCCGTACTTTTCGTAAGCGTCGCAAAGCTCGCCTATCGCGGGCGGCTCGCCTATTATTACATCATCGCCGTAAAGCACCGCAAACGGCTCTGAGCCGACAAATTCCTTTGCGCGAAGCACCGCGTCGCCGAGTCCTCTTGTTTCCTTCTGCCTTAAATAGTATATGTTCGCAAGGTTGGCAAGCTTATCAAGCTGCTCTAACATTTCGGTATTTCCGCGCTTTTCAAGCTGTGCCTCAAGCTCTACCGAATGGTCAAAATGGTCCTCGATTATGCCCTTGCCCCTGTTTGTTATTATGAGTATATCGGTAATTCCGGCTCTTACAGCCTCCTCCACGATATACTGTATTGCCGGTTTGTCAACTATCGGAAGCATTTCCTTCGGCATGGACTTGGACGCCGGCAGTACACGGGTTCCCAGTCCCGCCGCCGGTATTATGGCCTTTTTGATTTTCATTTTTTTCTCCTTTCTTTGCCCCTTGGGGCGCACCCTCTTTTATATTCTCAAATCATAGAGATTAAAGCGGTCACAAGTGAAACGGCGTTGTTTACAACTACGATGCAAACCAAGCCTACGGCGAGCATTCCGCCCGACACCCCGCCGACAGACGCCAGCCCCATTTTATAATAACGGCTGTCCTGACAGTTACTGCGGAAATTGATTATGGACTTAACACAATGCTCCTTATACGCGTAAAGTCCGAAAATGCCTGCAAGCACGCCGCTTGCGAGGTCCGTCGCGCTTTCAAGTGCGGAAGCAATAACGCTTAAAACCGTTGTTTCCTGCGCCGCTTCGTCAAGAAGACCGGGCAGAGAAACCGCGCCGCCCGCAATCGAATCGATTATGCTTTTTACCGTTTGCGAATCGGTACCGTAATTCATAGCGCCGAATATGCAGGTAAGCACCGCGCCTGCCGCCAGCAGGACAGTGCCTATTTTATACATTTTTCTGTACATAAACCAAAGTGCCGCACCCATAGGTCCGAAGAAAAATCCCAATATCGCCGCTGGCCAGCACCACGACACCTTCGAACGGGTTATTTCCATACGGATAAATTTCGGCGTTATTTCCGCCGATTTTTTACCTATGAAAAGCGCCGCTTCCTCTGCGGGAATACCGCCTATTGTATACGGGGAAGACGCATACGGGGTGTACGGCGCGCCGTAATACCCGTAGCCGCCCTGCGGCTCCGCGGCTTTTTCCTCCGCCGCCGTATTTTCGGCTTGACCGCTTTCGCCCGAAGCAAACCCATTATCGGCGTTTTCCGCAAGCTCGGCTTTTTTACTGTCGAGCGGCGTTCCGCAATTCTTACAGTAAATATATTCCTGTTCGTTTTCCGTGCCGCATTCGGGACATATTCTTTTATCCATATATATTCCTCCTAAATAAACACCGCGATAAACGCCGGCAGATACTGCACCGCGAGAACACCTGCGAAAAAGAGAAAAATATTCACTCCGCCGAGCCTTCTGTAATCGGCGTCGGCATCCTCGCTCTCCGCGCGTATCCACTTGACCGAGGATATTGTGTATTCCTTGTAGAAATAATCGCCGAACAGTGCGGAGAACACCCTTATCGCAATATTCATTAAAAAGCCTATTGCCGCAACCGCAATCACAAGCGGTCCTATTTCGGAAATGTGACTGTAAATGTTATTTATTACCTCCGCCGTTGTAGCCGTACCCTCGGCAAAGCCGAATTTGTACACGGCGTTGTTGAACGGCAGATATAAAAGTGTGGAAATTACAGTAAGCAATCCCGCAATTATTCCGTTTTTATACATTTTTCTTGACAGCATCCAGCCGCACGGGAACAAAAATGCCGCCCAGTTCCACGAAACACGGTTTTTCTTGTTAAGCGTTGCGAATTTCGGTATATAACGGGGAGTATTCGCCGCAACAAAGCGCTTCGCCTCATCCGCCGTAACGGTATCGCCTATATCATAGTCGGACGGAACGCCGCCCAAAAAGTCGAAATTAACAAAGCTTCCGCCTGCCTTCGCGATATTCGGGGCGCCGCATTTCGGACACGCGTTAAGCGAAAAATCGTATTTTTCGCGGCACATTCCGCAGGTTATCTGCCCCTCCGCTTCTCCTCCAGTTCCTGCCGCCTCGGGATTGAATGCGTTTTCTCTGTTCTTTTCCTCAGCCGCCCTGTCATACTGCTTATCCGTTCCGTGAAGCTCCTCAAGCGCGCAGTGACCGAGCTCGTTATAGCATTCCCTGTGGTGCGGCGCTCCGCATACGGGACAGTAAACCACATCGTCCTCGGGGAAAAGGTAGGCGTGACACCTTACACAGGTTACGCCCTCTGTATTAAGACTCATATAACAGCTCCTCTGTATTTTTCGATTTTTTTAAAAACACTTTCGAAGTATTCTTTTCCGTAATTGTGGAATTCGCCCTTTTCTATCATTCGGCGAAGCTCCGCCTCGGTCACCCATTTAGCCTCCGCCACCTCGGAGCGCTGAAGTACAAGCCTTTCCGCGGGAAGCTCGCTTGTGATGACCCATATATCAAGAATTGAGTTGCGGCGCTTTATCCTCGCAAGCTTTATAAGCTTATCCTTGTCCGAACGGATACCGAGCTCCTCAAAAAGCTCTCTGCCCGCCGCCGCAAAGGAATTTTCACCGGCTATTGCCGCTCCGCCCGTTGCCGCCCATTCGCCGGGCATCAGCTTTTTGCTGTCCGCACGGCGCTGAATAAGGAATTTTCCGTCCGGAGAAACTATCCATATATGAACTACAAGGTGGTATTCGCCGGATTTCAGCATACACCGTCCCCTTATGGTGGTTCTTCCGGTAGGAACGCCGTTTTCATCAACTATATCCCAAACTTCAATACTCATCTTTTTTGCGCAATCTCACCTGATTTTTTGTAAATGCTGTTTTCGGGAATTACTCCCCTTACCATGGAAAGCGGATATATATTCGTGTTTTTTCCGATTACCGTACCCGGATTAAGCACCGAGCCGCAGCCGACCTCGACATAATCCCCCAATATCGCTCCCATTTTTTTAAGACCCGTAGGAAGCTTCTCATCGCCGGATTTTATAACCACCAGGGTTTTATCCGACTTTACATTTGAGGTTATCGACCCGGCGCCCATATGCGAATGAAAGCCGAGTATCGAATCGCCCACATAATTGTAATGCGGAACCTGAACCGTACCTATAAGCACAACATTTTTAAGCTCGGTAGAATTGCCTACCACACAGTCGTCGCCTACAAGGGCGTTGCCTCTTATAAAGGCGCAGTGGCGCACCTCGGTTCTCTCGCCTATAATGCAGGGTCCTGTTATGCTTGCGCTGGGCGCTACCTTAGCCGACCTTGCTATCCATATATTCTCGCCCTTTTGCTCATACACGGCGGTATCAAGCGTGGGGCCTATCTTTTTTATATAATCGCCTATTTTACCCAAAGCCTCAAACGGGTAGGTTACATCCTCAAGCAATGCCGACGCCAAGCCGCCGTTATCGCCGAAAAGCTCCTTTACTGTAATGCCTTTCATAGACACACACCTTTCGATTATGATATTATACAGGTTAATTATATCAACAATATGAATTTTTTTCAACAATTTATGTGTTGGGTATTGTAAATTTTAAAAAAATATGATAAAATGGCTTTACAAAAAATTGTGCGTTTGCGTATTCAAGCGTACGAACGGGCGGGTCCTGTGCGACGGAACGCCGCGAACCATGTCAGGCGGGGAACCGAGCAGCATTAAGCGGTGGTTTCCGTGCGCCGCAGTAAATCGGCTCGTTCGTACACTTGAGTGCGCAAGTTTTTTAGTATAAGGCTTTAAAAAGGCAGGTGCAGTATGGCTTATCAGGCGCTTTACAGAAAATACCGTCCTACGACCTTTTCGGATGTTGTGGGTCAAGAGCATATAACCGATACCCTTAAAAACGAGCTCTCGTCGGGCAAGATAGTACACGCCTATCTTTTTACGGGAACAAGAGGTACGGGTAAGACAAGCTGTGCCAAAATACTCGCAAAGGCGGTAAACTGCCTTTCTCCCGAAAACGGCGACCCCTGCCTTAAATGCGAAAGCTGTCTTTCGGTGGCAAGCGGCGAAAACACCGATATTGTGGAAATCGACGCGGCATCCAACAACAGCGTGGACAGCATAAGAGACCTGCGTGACAGGGTGGCGTTTGCCCCATCGTTTTCAAAATACCGCGTTTATATTATAGACGAGGTTCATATGCTTACGATAAGCGCATTCAATGCGCTTTTAAAAACGCTTGAGGAACCGCCCGAGCATGTAATATTCATACTTGCGACAACAGAGGTTCACAAGCTTCCCGCAACCATACTTTCCCGTTGCCAGCGCTTTGATTTTAAGCGTATAGACCCCGAAAAGATAGCGGGCAGAATTAAATTCGTTGCCGAAAAAGAAGGGCTTACCGTAACCGACGGCGCCGCCGCCCTGATTGCCGCCGCGGCGGACGGCGGAATGAGAGACGCCCTTTCGATACTTGATTTATGCGCTTCCGCGGACAAAAATATTGATGAGGGTACCGTCGAAAGCGTCTGCGGTATGGCAGGCGGAGATTATTTGAACGAGCTGACGGAATGTATCAAACAGCACGACGCCGAAACGGCTTTAAAGCTTGTCGATAAGCTGTACGGCGGCTCGGTCGATATGCAAAGACTTCTTAGTGAGCTTACCTCTCATTACCGCGACCTTATGATAATAAAAGCGGTTCGGTCGGACGATAAACCGATAATATGCTCCGCCGCAAAGCTTAAAGCCCTCGAGAAGCTTGCAGAGGATTACGATATAAAGGACATAATGCGAGTTATTTCGGTACTGCAGTCCGCCGCGGCAAATATGCAAAGCGGAAACAGACGGTGCGAAATGGAGCTTACCCTGCTTAAGCTTTGTATACCCGAGCTTTCGGGCGACATTGCTTCTCTTGAAAGGCGTGTTTCGGCGCTTGAATACGGCAGACCGTCGGTATCGGCGGTACGGCAGACGCCCGATATTAAGGAAACGGAGAAAGAGCCTGCCGTCACGCAGACCGAAACGGAAAGCATTGAAGAAGAAATACCCCTGCCAGAGCCGCCCGACGCAGAGCCTGACGAAAAGCCTGTCCCGCAGAGCGGCACCGTTCCCGTTCCCGATGCGGACTGGAGCGAGATTATGCGTATTCTTAAAACCTCCTGCCCTCTTATACACGGTGTTTTAAACGCTTCAAGGGCATATATAAGAGGTCCCTATTTGCTTATAGACGCACCTAACAGTCAATTCCGTTCGCTTATAAACAGCAACAACGGTTATTATAAAGACAGCATAAGAAAGGCGGCTCATACGGTTTTGGGCATAACCTACAAGTTAGGTCCCTACACTAAAACCGAAACCAAAGAGAGCGACCCTCTTGCCGCGCTTGCGGACAAGCTTAAAAATTTTGAAATCAATTAAGGAGAATTTATTATGAAGGTAAGATTACCCGGCTCCGGCGGTCCCGGAAATATGCAGCAGATGTTAAAGCAGGCTCAGAGAATGCAGCAGGACATGGCAACTCTGCAGGAGGATATTGAGCAGCGTGAATTTTCCGCTACATCGGGCGGCGGCGCGGTTACCGTAACGGTGGACGGAAAGCACACCGTAAAATCAATTAAAATCAACCCCGAAATTATCGATCCCGACGACGCGGAAATGCTTGAGGACCTTGTTACCGTTGCGATAAACGAGGCAATCGGCAACGCAATCAAGACCTCCGAAGAGGAAATGGGCGCTATTACCGGCGGACTTAATATGCCGGGGCTGTTTTAAAAATGGCAAATAATATCGTTCCGCTTACAGAGCTTATATCCCAGTTTGAACGGTTGCCCGGAATAGGAAAAAAGACCGCTCAGAGGTTAGCTTTCAATATCTTGGAGCAGCCGCCCGAATATGCCGAAAAATTTGCTTCGGCACTGCTTGACGCGCGCAAAAAAATACATTTCTGCAAAATTTGTCAGGCTTTTACGGACGAGGAGATATGCTCGATTTGTTCGGATGAACGGCGTGACCGCACGGTAATCTGCGTTGTGGCAGAGCCTAAAGATGTTATGGCGTTTGAGAGAACCCGTGAATTTACGGGCGTTTATCATGTGCTTCACGGGGTGATTTCTCCGCTTGACGGAATAGGTCCCGACCAGCTCCGTATCAAGGAGCTTATGGCAAGGCTCGGCTCGGACGAGGTTAAGGAAATAATAATGGCGACCAACCCGACAGTCGAGGGCGAGGCAACCTCAAGCTACCTTTCACGCCTTATAAAGCCTATGGGAATTAAGGTTACTCGGTTGGCTTACGGCATACCCGTGGGCGGCGACCTTGAATATGCGGACGAATTTACCCTTGCGCGGGCGCTTGAGGGCAGAAATGAGATTTGACCTAACAATGGTCCGCACAGTGTGACGAAACGGTGATTTATATGACAGAGGAAAAAATCAAACGCATAAACTTCCTTGCCAAAAAGCAAAAAGCAGAGGGACTGACAGAGGAAGAAAAAGCGGAACAGCAAAAGCTGCGCCGCGAATATATAGACTCGTACAAGCGAAGCCTTATAGCCCAGCTTGAAAACACCTATATATTAGAGCCGGACGGAACCAAAAGAAAGGTGACACGCAGGGATGAAAATTCTGATAACTGACAGCGCCTCGCTTAAATCGGGCGGCGACCTTTCAACCGAGGTCTTGAAAAAATACGGCGAGATCAGCGAATTCGACAATATAGACCGCGCCGCGCTTTTAAAAGAGGTAACGGACAAGGATATTATTTTCTGCAATAAAACCGTAATCGACATGGAAGTAATCGACCGTGCCGCAAAGCTTAAATTTATAGGCGTTTTTGCCACGGGCTACAATAATATAGACACCGAATACGCAAAGGAAAAGGGAATTGCCGTATGCAACGCGGGCAGTTATTCAACAAACGCCGTGGCGCAGCAGGTAATCGCCTATATACTTATTCATTACACCCAAATACCGAAATATAACGAATTTGTAAAGGACGGCGGCTGGAAACGCTCAAAAATATTTTCTCCGCTTGTGTTCGGTACGGACGAGGTTGCGGGAAAAACTCTCGGAATTGTGGGGTACGGGAATATCGGAAAAGCCGTTGAAACGGCGGCAAAGGGTCTCGGTATGAATGTAATAGTTTATACCAGAACCGTAAGACCTAACGGTTCCACCCGTTTTGTAAGCTTTGACGAGCTTCTTGCAAACAGCGATGTAATAACGCTTCACTGTCCGTTAAACCGCGAGAGCGCGGATATGATGAACAGGGAAGCATTTGCAAAATGCCGTGACGGCGCGTTTTTCATAAACACATCACGCGGCGGCACGGTGGACGAAGCCGCTTTGTACGACGCTCTTTGCAGCGGCAAGCTTTCGGGTGCGGCTGTCGATGTTTTAAAGGAAGAACCGATGGCGGAGGACTGCGTTTTATTAGGCGCCCCAAACATAATAATAACTCCGCACACCTCTTGGGCACCGCTCACCACAAGAAAACGCCTTTTGGGTATTGCGTGTGAAAATTTAGACGCGTTTTTAAACGGCGAAACCAAAAACAGAATAGTGTAAATTTAAAACTCCGCCCTGCCGCAAAGAAGTAAATCTTGCGGCAGGGCGGAGTTTGAATTTCTGTCAGGATATTTCCCTTAACTGTTTCTCTGTCTCGCATCTCAGAGCTATTTCGAGAAACCTTTTGTATATTTCATCTCGGTCTTCGTCGCCAAGCGAACGAAGCTTCTGTAACATTTCTTTTTCATTATGTGTTATTAAAAAGTACGGACATTCCTCTTTCTTATAAAGCATTATAATATCTTCTTTCTATGCGCTTTATTTATTCATAATCAATGACATTAAAAGCGCTCAGGACAAGAATTTTTCGTAATGCTCTGTTATATCGTATGCTGTCAAATCGCCGCTTTTTGCGGCTATGGAAAATATCATCGTCATACACGGGGTTTGAATTTCATCGCTTATGAAACTTGCCTCGCCGCGGATTACCGGTATTTTTTGACGGCATATGCAAGCCTTGCTGTCGCCGCACTTGCACTTTACAGGTACGCCGGCTTGGTATGTTTCACCATCGTTATAAACCGTATCGTTATATTTCCAAGAAAGGTCGCGTTTTTCGGACGATTCCTCCGTATCCGACTGCACAGCCGGAATGTAACCGCTATCCGCCTCGGGAGTAACAGCCACAGCCTTTAAAAGAGCGGCGCATAACACAAAGATTATGATTACCGTTCTTAGGATATATTCATATATGGTTTTGTTGTTTGGTTTATCCGTAAACACTGTTTCTCCTTTAAATACAGAGCCTTAAAGCGGCTCTCGGACGGAGCGGATATTCGGAAACAGGCCGTTATGCCTATTTTTATCTGTAAAAAAAGACCGCTTCTAAGCGGTCTTTCAGTTGGAGCGGGTGATGGGAATCGAACCCACACGACCAGCTTGGAAGGCTGGGATTCTAGCCATTGAACTACACCCGCATAAGAACAGAAATTATAATAACACAGATTGCCCTATTAGTCAAGTGTTTTATAAGTTTTTTAAGAAAAAGGCTGTGCAGCAGCCTGCACAGCCTTAAAAATTTTATCAGCAAACCTCTGCCAAATCAAAGATTTTCTTCGGAAGCTCTTCCTTATCAGCCGAAACGGTGAAGACAAATTCAACATCGGAGATTTCGGAAATTCTTTCAAGAAAAGCGGTAAGCTCGTCCATATCGCGGCTGCCTATTCTGAGGGTTGCGTCGCCGAAGATGTGGGTAACATCGTTGTTGCCGGCCTTTATTCCGGCAACCATACCGTAATATTCGCCGTAGCCCGAAATACCGTAGCTTTCCGCGTCTATAAGGCGCGCTTTATGTGTTACGGAATAGGTAAGGGTATCGCCCTTTTCAATGCAGACAACATTTCCGAGACTGGCTTCAGTCGCGGAATTTACCATGTCCACAAGCTTTTTGGTTTTACCCGAACCTTTTTTTCCGATAATGAGTTTAATCATTTATACCAACTCCTTTTATATTATACTGCCCATGCAGTTATTAACCGTTGAGACGCGCCTCAAGCTCAGCCTTGCGGTCCTCATATCCCGGCTTGCCGAGCAACGCAAACATATTCTTTTTGTAGCTTTCAACTCCGGGTTGGTCAAACGGATTTACGCCCAACATATAGCCCGAAATCGCGCACGCCTTTTCAAAAAAGTATATAAGCTCACCGAGATTTTCTTCGTCCGGCTTATCAACCTTTATTTCAAAATTCGGAACGCCGCCGTCCGTATGAGCCAGAACCGTTCCCTCGAACGCCTTTGAATTTACATAGGACATAGTTTCTCCCGCAAGGAAGTTAAGTCCGTCGCCGTTGTCGGCGTCCTTTTCAATGTTAATATCCTTATCGCTTTCACCGAAGGTAACAACGGTTTCAAACATAAGTCTGCTGCCGTCCTGAATAAACTGACCCATTGAGTGAAGGTCGGTAGAAAATGTAACCGAAGCCGGGAAAAGACCCTTGTTATCCTTGCCCTCGCTCTCGCCGAAAAGCTGTTTGAACCATTCCGCCATCATAGTAAATCTGGGCTCGTAGCTTACAAGAAGCTCAACCGATTTACCCTTGCGGTAAAATGCGTTGCGAAGCGCGGCGTACAAATAGCAGTCGTTTTTGTACATATCCGCCTCGTTAAACTTTTTCATAGCCTTTGCGGCTCCGCTCATTAACGCGTCTATATCCGCGCCTGCGGCGGCTATCGGGAGAAGACCTACCGCAGTGAGAACAGAAAATCTTCCGCCAACATCGTCCGGCACAACAAAGCACTCGTAGCCCTTTTCGTCGGCAAGCTTTTTAAGAGTACCTCTTGCCTTATCGGTAGTGCAGTAAATGCGCTTTGCCGCTTCCTCTTCGCCGTATTCCTTTTCAAGATAATCGCGAAGCACCCTGAACGCAACGGCAGGCTCGGTGGTTGTTCCTGATTTTGAAATAATATTCACCGAAACTCTCTTGCCCTTGCACATTTCCATAATATCGGAAAGATAAGCGCCGCTTATGCTGTTGCCGGCAAAATATATTTCGGGCGCGCCGTCACGGAGCTGATTGTAAAACGGTCCCTTTAAAAACTCGATAGCCGCTCTGGCGCCGAGGTATGAGCCGCCTATACCGATTACTATGAGTATATCGGTATCACGGCGGATCTTCGCCGCCGCGGCCTTTATGCGCGCAAATTCCTCTTTATCATAATTCTCGGGAAGCTGCACCCAACCCAAAAAATCGTTGCCGAGACCTGATTTTTCGTTCACGGTTTTGTGGGCGGCGGCAACCTGTGTTTCAAGACCTTTAAGGTCGTTTTCTCTAATAAACTGTTTTGCGTATGACGCGTTGAATTTAACTGACATTATTAACCCCTGGATTCTTTTATTAGTTTGCCTTTATATTCTACAATATTTTTTTCATTTTTTCAAGACAAATTACCTTAATTCATTAAAAGTTTTCATAATCTGAACAATCCCTTTAAAATCCACCCGAAAGTTACGCCGAAGGTCAGCCTCCCGACGCTTTCTTCCGCCACTATCGGAATTTCGCCTAAGCTTTCGTCACCCATACTCACGGTCACGGTGCCGAGCAGGTCGCCTTTTTTTACCGGAGCCGTTACATTTTCATTCATGGAAACCTTGCGTTCTATATTGCCCGAGGCGGATTTCGGCATTAAAACGCTTAAATCGTTGGTGGGCTTCACTCTTACCTCCGCTTTTGTGCCCTTGCTTACCTTTACCGTAGTGTTTTCGTCAATTCCCGCGTCTATCGACGAAAAATTATAATTCGCAAATCCGTAATCAAGCAGTTTTTTAGCTCCGTTAAAGCGGTCAGCCGTGCTGTCTGCCGACATTACGACCGCCACAAGCTCAAGACCGTTTCGCTGTGCCGTTGCCGAAAGACAGTATTTCGCGGTTGCGGTAGTTCCGGTTTTAAGACCCGTTGTGCCCTCGTAAAACCTTACAAGCTTATTCGTATTTACAAGCTCGCTTTTCCCGTCACGCAGACTGTCCATCCAGACGGTAGAATAATCCTTAATAAGCGGATGCTTGATAAGCTCGCTTGACATAAGCGCAACATCATACGCCGTTGTAAGGTGTCCGTCCGCGTCAAGCCCCGTGCAGTTAACAAAATTGGTGCTTGTCATACCGAGTTCCTTTGCGCGGCGGTTCATCATTGCGACAAAGCCCTCCTCACTGCCGGCAATAAGCTCGCCGAGCGCCACGCAGGCGTCGTTTGCCGAGGCGATTACGGTAGCCTTTAAAAGGTCGTTTACCGTCATAGTCTCGCCCGGCTCCAGCCATATCTGCGAGCCGCCCATACTGCTTGCGTGTTCGCTTGCGGTAACTACCGTTTCAAGCGAAATATCCTTTCTGTCGATAGCCTCCATTACAAGCAGGAGAGACATTATCTTCGTAATAGACGCGGGCGGAGTTTTCTCATCCTGATTGTCCTCGTAAAGCACCTTGCCCGTAACAGGCTCCATAAGTATTACCGATTTTGCCTTAATATCGAGCTTTTGACCGATTGCGGCGCTCGGCGCGGACGCTTCAAGCGGCTCGTTTATATCCTCAACGCTGCATTCGCTTGATACTGTCACTGCCCTTTCAGCGTGCAAGACCGTCCCCGACAAAAGGCAAAAAGCCAAAATAAAAACTGCTAACTTTTTCAAAACGGCACACTCTCCTTTAGTAGAAGAATATGCCGTTTCAATTTGCATTATGCTGTGTTATGAATACAATTCCGTGAATTTAAAAGGGACATCACGGTTAAAATTTGTCCCGCAATATCCCTTTTAATTAATTATCTTAAAACTCCGCCCTGTACATAGTACCAAGTACCGTA
>DKDS01000077.1:604-8767 GCA_002451855.1 Ruminococcaceae bacterium UBA6842 | reverse complement strand
CCACTTTGCGTAAACTGTCATACTGAAGAACGGGAAGGTGGTCATGGTAAACGGAACATCAAGCTCGGGGTATACATACCAACCGTCAAACCTGTATCCCTCGCGAACGGGAACCGGAAGAGTCATGGGCTGACTTGAAACGCCGTTTATCGGCGCAACAACTACCTCGCTGTCCGTTGAGAATGAAACGCTGACATTATCCGAATGGTTTTCATTGTTGTATGAGTTTTTGTCGAACATTCTGAGTCCGGGTGTTTCGCCGTCTCTTGCAAGCCAGACATTTTCGAAGTCAAACGCCTTCATATTCTTCACGGCGTTGTTTCCTCTCATTCCGTCAATATATACTCTGGTAATACCGTCCGCGTACTGCGGCGAAGCGGAATAACAATCCGTATACTTTGTGAAATCGACCTTATAGTCTATACGAGAGGTCTGAGAAACAGAACCGTAATCCTGCATAGCGGCGTAGCAGTTGCTTATTTGAGTGCCCTCGCTTACAACCCATGTGTAGCCTAATATAGAGCCTCTCTTCTCTGCCGAGGTTATCATTTTACCCGTAAAGAAGCAGGTGTCTATCTTTACGGAGCGTCCCGACGAAGCCAAAATTCCGCCGGTATAGTATGCTTCAAGTGTAACGGTAGAATCGGCAAAGCAATGGCTTATTACCGGATATTTGTCCTCGGGAGTGTTCTTGTATTCATAAATTCTTACATAGGACGATATAGCGCCCGCGTGCTTTTCACCGTCACCGAGTACCTTTATGTGCGAATTGGTAACGCCTATATTCTTAATAACGGCGCCCTCGGCAATTACCGGAATAAGCGCTCCGTATGCCGATGTCTCACGGTTTACATTGATATAAATGCCGCTTACTATGTGACCGTTACCGTCAAGATTTCCGAAGAATGCCTGATTGTAGTTCTTAGAGTCAAACCACTCGTTGGCGTTATCCTTCCAGTTGCTCTTTGAAGTATCGTTAAGCTTTATATCAGCCGTAAGCTTATAGTATTTACCCTTTGTGGCGTTAGTTGCTATGTCGGAGTTTGCGGTAAGCCTTAAAAGCTTTGCCAACTGACCCGCGGTTTCTATAATGTACGGATTGCTTTCGGTTCCAGTACCGCCCGCAAAGTATTTGGCAACCTTGCCGCCCCATACCTCGCCTTTTTTAGCGGTGTCGAAATAGGGCTCTCTGCCGTCGTAACTATATGAAACATTTTCAAGCTCGGGATATGCGTCCGCAACCGTGTTCCAGATGTTTGCCCAGTCAAGATTCGGCATTACGGTCTTTGCGTTTTCGCCCTTGATGCTGTCAAGCTCGGTTTCGGAAACAGTGTAGCAGTTGAGGTATACCTCAGGCTCTGTTCTGAAAAGAGACTTTCCGACAGCATAGCTGTTGCTCAATGAGAAGTCGGCGGAAGACCATGTGTTACCGAGTAAGCCGTTACTGAAAACGGTAATTTCCTTATCGGTTATCACGGAGTTTGAGGCGCTTCCTCTGAAATAACAAGCGTCCATCATTGTTCCCTTGTTTGCGCCGCCTAATATTCCACCTACATAACGGGCGTTGAGTTTAACGGTTTCATCGGCGCCGCATCCGCTTATCTTTGCCCAGTCGCTTTCACTTTCAAGCTTTTCGGTAATCTTTACCTGACCCGCGACAGCACCGGCAAAAACACCTGTTGCTCTTGTTTTGTCGGCAGGCAAAGCAGAGCCTTCGATTACGCAGTCGCTTACACGGACATTAAGTACATGAGCGCCCTTGCCGAGTATCGGTATAAGACCGGCATAGGTATCGTACTGAAGCTCGCCCGAAATATTCGCATATATTCCGTGTACGGTGTAGCCCTGACCGTTGAATGTACCGCAGAATTTTGTACCGGCATTGTAATCGATTATTGTAGCCGTTACCCACTGCGACGGGTTATTCGAAAGCCAGTTTGCGTCCGTTGTGTCATTTATGTAAATATCCTTTGTGAGAATGTAGTATTTGCCGGAGGTTTCCGTAGCGGAAGATGTTACCATTCTGCGGAGCTGAGCGACAGTTTCAATTTGGTACGGATCCGCCTTTGTTCCCTCGCCGCCGGCATATTCAACATCAGCCGAACCGCTGCGCTTTACAAGCACAGGATATCCGCCGTCAACGGTTTCCCAAATTCTGCCCCACTCGAAGCCCTGCATATTTTCCTTGGCATTTTCGCCCTGCATCTGCTCGGCAGTGAGAACCGCAACCCAATTTCCGATAGCGGTTTTAAGCGTATCGGGGCAATCGTTGTAGCAACCGATTCCCGCGTCCTCTGCCTTTACATCGGAATACAGGTTTTTGCAGACAAACTGCTGTATGTTTGTGGCATTATCCGCATTTATCGGGAACGAGCCAACGGAGTAGCAATTATTAAGCTTAACGGGGTTAGACCACTGAAGACCTACTATTCCGCCTGCCTTTACTTCCGTATTATTCTTTTTAAGAGTACCGTTAAAATAGCAGTTGGTAACGGATACATCCGCCTTGCCGTAAGCGCTGCCTATAATACCGCCGATAACCGATGCTTCGGTTTTAGCGGAGACGGCAGTGCTTTCAACTGCACAGCCCGAAATCTCAACATTTTTACCCGCAATCTGACCTGCAACGGCGCCCACATAAACCTTAGAAGCGGCGGTTGCGTTAAGCGAAGAATTTGAAATGCGTATGTTTCTTATTACAGCGCCCTCGCCGAGATACGGGAAAAGACCTATTCTTGACTTGTTTCCGTTGCTTGCATACAATCCGTAAATTGTATTTCCGTTACCGTCAACATTACCTGTAAAGCTGTATTTATCATAAATGCTGTCGTTGTTTACCCAGTCGTTTGTATAAACGCCGTTGTCAACATCGTTAAGATAAATGTCGCTCTTTATTGTATAGTAAAGCGCTTTGCCGTCGGCGTCCTTACCGCCGCTTGTCATCATTTTAAAGAGCTGACCGCCGGTCTTTATCTGATAAGGATTTTTCTTTGTGCCATCGCCGTCCTCAAAATCCTCGGATTTTCCGTCCCAAACATTATCGTTTATTATTACGGTGCGGGGTACGGGATAGGTTGCGGTTGTGCTCCAAACCTTATCGAAGTCAAAGCCTGTCATATTGGCTCTTGCGTTTTCGCCGGTCATCTGCTCTGTTGTAAGAGTTTTTGAGTAAGCAGATACATTATTCTTAAGCCAATCGGGGTATCCCGAATAGCCTGTTACGGCGTCCGCCGACTTATCGGAATATACATTTTTGCAGGTGTAGGCTTGTATATTTGTTGCATTGTCGGCATCGACAGGATACGCGCCTATGCTGTAGCAGTTGTTAAGCACTGCCTTGCTTGAATAAACCAAAGCCACTATACCGCCTGCTGTTACTGCGGTTCCGTCGGTTTTCTTAAGAGTTCCCGTAAAGCCGCAGTTATTAATAACAGGGGCGTTGTTTTTAGCCGCGCAGATTATTCCGCCGACATTTCCCTTTGCGGAAAATACCGAGCTTGAATCAACAAAACAGCTTGAAACGGTTACATCCTTGCCTCTTACCTCCGCGGTTATTGCCGCGGCATAGCTCTTGTCGGCTGTCGCGTTGATATTTGCGCCCGAAATTATAACATTTGTTACGGTAGCGCCTGCTCCGAGTGCCGGAATCAACGCCGCTCGCGCAATATCGGTACCCGCGGCTAAGTACATACCCTTAATCGTATGACCCTTACCGTCAAGGTGTCCCGTAAACGAGTAATTTCCGTCCGTAACGGTAGCCTGTGTGTTTTTGATTTTCCAGTTATGTCCGCCCGAGACTCCGCCGAGGTCTATATCCTCTGTGATTTCGTAGTAAAGTCCGTTGCCGTCAGCGTCCTTGCCCTGACTTGTCATCATTTTGAAAAGCTGACCGCCGTTTGCTATTTTGTAGGGGTCTTCCTTTGTTCCGCTGCCCTCGGTAAATTCGGCGGTATTTCCGTCCCAAGCGTTGGGATTCTTTACAACCGCTCTCAGGGTAGGATAGGAAGAGGTTATTTCCCAAATATTGTCAAAATCAAAGCCGGACATATTCGTTCTTGCGCTCTCGCCCTGCATTTGCGCATCCGTAAGAACCGCCGAATAGCCGTCTACCTTTGTTTTAAGGCTTGCTACCGTTGAATATTCCGCAATTTTCGTTTTGATGTCACTGTTTTCAGCGCTTACATTTGTGTAAAGATTTTCGCAGGTATACTTTTGAATATTTGTAGCGTTATCCGAGAAGATCGGGAACGAGCCAACGCTGTAACAGTTGCGTACCTTTGCGTTATTGCTGTAAGCAAGACCGACTATACCGCCTGCCGTTACCGCCGCACCCGCTTTATTAAGAGTTCCTATAAACGCACAGTTTTCAATGATCGGCGCGCTGCTTTCGGCAGAAGCGATTATTCCGCCCACTACCGAGCTTGCGTTCAATGCCGTAATTTCCGAGGACTCCGAGGAGCAGCCCGAAACGGTTACATTAGCGCCCTTTACCTGAGCGGCTATCGTGCCTATGTAAACCTTACTGTCCAATGTGGTTGTAAGCTTTGCGTTTGAAAGACGGATGTTTTTAACCGCGGCATTTGCTCCGAGATACGGGAAAAGCGCAATACGGTTTTTCCATTTGTTGTTGGCATATAAGCCGTAAACGGTATGGCAGTTGCCGTCAACCGTTCCGATAAAACGGTAATTATCGTTAGAGTAAACATTCTTGACCCAATCGTTGGTATAGCTGCCGGAATTTACATCGTTGAGGTAAATGTCCTCTGTAATTTCATAATAGAGGGCTTTGCCGGAGCTGTCCTTACCCTCGCTTTGTGCCATTTTGTAAAGCTGACCGCCGTTTGTTATTTTATAAGGATTAGCCGCCGTGCCGTCACCCTCGGTAAATTCGGCGGATTTGCCGTCCCAGATTTCCGCAGCAGCAAAAGCAGATATATTGTTTACGGTAAAGTTGCATACTACTGCAGACGCTATTATGGAAACGACCAAAATATATGTAACTATATGACTGATACGACTCCGTATATCCTGTTTCATAAATTTATATCCTTTCGCTGCGCCGCTTGCATAAAGCCGCAATAAATTTGCGGACTTATGCAGGCGACGCATAATTTAAGTAATCAAATATCCGTGTATACGGACAGATAAATCCGTCCGTATACACATTAACAAGGGGGAAAGCAATAATTATTCGCCTAAAGCCGCATAAACAAGGTCGCAAATATCGAAGGTTACATCGTTATTTACATCAACTATGTAGTTGGTTCTGCCGCCTAAGAGATAGTCTCTGATTGCAGAGAGAGAAGCCTCGTCGCCCGTAGTATCTACTTTTATAAAGTTAACCGCAGTGCTCGGTACGGGAACGCTGTTCTCAACTGTCATAAAGGTTCCGCCCATAATACCTGTCGGAATAGCGGTTGTTTCGTTCTCGGTAACCTTAACGCCGGGAACAACATTGCTTGCAACAACAGAACCGTCACTTGCATAGGGGCTGGAATATGTTGTGTAGCAGTTTTTAACGAAGAAGGTAGAAGCAATATAGCTCTTTCCTATTATTCCGTTCATTGACTTATTGGTGCTTGTTCCGGTGTAAGCGTCATTCGAAAGAGTGAGGTTTGCGGAATAGCTTGACTCAATTCTTGCTTTACCGTTAACTCCGCCTAATATTCCGCCTGCAAAACGCGCATTAACTGTTGCATTATTAACACCGCAGGCAACTATTGTCGGGTACTTCATAAGATTCGAAGCATCGGCAGCGTCTGATGCACTCAAGTTAACCGAACCGGCAATAACGCCGAAATAGTATTCGCCGGCTGTGTTCGAACCCTTAAGATAAGCGTCCTCAACCGTGAGGTTGGAAATTACGGCGCCTGCACCGATTACCGGGAAAAGACCCGCATATTTATTAGCATCGCCGGATGTGTTTACATACAGTCCGCTTACTGTGTGATTGTTACCGTTAAGATTACCTCTGAATACGGTTGTGGTATAATCACCTGCCGTTACCCACTGTGAAGCGGTGTTGTACCAATCATCAGTATCGGTAAAGTTAAGAACTATATCATTTGCAAGCTCATAATAGTTGTCGGAGGTTTCGGTATCATTTACAAGCGCATAAAGCTGAGCGTCGGTTGAAATTACATACGGATTTTCCTTTGTACCCTCGCCGGTATAGTCTGCACAATCGGTTGTACGGGGTACGGGATAGCCGTTTTCTACAGCCTGCCATGTGGTATAGAAATCAAAGGCAGTCATTTTAACCTTTGCATTGGCACCTGTCATCTCATCCGCCGAAAGAACGGTTGCATAAGCCGTAACTCTGGTTTTAAGCCAATCAGGATATGAAGTATATCCTGTTATACAATCGGAAGTTTTATCAGAATACAATTTCTGGCATTTATATCCCTGAATATTTGTAGCGTTAGGAGCTTCAACAGGGAATGCGCCTATACTGTAAGAATTGCTTATCGTAGCATTAACCGTTCCTGTACCTGTATTGGCAACAATACCGCCTGCGTAAGTTTCAGCGCCTGCTTTTTTAAGAGTACCGGAAAATCCGCAATTTGTAATCGATATTACATTACCGGCTGTATTTCCTATTAAACCGCCTACGGTAGAACCGGTAGTATTTGCTGCCAATTCAGCAGAATCTACCAAGCAATTAGAAATGGTAACATTAGTTCCGCCGATTTGACCGGCTATTGCGCCCATTAAAACTGTGCCGTTAACTGTTGTAGTAAGTTTTGCGTTTGAAATGCGAATATTCTTTACGGTAGAACCTGCACCGAGATACGGGAAAAGTCCTATACGGTTTTTATTACCATTGTTTGAATATAATCCGTAAATCGTATGACCCTTGCCGTCAACAGTTCCTAAAAAGCGGTAACTGTCACTATCATAAATTTTATCTACCCAATCGTTAGTATACTCATTAGAAATATCGTTAAGGTAAATATCTTCGGTAATCTCATAATAAGCCGAGTTGCCGCCGCTTTTTACCATAGTGTAAAGCTGACCGCCGTTAGAAATTTTATAGGGGTTAGCTTCTGTACCGTCACCGCCGTCAAATTCGGTAGCGGCAGTGCCGTCCCAAACCTCCGCTGTTGTGCCTTCTTCCGCAAATGCCGGAACGCACCAAAGCGCGCCGAGCAAGAGGGATAACGAAAGCAGGACAGAGAAAGCTTTAAAGCCGAAAATATTTTTAATTGTTTTTTTCATTTTCAAATGCCTTCTTTCCGAAATATTTTATATTTTGAAAATGCTGTTTGATTTTTCAAAATGCTAAAATTATTACTTCTTATTGCTTAAGAATTCGTTTGCCTTTGCAACATTTGCATTTATAGAGTTCTGAAGCGAAGCAATCTTTGTCGCAACCTGATTCGGATCTTCCTTAGGAATATAGAAATAATCAAGCGCGGTAGAACCTGTAAGAGAAGAAATAGAGGTTAAGAAATAATAGGTTCTGTTTGTGGTGTCCGCCGCGGTAAGCTTGAAGAAGAAGCTTTCAGCCTCGGAATTGAGGAACGCGGAGGAGGTGTTGTAGTTATCAACATCCGTGTAATATCTCATAAAGATACCTGCCGCTACCGGGTTCTTAGCGCCGGTGCAGAGTCCCCAGCCTCTTACAAGAGAGGTGGTCTGTACCTTTGAGTTGGCGTCCCATGCGGGAAGATATGTAAAGCCGATGTCGCTCGGGTTCATCTTTCTGAATGCGCCTGTGCTCTTAAGACCGAATGCGTGAGTAATTGCTATACCGTATTTGCCGGTCGGGAAGTTTGTTGCAACCTCTGTTACGGTAAGACCCTTAATGAGACCGTTTTTAACATTTGTGGAAACATATCTCATAACATCGTTGAACTTAGAGTCTGTTCCGTTTTTGAACTGACCGTTTTCGAACTTGTAGAAAGCCGAGCCGGTGCTGCCCAAAAGTCCCTCAAGGTTAATACAGCCGCCCACATACTGCGAGCCTAAAGCAGATACTTCCTGCATTACCTTTGTCATAGCGTCAAATGTCCATTTGCCGGCTTTGTAATACTCTGCCGGAGTTGTAATGTTATTTTCCTCTAAGAGCTTTTTATTGAAATAGAGACAGTCAACCTCGTTCCAGATGTTACCTACCGTATTAACGAGATATTTCTTTCCGTTTACGGCGGTAAGGTTTAT
>DKDS01000077.1:0-557 GCA_002451855.1 Ruminococcaceae bacterium UBA6842 | reverse complement strand
GCTCGTTAAGGTTAAGCTTTGCGGCGTCGATAGGCTGCATAACCGAAATGATTTCGGGGAATTTATCCGTACAGAACACAACATCGGAAGCGTCGCCGGAGGCTATTCTTGATGTAAGGGTCTGTAAATACTCGGTCTGCGGAATAAGGTCAACCTGTACCTTAATGCCGTACTTTTTCTGGAAGGCTTCTACAACGGGTCCGTCTTCATAAAGCTTAGGATCGCGCCATGTAGCATAACGAACGGTTGTGCCGCGGTAATCTTCGGGGTTTATTCCGTCGTTAACAGTCTTGCTGTTGTTCTTTTTGGAACCGCTGCTGCTATTGTTCGCTTTATCGCCGGAAGCGCCGCCGCTTGCATCGGAATCGCTGCCCGATGAATCTCCGCTTTGATATACATACTCAATCTCAACATCATCGGAGCTGTCGGAGGAAGTATCCTTCTTACCGCAAGCCGCTGCCGAAGAGAGCATTAAAACCGCCATAATCAAAGCCGCTATACGAGCATTTCTTTTGATCATTTTTTTACTCCTTTACTTTTATTTGCCGATTAAAATT
>DKDS01000074.1 GCA_002451855.1 Ruminococcaceae bacterium UBA6842 | reverse complement strand
CGACAGTAACCTTTCTGTCGATATATTTCTTTACCGCCGTAAGCCTTGCGGCTATGTGTTCCTCCGCCGAATAATATGTGGGTATAAACAGATACTCCGTACCGTTTACGCTTTTTACATTTATCTTGAAAGAGGAAATAAGCCTTTCCACACAGCTTTCAACCGTATCTCCGTCACATTCAAGCAGCTTTACCGCAACCTCGGAAAGCTTTTCCTTAGGAAGGCAGGTATGCCCGTTAGCAAGGTTTTTACGCAGTATGTACTCAATTCCGGCGCAAATGCGTAAGTCACTCTTTTTATCAAATTCAAGATCCTCGGCTATCTCCTCGGCAGTCTCAAAATGAAAATCGAGACCCTCCTCGCAAAGCATATAAGGATTGGTTTTTATAAGCTCCGCCGACCTTGTCCCGAAACGCTTGAAAATGCCGAGACATCGTTCGGGCGAAATATGATACTTTGAAAGCATCATAACAATATCCCTTACGCCGTACTGCTTGTTGTATTCCTCGGATACCGCAAGCGCCTTTGAGAGCGAAATGCCTCTTATTGTCGCTAATTCCTCGGGCTTATTCTGAATTATATCAAGCGACTCGGCGCCGAATTTTTCAACTATTCTCTGCGCTGTGCTCGGTCCTACCCCTTTTATGGCCCCCGAGGAAAGATACCTTAACACAGCCGCCGCGTTTTGCGGTGTTTTTCTTTCAAAGCTTTCGGCTTTAAGCTGTCTGCCGTAGGACGGATGCATAATATATGAGCCGTAAAATACCGCAGCGTCACCCTCGCTCAGATAAGGCAGTGTTCCGACAACGGTCACCGTTTCCTTACCCGACCTCACTTCCGCTACGGTATAACAGTTTGTATCGTTACGATAAGTAATTTTCTCAACCGTACCGGTGAGCTCGGTCATACTGTTGTCTGCTGTTTCCCCCACCGCACGGTACACCTCCGAAATTTTATTTATTCCCTATATAGTCATTCAAAACATCGCCCAGTCTGTCGGCGGTGCAATAATCAATACAATATTTATCGGCAGTTTCCCGACATAGCCTATCGTCCGAATCGGAAAGTCCCGAATTTACGGCGATTATATGGTCGGCATAAGCCTTTCCGAGCCATGTCCGCTGTTCGCCGGCATAGGCTATCTGTCTGTCGGGGTCGTTATCCGACAAAAGCAAGACCGAATATGTCGCCGCCTTTTTGCCCGAAACAAAACGAAGCTTAATTAAATGCAAAAGCTCGGACAGTCCGAATAAAGCAAATATTATACAAATTGCGGAAAGTATATACCATATCATTTTCTTCACCCCTTACATACTATGCCGAAGTGAAGAAAATGACAGATTTCAGATTTTCGGTATTTACTTTATTTTTACGGTTGTGCTGTATGAGCCTACCTGCCAGATGTTATTGTACCTGTCCGATTTTACGGTTACAAGCACCGTATGCTCTCCCGCGGCTTTACCCGAAAGGTCTACCTCCGCATAAAGCGCGTCCGCGGTGAGCTTTGCAAGAGCCGCTTTCGGTCCGCAAATTTTTACATTCCGTATTACGGCGTCGCTTGAAGCGCTGAGTCCCGAAGAAAGACCCGTATACTTAATACCCGACACAGCAAAGGTCTTTTCGGCATAAGAGGATGTGTCTACCGTAACCGTGAAATGCTCTATGGAATCGAGTATTCTTACGCCGTCGGGCAGTTTAGCCGAAACATCAAAGCTGTTTGACGAAACAGATACCGAGGTAATGTCTATTGCCGAAAGCGTAATGCTGTTAATTTTATCAATAGCTTCCGGAGTTCCTATAATATTTACGGAATCGTGGTCTATTGTATAAGCGATGCTTTCCTTTGAGAAGCCTGACGGAAGATTTGAAAAATCTGCCTTTACAGGCACGGTTTTGCGCTTTGAAATAGGCACGGTCACCTTAACGGCGGTTTCACTGAGCGTAAGGTTGGACGCGTCTATCGTTTCGCCGTTTTCATCGTAAAGCTGTATCTCGGCGTCGTAGGTGGTGCTTTCGCTCAGCGTTGCGTTAACATCGGCGTAAGCCACAACCGAATCTATTTTGTTTATAACGGTTCTCGGTCCCTTTATACTGATAGTATCGCTTTCGGTTCCGCTTACAACAGCGGTTTCCGCTACAAGTCCCTCGGCGGCGGAAGCGCCGTTCGCCCTTGCCTTAATGGTAAATTCCTTAGTGTCCACATAATCGAAATTCACCGTTACGGTGGATGGAGATATGCTTATAAACTCATAGTCCGAAACAGCCGTGTTTCTGGCGCCCGATACCTCAAGCTGATACTCGCCCGGAGCGTCTATCGCGGCGGCGGAAGCGTAAACATATATATCGTTTGATTTTAATGCCGAAACCACATAATTAGGACCCTTGACCGTAACCGTGAATTTTTGTGAAGAAATATCCCCGATTATTTCCATCTTATTTGTAGCGGCAAATGTGTTTTCAAGATTTATGGTAACAGGAACATCCGTAAAGGTGCGGTCAACATCGGGATTTTGATTAATCATTATAACAAGCCACAGGCAAAACGCCGTGATTACCGAAAAAGGTATTGTAAACCGTTTGTTATAAAGAAGATTTCTAAGGGAAAGCTTACCGGGAATTTTTATTTTGAGCTTCATTTTCCGCAGCGTCCTTTCCTTTGGTTTTTCCGAACGGGTTTATACGGTGAATAACAGCCGTAAGCTTATTTTCATTAGCGGTGTTTTCACCGTCAAGCAGTAATTTGCGCAGCTCCGCACGGGCGGAAATGGCATTGTAGCCCCGTGTTATCTGTCCGTTAACAACTATCGAAATCGTACCCGTTTCCTCCGACACAACAAGAACCACGGCATCCGAGTTTTCGGTCATACCGATTGCCGCCCTGTGGCGTGTTCCGAGCTGTGTTGAAAGATCCTCCCTTTGGGTAAGCGGCAGTATACAGCCTGCGGCATAAAGCCTGCCGTCCCTTACAATAAGCGCGCCGTCGTGAAGAGGGGATTTTGGGAAGAAGATATTATTTACCATCTGAACCGACGGCGTAGCGTTGATTACCGTGCCGGTATCAATTATTTCGCCAAGCTGCGTGGAGCGCTCAAAAACCACAAGCGCACCCGTTTTGCTTTCCTGCATAAGTCCCGCGGCACGGCTCACCTTGTCGATGCAATCCTCGATAGGCTCGCTGTCGTAAGAGGAACTTTGGGTGTTCATAAGCTTGGTATGGCCCACACGCTCAAGTATACGCCTCAGCTCCGGCTGGAAGATAATAGCTATTGCTATAATGATATAATCAACGAAACGGGAAAGCACCCATTTAAGTGTGGCAAGCTTCCACCAGTTTGCGATAAAATACAAAAGAACAAGCAGTACAAGACCCTTCGCAAGCTGACCGGCCCTCGTATCTCTCATAAAGCCTATGGCTTTGTAGATTATATATGCCATTATGAGAATATCTATAATATCAAACGGTATCCTCATGCTTGCGACAGCATATAATATTTGATTCCAAAATGCATAAATTGCGGTAAATATGCTGTTCACGGTTCAACATTCCTTTGCAAATATTTAGATACATTATATTTTATCATAAATGCTTTTTCCGTTCAATAGAAAATGTCATATAATTTAAATAAAATTTACATTTTTTATTACAGACGCCGCAGCCGCAATATCATAGGCAGTATTAAACGCCGCGGGAGACACTCTTACAGTGCCTGTATCTATGGTTCCTATCTGTCTGTGGGCGGTAGGAGCGCAGTGAAGCCCCGCACGAACCGCTATCCCGCTTTTATTAAGAATTTCCGCCGTTTCGGCGCTTGTTTTACCCGTTACATTAAACGAAAGCACGGGTAAATATCCGCCTGCGTACGGCCTCGGTGTATAAAGCCTTACAAACGGCATTTCGGCAAGTGCAGACCAAAGCTTTTGCGTAAGCTCAAGCTCGTGGGTATAGAGTCTTTGCATACCGAGACGTTTAACATAGTCTATACCCGCGGATATTCCGATTATTCCGGGAACATTCACTGTTCCGCTCTCAAGTCTTTCGGGCAAAAAGTCCGGCTGAACAAGCTCTGCCGAATTGGTTCCCGTTCCGCCCTCCATTATGGTATTTTCTATATATCGGTTGCATATTAAAATTCCCGTTCCCATAGGCGCGTAAAGCCCCTTATGCGAAGCGATACACAGATAATCTATATTCATTTCACGCATATTTATAGGTATCACACCCGCCGTCTGCGCCGCGTCCACCGCAAACGGTACTCCTCTTTCCTTACAGCAGGCGCCTATTTTCGCAATCGGCAGGGCTTTGCCCAGAACATTTGATGCCCCCGTGCAGATAACAAGCTTTGTTTCCGGTCTTATTTTTCTTTCAAACTCGCTTAAAGTCAAGTTATCGTCCGTAAGCGACACTTTGGCTGTATCAACCTCCGCCCCCACTTTAAAAAGCGGACGCATTACGGCGTTATGCTCAAGAGAGGATGTAACCACACGGTCGCCCTTTTTAAGCAGACCTTTAATTACGGCGTTTATGCTGTGAGTGCAGTTAAGCGTAAAAACCACGCTTTCAGGACCGTCCGCCCCGAAAAAATCCGCAACCTTTTCCCTTACCGAATATACTGCCGAAGCGGCGTTCATTGAAGGCGTGTGTCCGCCTCTGCCGGGATTTGCCGAATACCGTTCGAGAGCGTCCCTTACCGCCCGCACNNCACAACGGACTGCGGCTTTCTTCCCGTTGTAGCCGCATTATCAAGATATATCATTTCCCCACCCCATTCAAAGTTAAAAAGCCGAACAAAAAGCAGATAAGCAGGTAATGCTTCAAAGCTGCTTTTTCGGGCGCAATAATCTGTTAAAAACACCGGATATGCGGCAGCATTATCTGGTGTTTTTGCTTGTATCCGAAATCTTGTTTTGAAGTGCTGTGACATAATAGCAAGATAACCAATACTTATCAGCCCTCAGTCAACAAACAGACTACTGATTTCTTTCGTTAATTTCAAGAATTTTTACTCCGGCGTCACGCAGAATAGCGACGGCTTCGTCTAAATTTCCGCCGATTATTATGCTGTATCCGCAGCCGGCGCTGCCTTTACCCGAAGTTATTCTTTCTATTGTTGCGTTTATTCCTTTTCTTCTTAGCGTGTCACGCCCTTTTATGGCGTATGTGACCGTACCGGTAGTTATAATATACTTCTTCATTTCCTTTCACTCCGTTTAGGACAGACATATTTATACTACATCCTATGCTAAGCGCAGTGTTTTGTTATAGCTTTATTTTTCCTTGTCCATTTGCTGTTTGTAGTATTCAACCGTTACTATAAGCACCGTCGGGAAAATCAGAACTCCGAGGAACCCGAGCGTTTTAAGACCTACAAACATCGCGATAAGCGTAAACAACGGATTAATACCTATCTGATTTCCGATTATTTTCGGTTCCGCAAAGCTTCTTACAAGCGTTATAACGGCATAAAGCACAAACAGCCCGACAGCCTTCGCTCCGTTTCCCATAATAGCCTCGATAATTCCCCACGGTATTACGACCGTTCCCGTACCAAGCACCGGCAGAACATCCACAACGGAAATTATAAGCGCAATAATCGGCGCGTATTTCACCCTTAAAAGAGAAAGCCCCACCACAAGCTCTAAAAGAGTTATAAGCATTAAGATAAGGTATCCCTTTACAAGCTTTAAAACGCTGTTTATAAATATGTCCTTAATTTTAAGGGCGTTATTCCAAATTTTTTTGCCGAAAACTCCGTGCAGAAATCCCATAAGCCCCACATAATCGGCGGCTATATAACAGCCCGATACCGCGGAAATTACAACGCTAAGTAAAATTTTAGGTGCTCCGCTTACTATTTTCCCGGCAGTATTCGAGACAAACGAGGTAATAAGCGAGGCGATTTTACCGAGCGCATTGTCATAAAAGCTGTCCGCCGCTCCCGTAAGCTCTGCCGGAAGATTGCTTAAAAAGCCGTCAAAGCCCCTTTTCATCCGCCCCAAATACTCGGCTGCCGTTCCCGCTTTTTCCGTAATGTCATCCGCAAAGCCTGCCGCGGCCGAAGCCGTACCTACGCCGCATAGGAACAGGAGCGCTGCCAAAACCGCAAAAAGCAAAACTGTAAGCACGGCGGCGCAGACCGAACGCTTTATTTTCAATTTTTCGGAAATAAACACCGCAGGCTTTTGCATAATAAAAGCGGCTATCCCCCCTATTATAAACGGGAGCAGGTATGAAAGCAGAAATTTGCATACAAGTAATGTCAGCGCCGCAATAACAAAATAATAAAGAGCGTCGGTTAAAAAGTTTTTTCTTGCCTCTCGTTCCAATGTAACAGCCTCCCGTATGATAACTTTTATACAGTTTCAACATTTATGTATAATATGGGCTTTTTTTGTTGATTTAATGCAAAATGTGTACTATAATAGAGTACAACAGTTCGTGTGTGGAGGACAATATGGAAACTGAAAGATACCTTCTTATAAATTCAAAGGTTCTGCCCCCCGTATTTGAAAGCGTAATCTACGCAAAGGAGCTTTTAAGCCTCGGAAAAGCCACCAGCGCCGCAAAAGCGGCAAAAATGGCAGGAATTTCAAGAAGCGCCTTTTATAAGTATAAGGATTTTGTTTTCAAATATTCGGCAGGCAATGTAAGCTCGCTGAATTTAAGCGCGGTTCTGTCCGACAGGGCGGGTGTTTTTTCGGCTCTTACCGCGGCTCTTTATAAGTGCGGCGCGAATATAATTACGCTTAATCAGGGTCTGCCGGAAAACGGCACTGCCGCGGTTGCGATAACCGTAAGCCTTGCGGCGGCGGATATTACTCCCGAAGAACTGCTTGAAAGACTTACGAAGGTAGACGGAGTAATTTCCGTTAAACGAATAGACGGAGGTAAACAATGATTGATGTAGCAATAATGGGTCACGGCGTTGTAGGCTCGGGCGTTGCCGAGATACTTATGTATCATTCGGACCGCATAACAAAGGGCGCTCACACCCCTGTAAATATAAAATATATTCTCGATTTGCGTGAATTTGAGGGACTTTCGTATTCCGACAGATTTACAAAAAATTTCAGCGATATTCTTAACGATAAGGATGTCCGTGTTGTGGTTGAGGTTATGGGCGGCATAAATCCGGCTTACGATTTTGTAAAAAGCTGTCTTTCCGCCGGCAAAAGCGTTGTCACCTCAAATAAAGAGCTTGTTGCCGCAAAGGGCGCCGAGCTTTTAAGGATTGCGGAAGAAAATAATGTTAATTTTCTGTTTGAGGCAAGCGTGGGCGGCGGAATACCTGTTCTGCGTCCTATGGCTCAATGCCTTGCCGCAAATGAAATAACCGAAATTTCCGGCATATTAAACGGAACAACTAACTACATTTTAAATAAAATGATAGTAGACAATATGGACTTTGACACCGCGCTTTCCTTGGCACAGAAAAAAGGCTTTGCCGAGAAAAATCCCGCCGCCGATATTGAGGGTCACGACGCCTGCCGCAAAATATGCATACTTGCCGCGCTTGGCTTCGGAAAGCATGTTTATCCCGAACAGGTAGCGACAGAGGGTATAACCGATATTACACTTGACGATGTTGAGTCGGCAGAAAGCTTTAACTGCGTTGTAAAGCTTATCGGTCACGCAAAAAGGCTTGAGGGCGGCAAGATAACCGCAACCGTAAGACCTACGCTTGTAAGCCGTGACTGCATACTTTCCGATGTAAACGGCGTATTCAACGCAATTATGATTACGGGCGACCAGACAGGCGATGTTATGTTCTACGGCAAGGGCGCAGGCAAGAACGCCACAGCAAGCGCTGTCGCAGCGGATGTTATCGACTGTGTAAAGCATCTTGAAAACCGCAAATACCTGTTTTGGGAAGACGGCGAAAAGGACTATGTGGATAACTCGGCGGACGAGCCGACCGTGCTTTATGCGCGCATATCGTCCGACAGCTTCAGCGAGCTTGAAAAACAGTTTGAAGCCGCTTTTCCGGGCGTTTCCTGCGTTAAAAACAAATATCGCGGCGATATAGCGTTTCTTACCGAAAATCAGCCCGAAAGCGTTACAAGAGAAAAGCTTAAGAGCATAAGCTCGGCAAAGTCAGTCAAGGTTCTTCATACATTAGGACTCAGGGGGTAAATCAAATGTCATTAATCGTAAAAAAATTCGGCGGTTCCTCCGTCGCAAATGCCGAGAGGGTCTTCAATGTCGCCAATATAATTATAGACGATTACAAAAAGGGTAACAGTGTTGTCGTAGTTGTGTCAGCGCAGGGCGACACAACCGACGATTTGATAGAAAAGGCAAACGAAATCAATCCGGACGGCGCCTCCAAGCGCGAGCTTGATATGCTTTTGTCCGCAGGCGAGCAAATATCCGTTGCCCTGCTTGCTATGGCTATTGAAAAGCTCGGATTTCCCGTTATATCCCTGCTCGGCTGGCAGGCAGGCTTTGCAACCGATTCAAACCACGGCATTGCAAGAATAAAAAAGGTTAACGCCGAACGCATACGCAACGAAATAGCAAAGCGCAATATTGTAATTGTCGCGGGCTTCCAGGGGATAAATAAATATGACGATATTACAACCTTGGGACGGGGCGGCTCCGATACAAGCGCGGTTGCGATAGCCGCATCGATGAATGCGGATAAGTGCCAGATCTATACCGATGTGGACGGCGTTTACACCGCCGACCCGCGCAAGGTAAGCAACGCAAAGAAAATGGACGCCATAACCTATGACGAAATGCTTGAGCTTGCAACTCTGGGAGCACAGGTACTGAACAACCGCTCGGTTGAAATGGCAAAGAAATATAATGTTGAGCTTGAGGTTCTTTCAAGCCTTGAAAACAAACCGGGAACTATCGTAAAGGAGACTGTAAAAATGGAAAAGACGTTAATAAGAGGAGTAGCAAAGGACTGTAATGTAGCCACCGTATCGGTTGTGGGACTAAAGGATACTCCCGGAATTGCATTTAAGATTTTTAACAAGTTGGCACAACAAAAAATAAATGTGGACATAATTCTCCAGTCCGTCGGCAGAGACAGCACAAAGGATATAACATTTTCCGCTCCGAAAAGTGACGCCAAAACCGCTATGGACTCATTGGCTTCTCTCAAGGACAGCCTTAATTACAAGGAGCTTACCAAGGACGAAACCATTGCCAAGATTTCGGTTGTGGGCGCAGGAATGGAAAGCCACCCCGGAGTTGCTTCAAAGATGTTTGAGGCGCTTTACGACGCCGGAATCAACATCCGTATGATATCGACAAGCGAAATTAAAATTTCCGTGCTTATAGACGCCGAATACGCCGACAAGGCCGTAAAGGTTGTGCACGACGCATTTATAAACTGATTTTACAGGTTAGGTAAGCGAGAATAAAAGCCGTCCTTACGGGCGGCTTTCTTTATTCAAAGCGGTAAAAAATAAAATTTAGGGCTATATAAGAGTTTTTTATTGACTTTTGTAAATCGGTATGATAAAATATACAAGTCTTGTAAAAACGGAGAGGTATCGAAGCGGTCATAACGAGGCGGTCTTGAAAACCGTTTGCCCAAAAGGCACATGGGTTCGAATCCCATCCTCTCCGCCATATAAAATATTCACATCATCCGGAGTAGTACTCAAGTTGGTGACGAGGCACCCCTGCTAAGGGTGTAGGTCGGGTAACCGGCGCGAGAGTTCGAGTCTCTCCTACTCCGCCAAAAGAAAAGTCGCTTATATAGCGACTTTTCTTTTATTTATGCGGCTTTCAAGCGTTTCCGAAAATATTTTTATATTGCTAAAACAATACCAATATTGCACACAAAAAACAAAAATTTCACACGAAATTTCACACGAAAAAATAAATCGCCTACCGTAAGGTTTAAACTCTGCGGTAGGCGATACTTTTGCTTAATTTATTATGTTTGCTAATTTTCTTTTACTTCCGGCAAACCTCCGACTGAGGTAAGGACCGAAAGCAAGCCGGAAAGAAGTGCGGCGGAAACCACAAGCTTCCAATCGACTTGGCTTATCATAGCCGAGGTGCCGATTGTTGCGGCGGCCGTCTGTGCTACCGTTTTAATCGCACGGACGCCGGCGGCTTTGACCCACTTCAAAAACTTTGCCTTTGACATTTTATTCACCCCTTTTTCATCAGATTGTTTACTCTGCTCTGTACGGCTTTTGCGTCGTAGCCCGCAGCGATAAGCCTCTTGACTCTTTCTGAACCGTTGCCCCATTTACCGCGGACAACCTCTCGGGCAATTTCGTCAAGAGACTTAAGACTGCTTTTCCCCAGTCTTTCATTAACAATCGCCTGTACCGCTTCATAGTTATATCCTGCAGCGGTAAGACGGTTTTTGCGGTCGGCACCGTTCCCCCACTTGCCGTTTATTACTTCATCAGCAAGCTGCTCGTTTGATTTGACCGACGGCGCCTGTTCGAATGAAAATATGTTATTGTACATCACATTCATATCAACATTGCCGTTTATGCCGTCTATCGCACCCTTTGAGGTGTGCTGCCAAATATCGTATGTACGGTTGAAATCGTTTACCTTATCGCCGTATTCGGCTACCCACTTGCTTACATTGTCATACCACAGATCCGACATTTTCTCGTTCCAAAACGCCGAACGGGATGAATAAATACCCATTTTATAACCGAGCGTATTAAGCTGAGTATTGAACTCCTGCATAATACTAAGCATATCCGCGTTTGAAATTGTACGCCAGTCGAGACCTCTTGTATTTTCTACATCTATGTAGACGGGTGCGTTTATTGTTTTGCCTTCGAGCAATCTTTTAATATGCGCTATCTCCGACTGTACCTTTGCTTTATTAACGGCATATGAGAAAAAGTATACCGCAAACGGAATACCAAGCCTTACGCACTCGGCATAATTGCGTTCGAATTTTGCGTCATCCTGTGACGGTATATCGTCTCCGAGACCTATACGCAGTATCGCAAAATCTATATGCGGTTTCACTCTTTCCCAATCTATATCTCCCTGATATACCGATACATCAATTCCTTTAAACATTTTTGTTTCCTCCGTTATTATTTATTTGGTTTGTGTATTTCTTCAAGGTCGGCTACTCTGTGATTAACTACCCTTACCTGTTCTTCGAGAACAGGTATACGCTGAGCAAAATTATTATGTAGCCTGACTTCCCTTGTAAGCTCTTTTATTTGTTCGTCAGTTACCGCCTGAGCGGTCTTCATACTGCTTTGCATTTTGTTGTTCGACCTGCTGTTTGTTATAATCACGCCTATAAGCGACAGTAAACCGACCGCTATTGCGGCACCGGCGGATATTAAAGCTTCACTCATTATTCATTCTCCTGTTTTATTTGCGACTTCCGGATGTGCTCATAGTCATCTTCAAGCATTTTGCGCAGTTTTTCAATCCCTCTTTTTTCTAAACCGTAAACCGCCTGCCGTGTGCATTTTTGTTTCTTAGCTATTTCCGCAAAGGTCAATCCGCTTACATGCCGCAGATAAACGGCTTTCCGTTGTTTTATACCGAGTTTGTCAAGTAAATCACGCATTGCGATTTTTTCAACAAAATCATCATCTTCGTGGAACCCGTTATAATCTTTAAGTTCTACTTCGGCCGCATATTTCTTTTGAACCTTTGTAGAATACCAAATATATCTGTTTCTTACCGAGACCGCGATGTATCTTTGCGAGATTGCCTTGCCCGACTTTATAAGATCCCACAGAAACCTCCAAAGCTCGGCTTCCATTTCCTGCTGTTCTACTTCGCTGCGGCATTTGCGCGCGTAATGCTTGATAAGCGGTTCAAATTCGGCGCTTATACGGTCTATATCACTTTCTTTATACAATAAATCACCTCATTATATTATAAATGTTTCCTCGTTTCGTTTAAAGGCTACTGCAAGCGCATCTGCCATCAGTTTCACTGTTTTTGCCGTCAGTTCCGCTATTTCGGCATCAGTTTTGATTATTTTCCACATATTCCTCATTGCCGAATTGAGATTAAGGATATATTCAAAACTGATTTTTATACCATCCTGTTCGGAAAGCAATGTAAACGCCGGATGAAATTCCGATAATACGGGTTCGGGATTTCGGGGGTCTATCAGTATTGCTTTTGGCTGTTTATATGGTTCGTAGTCGTAAGCGCATTGACCTGCTTCAAGCTGCGGCTTAAATACAAGATTGTCGGCAACAACCCCTTTATTTATCCAAATTTCAAAGCTCGGCGTTCCCGATGTGTTTATTTTGCCATAGAGAGCTTTTCCGTCACAAAATGCGGTGTGTGCAATTTCGTTGTTTATGTGCATTACCATTACGACGGCATTTGTTTCCTCGTCGCCGTAAATAGGACAACCTCCGAAGCTATATGTGCCTTTCGGTATAACGATTTTCTCTTGCGGTTCAAAGGCATACACAATATTATCCTCTGCGGTACCGTTGGCTGTTATGGTGCCATCTCCGTTATCCGTAAATGTAATGCCGCTTACGGTAATGCTTTCTGAAATATCGTAGGGATATGGTATGAGGTTTCTCCCATACATATAAAGCTTTACGGGTTCCTCCGGCTGCGTGCCATCTTCGTTCTCGACTGTAATTTTCAAATACTGCGGTGTCGGCGAAACTTCTTCCGCCTTTACTACACTTATTCCAGTAATCGTTTCCGTAAGCGGATTGGCAAGCGGATTGTTTAAAAGCGAGATCAACTGTTCGTAATCTGTGGGCGTAGGCTTAGAGGGTTTGTCCCCTGCTCCGCAACCCTTAAGCACTCTTATCGTAGCCCACGAGGTTGTGGCTTTTCGATCCTCAGAAATGCCGTAAACAGCAAATGTAAACGCAGGTATCTTTAAAACCTCAAACGGTATGTAGCACTCATCTGTCCCGGTACATAATTCATTCTTTTCGTTGAGAAGCACCGAGCATTTTATATCCGCATTCTTAAATGTGACTGTTTTGGTAAAACCGTCCCATGTCTTAGGAAACGAAAAATGTATTTTAACAAATTTTACGCTGTCGCTCACAGCCGAGCCGTTGACGCTTAAAATATTATTCTCCGAGACAACGGCAGAAAAAATATTGTTTTCCATTCTCTTCTCCTTTTTTAGCTTGTGCTTTTGATCTCGTCTCCCTGCATTTCAAACGAATATGTATCGTTTTCTTTGTCGAGGGTAATTTCACCGTTTTCAAATTTCTCTCTTATGCCGGTAATTGCTTTTTCCTTTGTGTCGGACTCTGCTATTACATGTTTGCTTACCGATTCTCTAATGAAAATTCTGTATTTAGGCATCTTCTCACCTCCCTTACGCTACTCTGCGCCATGTATACGCGCCGTAGTAAGGCGGCATATTGTTGTGAGGCTGATCTCCGCCTTCCGTACTGGTTTGGTAATTTTGAGAATTGGCAAAATCTCTGTATGATCCGGTTGCTGTGCCCGAGGAGCCGTATATACCGCTTTCGCCTCCCGGTGACATAACCTGCGTCCAAGTATCCGGTTTATGTGAGTGCGACGGCATTTCGCTGTTTGTTAGCGTGTGTGTTTTTTCGCCGCCGGTGCAGCCTGCCTGTTCGCGGTCCTCGATGCCCCATATAAATCTGCCTTTTATCCGTTCCCATGTGCCGCCGTAAAGCTCGTTCGGGTTTATAGGTGTGTCGAAGGATATTATAATTCCGACCGGCAAGTGTTTTAACGGTAAATCCTTTTCGAGATATTGCATATTGCTGTTATAAGCGGCTATGCGTTCTGCTTCGGTCATAGCGCTTGTTATTTTTATAAGTCCCACGGTATATCTCTCCTTAATCTATACTTTTCAGTATTCCGTTTGTAAATTTCAGTAAAGCAAGACCGCCGCCGTTTTCGGTGAGATATATACTCCCGCTGAATCCTTGACTGTCTTCTTCGCGGTTTTCTATAACGACCTTTCCGCCGGTTTTAGACCTTAGGTATAAATCACCTTCACAATCTACAACAGTGTTTCCTGTGTTTGTAGGCCAAACGCTGAAATGTTCCTTAAAATTCCCGTCATCTGTCCTTCTCATTAGAAACAAACCCGGGTTTCCGTTGGCGTTATATCCGACTGTTGCATAATAAGAATTTTTAGCGTCCTGTGTGGTGAGTCGGGGAGCAGGAATTCCCCAAAGTTCGACGCTTGTAACCGTAACCCACTGACCGTTTTTCTTGGTTTGAACCGCGAAACAATCGATTGCATTTACCATAACACGGAGAGTATCGCTTATATTCGTGCATTTAAACCCGTCTTTATGCGTAATTGAGACATTGCTGTATTTTTCGCCCTGCTGTACAGAAGTGTCCGCTTTGCTTTTTGCTTCGTCTGCTACAGCGCTTGCGGCATTGGCGATACGGTCAGTCTCTACACTGAGCGAAGCATTATCACGAATGAACACACCGACAGTTATGCTGTTTTGTGTGGGGTCGTCACATTCTTTGTAAGTAATTATGCGCTGTTTAATCTCAAGCTTTGCAAATTTATCGATTACGGTAATATTATCGCCGAGACCGTAGCCCTCGCCTGTGTAGCCTATAGCTTTTTGCAGGTCAGCGATATTTATGTCGTAAGTCCAACCGTTGTCGCGTTGCCATGTGCGCCTAACACCGGTGAGGTTTTTACCATATTCAAACACTATGCCTGAATCAGTGCCAACCTGATAAAGCACATTTACGGTGAAATTGTCAAACCGAACCTCTACGCCCAATTCTTTCATTGCGATAAGGGCTTCGCGAGCCGTTACATTTGTTTGACCCGAAAGCGAAAAATTAAGTACATCGGTACTTACTACAGTTCCCAGAGTAAACTCGGAGGATGCGGGCGTACCGTCTACTGTTTTGGCTTCCCTCAAAATATCCTCGGCTAATTGACGAGCTGTTCCCACAAAGCTGTATCCGTTTACCAGCGTATAATTTGATAAACGGTAAGAAATATGTTCGGCAGTAACCTGTGTTATGTTGTTTGAGCCTGAATCGCCGTCAATACCGGATATATCAAATCTTTGACCCGAATATTCAAATATAGAATTTTCATTAATGTAGTCGAAAATCCCGTCTGTGTTAACAACGGAAAAGCTTAATGTGTATTCACGCATCAATTCCTCTGTTTTTGCAATATTAAAGGCTTCGGAGGTACTCCCCAAAGCCTTGAAATCTTTATCATATACTTTTATTTTACCTGCCACCTTATCACCCTAACATTTTAGCGTTAAATTCTATTATGACGGTCACCGAATCAGGGTAGGCACCGAGAGATCCGCCTGAAACATTTATCATACATTTACCGGGGGAAAGTTCAAAAAAGGAGCTTGCCGAATCAAGACTCGAATACAGACTGTTCCCGTCTGACATCCGTGTCACGGTTTCTTTTGCACAATCGATTTTTACACCCTCGAAACCTGTGTCTGCGTTTATTTTGAGCTTAGCCGTTCCGTAAGATAATGTAAACCCTGACTTGACGCGACCTATGATTTTTATTACAGGCTTAGCCTTTTGAGTACCTTTATTAAAAAACTTTATAGCACCGCTCCCGGAAAATTCTTTAATAAATTGACCGTCTTCGGCAGTACAATTTATGTATGTAATTTCATCAGGCGTTAAAAGCGTACCGTCCAAAAGATATTGCCATGGCGGATTGCACTCAAACTGAATATCGCCTATATGTCTATCTGAGGTGTTGTCAAATTCAAGCGCAGCATAGATCTTAGCCATATAATATCTGTCGGGTTCGTTGCCGAAGATAAGCTTTTTGGGCGTCCCGTCATTGCAAAGCCAAGCTATTATTTCCTCTCTCTTTTTCCTTAAATCGGAATACGCGCCCGTGTAATATATCGGTTTTGTTATTACCCGTGTACTGTAACCCGAAATCCCGAAATCCACAACGCCGTCAAGTCCCGGTACCTCTTGCACATATTTGCGTTTCTCGGGTAGTATAGAATGTGTTTCCGTTCCGCACACAATGTTAAATGCGCCGGATTCTGTATTGCCGTATTTGAACTCGTCGTTATCCACCTGAGCGCCTCCTTCTGTAAATACTGTCTGACATCTTCACCGATACGCAAGGCTCTATAACCTCGGCGACGGTTTTTTCACCAACCTTTAAAACGGTTACCTGCTGTTGTGCGCCGTATTGATTGTAGGTGTTTGAGGTCGTGGTTGTGTAATCGTTATTGGTTGTGTAAGCCGCGCGCATACGGCCGTATTCTCGTGCCATTTCCATAGAAACATCATGAGGAATTATTTGCGTATGCCTCGGCAGATTTATAAGTTCTCCGCCACGTTCGTTTATGTAGGTTAAGCCGCCTTTCCAGTCGTTTGTACCTGAAGCGTTGTGCGGAAAATAATCATCTGTAAATGCTTTTAAAAAGCCTTTGACAGTTTTGGTTTTCTTTTTTTCTTTATTTTCCTCTGCTTCGATAGTTTTTTCTGCCGCCTCTTTGAGCTTGTTTTGTGCGTCTATGCGTTTTTGCAGTTCAGCAAGATAAGTGTCGGTTTCGCTTTGCATAATGGCTATCTTTTCATCTCTCGCGGTTTCAAGGCGTGCCGTTTCATCCTCTATAAAGGTGTCGAGAGCCGAAAGCCTGTTTTCAAAACCTTCCTTGGCAACTTCATATTTGCTGTTTTCGAGTTCGACCGCCGAATCGTATTCGGATTTAACTTGTTCTTGACGGGCAGAAGCTTCGCTCTTTATTTGCTCCATTTTATTTTGAAGCTGTTTAATTTGATTTTCGCGAGCCGCCTTTGTTTTTTCTTCCTCCTGCCTTTTAACTTCGGCGGTGTATGCGTTTTCCGCGTCTACTTTTTCGGCGTATGTTTTTGCAAATGTAATAGACTTCTTAAGCTCTGCAAGCTTTTCGGCGTTTTCTTGTTCTTTTGTTGCCGCTTCATCTGCTTCATTCAAAGCATTTAAGGCGTCTATTTGCTGTTGCAGTTCAGCGGTTTGGGCTTCTTGGCTTGCGGATATAGCGTCAAGCTTTGCCTGCTTTTCCTTTTCAAACTGCGAAAGTCTCTCTTTATGAGCTTTTTCGTAAAGCTTTTGCTCTTCGGATATAGCGTTTTTTTGGGCTTTTAAATCTTTGCTGAGATTTGCGATTTTATCGCTGTAATATTTTTCTTCGGCAGATTTTTTTGCGGACATTTTTTCTTCGTAGGTGTTATATTCGTCGGTGAGATTTTGGATTTCTGTATCGTATGCTTTATTGCTTTGCGCTTTTTTCTTGTTATATGTTTCCTCAATTTTTGACTGTGCAGAGCGTATGGTGCGATTAATTTCCGCTCCCACCATCGCCAACGATGCAATAACAGCAATAATATACGGATTTGCTGATTTTGCGGCCGTTCCTATTTTGCCGGTACTTTTTGCTGTCTTTTCCGCGGACTCTGCCGTTTTATCGAGCGACTTTGAATTTGCGGCATTTGCGGCGGTATCTTTAACGGTCGCATCTGTTTTCTTTTTTATCCAAGCATATATCTTAGCATACGCTTTTTGAGCCTTTCCGATTGCAGATGTAGTTTTGCCGATTATAGAAACAAGTGGACCCAAGGCGGCAACCGATATTGCAGTGGTTGTTACAAAATTCTTAGTCGTTTTGCTCCATTTGCCAAAGGAAACTATTGCCCCATTAAGTGCTGTTATAACCGGAGTAATTGCCGGCTCAACATTATCTTTAAAAGAGGTTGCGAGCTCTTTTAATGCTTCGGGCAGTTTTTTCATTTGGGACGCCGCTTCTCCACAGTTGCGCTCGTAGTCGCCTATGGCGTCCTTACTGGCGTTCATAACAAAGTTATATCTTAACTGCACCTTTTCGGCTTGTGTCATTTCGCTGTAATTTGTTTTTATCCCCTGCGACAGTGCATATGCCTTAAGATTTGCTTCGGTCATTACTATACCGTAATTTTTAAGCGTTTCCGTCTCGCCGGTAAATATACTTTTTAAAGCGGTTGAGGCTTGGTCTAAGGATGTATTATGAAAACTCGCGAGATCTACGGAAAGCTCGGTAAGCGACTTCGACATATCCGTAGCTTTCTTGCGTGTAAGTCCCATAGCCGTAGCCATACCGCCGTATAGAGATACTGCGTCAAGCGCCGTAGAGCGCGCCATTCCCATTTTATCGAGCGAGGTTTGAGACCAATCAAGAACATCCGAAGACATATTTTTAAATACTTCTTTTGTTTTGTTCTCGGCTTCGGTAAGGTCGCTTGAATACTTATAGATTGCCGCTCCCGCAGCTATAACAGGTGTTGTAATGCCTAAAGTCATTTTGTTTCCGACTTTACTTATTTTGTCACCTGTCTTTTCAAACTTATTTCCGGACTCCTCAAGCTTTTTTATCACGGCAGAGGTTTTGTCAATTACTTTTTGCTCGGCTTCGGTGTAATATTTCAGCTTTCCTGTTGTTTCTTCAATATCTTGTCTGGCTTTAAACATTTGTGAAGCTAAAGACTCTGCCGCTTTAGATGTTGCGCCTTCTTTCTCAACAACATCATTATAGGCGTTTTTCAAAATTTCAAGCTTTTTCTTTTGCAAAGTGAGTTCATCGTTAAGCGATTTAATTCGGCTTTTAAGCCCATCTGAACTACCAGACCAGTTATTCATAAGTGCAGCGGAGGCCTGAAAGCTTGTTTCAATCTTTTTTACGCCTGCCGTAAGCTCTGTTATTCCTTTTTTCCATTCCGTAACATCAAGACCGACTTTTGATGTTAGTTCATTTACATAATCTGACGGCATAAATAACCTCCCTTCGTTTGCAGTTGACTGCAAAAATGATTTTTATATCTGAAAAAGCGCCCGCATAAGCGAACGCTAAATAAAAATTAATTGTTCATTATAATTTGAATTTTTCGAGAGCCTTTAAATGTAATCGCTCGGTATGCCTAAAACAGTAATTTATATGCTCGCTTATTTCCCAAAGAGATTTTCCACATACATATTTCCAATATAAAATCTCTGTAAGTGTACCGCCGTCTACTTCTTGAATTTTCTTTTCTATTGTGTCTCTCAATTCATTTGCCGCAGTTATCTGTGTGAAAAATTCCTCTCGTCGTTCGGGTTGTGAAATTATCATTTCCTTAAGGCGGTCAATCCTTGATTTTTGAAGCATATATGAGGATAGATATCTTTTTTTATCCTCATACATTATTTTCTCTCCTATGACGCTTCGGCCATATATAGGCTATGTATTCACCGCAACTGCAATTTGTGCCGTGTTCTTTGTTATAAGCGTCTAATTCCTGTTTCATCTGTTGGCGAGGAGAAATAGGCGGTTTCTTGTCTTTCTTCGTGTTTTTAATTTGTTGTTTCATAATTTTGACCTCAATTAAAAATTTTATCTGCACATTTTGAGTCTTTAATATTTACCTTGCGGTATTTCTTTCCGTTGCGAATAACTATTTCTCCCTCGACGCTTCCGGGTTCTTCTATGCGTTTTTGCTCTCGAAGTGTCAGCCGATAATCGTAAAAATAATAAGGCAATATTCTGTCTATATCGCAAGTATCGAGCGTTTCAAGGGTATATGCCGGAACGAGTCGTATTAATGTTCGCTCAATACCTAAAAGCCAGTCAAACGGCAAGGAATAAGGCTCTGTAACTTCCTTGCCGTTTATGCGTTTGGGAAATCAATGCCCTCTTTTTCCATCATTGTTATAACTCGCATAACAATTTGACCGGTTACGGCAAGCAACTGCTCTACATCCGTGTACTTTTTCAGTTGTTTTACGGAGAATTGCCTTCCGTAAAAATCGCGAACAAATTCGTAAATTATCTCGAGATTATCGGCTGAAATCGATTCTCGGTCTCCCAATTTTACCGCTCTTTTAAAAAAGTTCCATTTAATTATGTTTTGCGAATAAGTCTTAATTACTTCGTTTTTCTTGTTATAAAAATGAAGCTCGATAGGTGTTGACATTTAAATTGTACCTCCAAGATGAAACAAGAGAGCAACTATTATTATTTACTCACTGCCTTAGATGATTGTGTGCTTTGTCCTGAAACGGGTTCGGGAGGTGTCTGAACTTTGCTGAACCAAGCCGAAGCTCCGGTGAATTTTGCGTCTGTTGTGTCCGCTTTAACAGCCTTTGCTCCGCTAAGCTTATCTGTATCTACCTGAAACTTATGAACCGTTACCGCTGCGGTATAGGTTAGTTCGGTTGTGTTTACGGTAATTCCGTCTTCCTTTGATTTTGCAACTTCGCCGCCGAGTGCGAATTTGCCTTTCAGATAACTGAAATATCTGTACTCATCTCCGCTGCCGAGAGACATGCGACCCGAAAGGGCGCAATACGGAGCCGCGCTCAAATCGCCTGTATCGTAAAATTTACCGTTTGTGGCGTCGTATATTTTTCCTGTAAGCTTTGCAGCAAGGCTGCAAGGAACGCCGGAAACAACAATTTTCACCTCAGTGTCGCCCTCTGTAACATCTATATAGCGTACCTTGTTGTCATAATATCTTTTTGATGTATTTGTGGTCGGGTTGGTTTGAATTTCTGCCGCCGGAGCTAAATATTCCGGAGTGGCGGCTTCATATTTTGTCGCGGAGTCTTCGTTTACCTTTGCATAGTGCATTTCGTCGCAACCTATGAGTTCCCCGTAAACATCCTTTGTTTGTTCTGACATTATAATTTACCTCTTTTCATAATAATTAAAATCACAACGCCATCCGTAGTGTTGCGTGTTTATTTGGTATGGTATTCTACCGTTGCCGATGCGTTTAAAACCGGCGGCGGTAAATGCATCAATTATTTTATCAGGCAATGTTTTTATTGCCGATATATCCCTGTAAAATAAAGAAACCTGTATTTTGATTTCGTGCGAAGTTTCTTGGTTATCGTAATGAGTAAGCGGTGTATCGGATATTAAAAAATACACTATAAAAGCATCAGGCAGTTGGGAAAGCTCGCAATCAAACCTTTCAAGCCTAAACGGAACTTGATTTTCCACCTCAAATGCAATAAGCGTTTTTTCAGCAGCGTCTATCCAGTTCATAATACACCCTCTTTTTTTAAAGTCTTGCGTATTATACTTCTTATTTCTTTTTTGTTATTTTCTGTTGCCGGACGAACAAACGGGTCCGGAAATTCCGGAGAATGCCCGTCACCGTATTCTTGAAACACAGCCTCAAAGGCTTCGGGGTGTTTGTCAAGATTAATTCCGACTTTCCCGTATATATAATCCCCTTGGCTGCGAGCACCAAGCGTTTCTATCGCGTTTACAACATCTCCAGTATCACGGTGCCTCTCAGCGCCTGAAAGCATAGATTTCTCGACTACCGGCAATGCCGCATCAATAGCTTTTTTACAGGCATCTTCAACACTTTTTCCGGCTTCCTCAATTTTATCAAGGAGTCCTTCAAAGCCCTTAAAGCTAAAATCTGCCGAAAGTGCCGTTTTACCGTAGCTATTGAAACCGCCGCGTTTTTTCCAGCTTTTTTTCCGAGACACTATCCTTTCACCTCCGCTTTGACCTTTAGTTCTAACCACTGATGTTTTTGGCCGATATCATCCATAGAAACAATTTTGTAAATAACGCCGTTGTACAGTATTCTGCAACTCTCACTTACCCTTCTGTCAAATCTGATTGTAACCGTCGCGGCACGTTCCGCTTGAACAGACTCTGCAGCCCAGACTTCCGAGCCGTGAACTCCGGTCCACTTTGCGTATTTAACGCGCGGCGGGTCGGAGGCGGCATTATTGCCGATATCAGCCCATTCTTCAGTTTTAAAGGAACCGCTCCCCTTTGACAGCTTATACTGTATTCGTATTCGCGTATTTAAATCTCCGGCATTTATATCGGGCTGATATATCATTTTTCTTTACCTCTGAGTTCCAAGCGCATTTGCTGAGCGAAATTCTCTACTATTGCCCGTGTTTTTGCGCTTACACGTTCGGTTGTACTGCGGTTGTCGTAAAGGTCGGCTGTAACCATCAGAGCAAGCATATTTGCTCGCTCCGATGTTCGCTCGTAATTATTTCCTATGGCACCTTTCAAATATTCGTCAGCCGCAAATAAACAGCTGTTTATTATGTCGTCGTCATCGTCGTGGTCGATATGCATATATTTTTTTGCACATTCAATTTCTACCACAGGATTTCACCTCAATATCAAGAACCCGATACAGCCTTGGTGTTAACGGGGTCGCTCGCCGTATTTGTCACCTTGGTTTTTACAACCTTTTCGGCGGGAGCTTCGTACAAGCCGTAGCAGTAGGAGGATTTATCTGCCTGAATAACATCGAATCCTTCAATTACACGCAGTACAGTTTGATTTTTTGTGAAATTTGCATGTTCAGAAACAGCAAATTCAAGGGCATTTCTTTCCACAAAATAACACGCTGCATCAAGCGAACCATAGAATACCGGCGCCTTTCCGCTTACATTTGGCAACTGAGCATCCGAAAATACCTCGATAGGCAGCCCTTTAAACAATTTTACAGTGGGATCGGCGTAACTGTCTTTTAACAACGGGTTGCCCATAGCGTCAGTCTCGCTGTCCATAAGGTCAAACCCAGTTTGATTGGTTACGATAACAGCACCTATCAGAGCGTCCGGGTCAAGATCTTTGTTCAAAGAGCTTTTAAGTGCCGCAAGACCTTTAAGTGATTTCGGGCTTTCGCTGCTACCGAGAGTTTTTAATGCGTCGAATATCTTTGCGTTTTCTGAAATAACTGCATTTTTAACGAACCATTTGTTGAGATACGCTCTAAGCCCCACCTTTTCGTTGCCGTTAAGTATGTTCGATACCGGAATTATTTTACCGAAATGCTTGATAGAAAATGACTTTCTGACAAAGCTCGGATCGCCTGTTGAGCTTATCTCGTCGCCATCGTCAAATTCGGTAAGACCTGCTGGAGTTCCGCTCTCGAAATTAAATCCGCCGCTTAAGGCATCGGTCGGAATTACCGTTACTAAATTCTTAGCTGATTTATACTGCTTGCGCAGTTCTAGAATTTCGTAGTTTACATCGGTAGGCACAAGATTATTCTCACCGTTTGTTGCATCGGTGCCTGTAATAAGAGCTTTTTCTGTATCGCTAAGGTTCTTTTTGGCAAGCATTTTAGCAATTATCTTAAAGCCGTCGGTTTTAGCGTTTTTACTTTCGCCAACGGGCGCATCCGGTACTTTGGATTCGCCAATTTTAAACAAACGCTTTTCAACATCATATTTTTCCTTGAGTGCGTCCACTTCGTCAAGTGCCGCTTTTGCCTTTGCAACATCTCCGGTTTCTCTAAAACTTTTAGCTTCATTTGCCTTTTGTTCTATCTGCGTAAGCAGAGTTCTCATTTCTTTGTTCATTTAATTTTACCTCAACTTTCAATTTTGATTTTCCGCAAACACGAAGGCTTCGATTATACCTATATCACAATCAATCACTTCGTTTTCGTCGGTAGTGTTTTTTTCTTCTTTATACGGCTCGTCCATATATGATTTTGTAACTCCTGCGTCCGGTTGCGCCGGAACCGCTACGAAAGACACTTCGTAAGCGTCTTTAGGTAATAACAGCTTGAAATAACATGTCTTGCCGTCGTATTCCCTACCGTTAACATACTTGCAGTAAGCCTTACGGTTATCCGTTCCGCAAATTGAACAGACCGCAGAGCCTATCACACAGCTAACGGAGATTTCCTTTTTTATTCCGGCGCGTATATCCGAAATCAAATCGGCATTACTTTCGTTTTTCAGCATATAGCAATGAGCAATAAGCTGTGCGTACTTTTCTCCGGTGCTTGAAATGCCGCCGTCTTCAACAACTTCCGTCGCATATATTCGTGCTTTTTGGTTGTCCGTTTTGATTTGATGGTCTTTTAATACGGTCTTTCCGACAAACAGTTTTGCCAGCGCATTTAAGGTTTCGGTTGGAAAAACTTCAAAATCTCTGTCAATCTCATTTCCGCAAATTGCTATTTTAAAAGCAAAAACCTCGTCGGATGATAATGGCTCAAGCGTATATTTGTTTATAAGCGACATTTCACCATCGTCAAGCTCAATACCGCTTATTTTTGCGGATTTTGTAATCATATTTTTCACATCATTCACCTCCTTTATCTTGATATGCCGCTCCCGCTTTTTCAATCGGCAGCATAGTACCGTTGCAAAGCAATACATCACCGCCCGGAACAGCCGCCTGATCCAACAGAGATCTTGCTTCGTTAGGAGTATAAAGCGTTCCCTGCACCGCATCTCGCAAGCTTTGTATTTGAGTTTTTAAGTCTGCGCGGAGAATGACCGCAACATTGAACTTAGGGTAAAAACCGTTTGCAACATCTTCCTCGCTTAAAAGCTTGTTACTGATTTCTTCTTCATATTGCTTTAAAATATAAAGCAGAGTATCAACATAAAAAGCGAGCTGTTGAGCTTCTGCGCTTGCATAGCTTGATTTTTCGTAATCGTTTATTTGATTAGGCTTTATACCAAACGCCGCCGCTATTTGCAATGCGGAATACTTTTTCAACTCTATAAATTGATTGTCCGCAAGATTTGTATTAAGAGGCGTTAATGTTGTCCCTATTGGTATCGGAATAACCCTTCTGACATCCTCTATCTTTCCGGACGCATATTCTTCAATGTTTTTTGCAAAATTTTGTACTAAGCCGTCGTTCAATGCCCCGGTGTACTGGACCACCGCTTTTGCAGTGAAAGCATTCTCAAAAAGTCCCGTTAACATTTTTTGCGATTTTATACCGCCGCTTATTGTGTCGTTAAGCTGATCTCTGACTGCAATACCTTTCACGCCGTCAAGGCTTGCCGAACTTTTAAAGTGCATTATAGAATCATATGGAATTTTATATCTCTTCCCGTTTTTTTCGCAGTTATATATATACCAAAGCGCATTTTCAGCGCCGAATATTCCCCTGTCGTCGATCCACACCTCGACGCTTTCCGGCGGCAAATACCAAAGAGCCGTAGCGGTGCCCGCTCCTGTTATCCATACATAGGCGTTTCCGTAATGATTACGCGCGTACTCTACTGTAGACCAAAAGTGAGTTGCTGTCATATAAGGGTTCGGCTTATTTGATAAAACATTATAGAGATGATGCTTGTAAGCTTTTATTACGCCGCCCTTTTCTGTATGCCGTAAAAGCTTAAGCGGCAGTTTCCCGACCGATTCGGAAAGGATCTTCAAGCAAGCAAAATATGTAGCTTCGGACAGTTCGCTTTTTTCTACACCGTTTAGGTTTAAAAAATCGACAAGCTGTTGCAATGTCAATGTTTGTTCTGATTTCTTTTTAAAAAGTCCCATTTAATCACCTTCTTTCGCTTTATCCCATCCCATAAGCTTGAGATATTCTTTCATAGCCTCTTCGGCATTTACGCTGTTTGCATTAGCAATCGCCAGTTTGTGACTGCAAATCGTCGCATCGCAGGGATCTATCCTCTTTTCCCTTCGGGTTTTGTCAAGCTTAATCTCGCCGAAGGAGTTGCTGACCTTTATTGCGTTAATCATAGACCAAGTAAGTAAAGTGTTTGACTTGTTGTAAATTATGTTGCCGCCGTCTACTTCAAGAGCAAAATCTACCGTTGCATCATTGAGATTGCGTGCCGATTGCGTAATTTCGACCATATCCACCCCGAATATCGCAAGGTCGCTTAAAAAAGCATCGGCATTATGCGGGTCATAGCCTATGGCAAGAAGCTTCAAATCGTATTTTTTGATAAGCTTTTGGTAATATGCTATGATGTATTTGTAGTCCAGTTTATATCCTCCACTTTCGCCTTCGGTAAGCGTGAGCAAACCTCTTTGTGCCCAATCGATATATGGAGCATTGTCGGATTTTAAATGCTCGTCAAGTCGCATTTTCGGCAGAAAAGAATGAGAATCGATGTAGTATTTTTTACGGTTTTCTATAAGCAGCGGAAACTCCAAAGTGCCACTTGTCAAATCACCGCCCGAGGAAAGGTCAAGTCCCAAGTAACACTCCCGACCGCGCATATCTTCAAGGCAGGTGCCGTCTCCGCATTTTGCCCAGTTTTCCGCATTTAAATAGCGGTCATCGGTGGCTTGAACCCAAATATTAAGTGATTTTGTTTGAAAGTTTCTTAAATCGTCTCCACCCATATTGCGTGCTTTAACTGCATCTGCTTTCAGATTCTCAAGTCGACGCGGCGTCCAGAAAGGATTTGCTTTTTGCCATGTGGTTTCCTGCCATATATCGTCATCCTTGTCGGGATCGCAAATAAAAACAAATTGGGTGTCATCGCAAACAGCGCCCGATATTATGTTGACACAATAATCGTAGAGTGCCTTACATGGGGAATTTAAATCAAAACCGGCGGTTGTAATGACCGAGATAAGGTATTCGTCAAGGTCTTTACAGCCGTCGGTTAAAAGCTTATACATCTGATTGGTTTTGTGTTTATGATATTCATCAACAGAACCGAAATACGGTCTAAAACCGTCTATTGTATCTGTATCTCTGCCAAGCGCCCGTATTTCGCCGTGCGTTAGATTGCAAAGGATTCGTGATCGGTAGTCTTGAATTGTAAAAAAGCCTTTCTTCGTTTTTGTACCGGAAAGCTCTTTGTCGGCATTGATGAACTTGTTACACTCTTTGAGCACAATTCGCGCTTCGTCCTCCTTTGTGGCAACTGCGTATATTTGCGGGTATTGGTAACCAGCAAAATTTCCGTAGTACATAGACGGTATGGAGTTGCCAACGCTTTTCCCGTTCTGTCGCGCCATTTGCGTATATGAAGTTTTAAAGCGGCGAAACGGCGAATCCTTCTTAATCCAACCTTGCCAGCTGCCAAACATAAAATCTTGAAAGCCCATGCATTTAAAAGGCTTCGGCTTTCCTTCGGCAAGCGTCAGATTTTCGGCAAAATCAATCATTGTTGAAGCTTTCTTTTCGTCCCAAACATACGGAAATTCAGAAGTACCTTGTCGCTCTAAATCGTTAAGATGCCGTTTGCAACATAGATATTCGTTGTGACCTGTTTTTCGGTCAATCGTGCCTTTTACAACCGATTCGGCGTATTTGGTGGTTCTATCCACTCATGCCGCCGCCAAACTTACCCCACTTTTCGGATGGCGTTTCCTCTTTTGCCTTTTTCGGGATATTTTTTATTTTAGAAATCGGATTCAAAAACATTCTGTCCTCCATTTTCATAAGCATATCAACTTTTTTGTTTATGGCGCTTTCGATTTGCAAAAGCGCGTTAACCGAGATCATATCGCGAAGCTGTTTTTTCACCTTGTAACTGAATATTTTTTCCGAGGTTCCGTCTTCGTTTTTAAGCTCTGCTTCTATAGCCTTGTCGAGCGCTTCGCAATCGTAGTGAATTTCCTCGATCTTTTGATATGATTCTCTGAGTTTTATATACTCCGAAAATGTCATACAATACTTTGCTATAAGCTCGGAATCACCGGCAGAAATAAAGTCAAAATCTTTAAATAATTTATTGATTTCTTTCCATTTTTCGTGTGCAATATTATCTTTTTTTACATAATTCGGGCATTTAATTTTTCTGTCGCCGAATTTAATTTCCGCATTGCGTCTTTCTTCGATTTCTTCTTTTGTTAAGTGCTTTTTGCCCTCNNGAAGAAGTTCAACCGGCTTTGCTGAGCGTCCCATTTTTTTGCTTTTCACCTCGCATATGTGATTTAGGGAGTTTTTGCGCGAAAAAGGAGGGCGGGCGGTATCCTCTCAAACCTTTGAAACTTTTTTACTCTCCCCCACGGTCAAGAGTTCCGCTTTCAAAACGCCGTTTTAGATCAAAAAGCAGGGCCTGAACCTTTGCTTTTTCGCCCTCTCGATACTCTTTTTCTATTTGCATGTGTACTCGGTGTGTGAGCGGTATTAAATTATCAACATCTAAGCGCCGCTCCCAATCGTCTTTAAGCGGCACGATATGATGTACTTCTTCGCACGCCGCAAGCTTCTTTTCAAAAAAGAAAGTGTAAATACAAATGCCGTTGGCTTTGTTGATTGCTGATGTCTTTACCGCTTCCCACGCAGATGTCAGATAAAAGCTATGATATTTCTTATCTCTGATATATCTGACATTATCGTCATAGTCTTTGTGCCGACTCGGATGCTCCGGACATCGTGATTGACTTATTGGAATAACCTTTCCGCACACCGGGCAAATACGTTTTAAAAGCATATGACACTTCACAGTCCCTGTCCTTAATCCTATGATATCAGTATAACAACAAATTCGGGACATTGGGGACAACTTTAATTATTGCGTATATATCTATAAGCAATTTTCTTTGCCGCTTCACAGGTTATTGAACAGCCCACACTTGCCGCAACCTGATTCCACGGCAGTCCGTTTACAAAACGGTAAGTGAGTATTTGACGAGTAAGACTGTCCGGACAGGCAGATATATAATCGTTCAGGCGGATAAGCTCTATGCGGCACTGCGCAAGACGGTTTATAAGCTTTGATTTATAATAACAAAGTTCCTCAACCGCACGCCCTATTTTATCACCTGTACCCGAGCCGCGCGGCATACCCGTAATTTTAACTGAGGTATCGGTTGCTTTTGCTTCGAGTTCAGCTATTTTGTTCGTTAAATCTTCTATCTCGCGGTTTAAATAATAAAGCTGGGAAAGCTCTTTAAGCGTCATATCGTTATCCTCCTGTTACAGCTTTAAAAATTCTTTTCGGGATATGTACCCACCGTCTACGAGCATAACCGCCTGTCCGTATGTGTATCGGGTATGCATCCGAGCGTTATATCGTTCGAGAGCACAGCAAAATTCCGGTGTAGATATTCCGTAAGTCGGGCGCGGTATTCTTGTTTTCTTTTTAGGCGGCGCCGTCTTCCCTTTCTTTTCACAGGCCGAGCATACGGTTGCGCCTTTGTTTTCCGTTCTGAATATTAGCTTACAAGACGCGCACTTCTTTGTGTAAAATCTTTTTTTCATTTCAATCTCCTTTGCTTGATTTTTCATTACAGGTCAAGTCGATTCAGCCATCCAATCATCACCTTCGATTTTCCAATCCGGCAATATGCTGTCCTTATCGGCTTTGTACATTACCGCAGTCACATACCAGTGACCGTTATATTTATTAAATCGGGCAAAACACCGCAAGAAGCGATAGCCCTTGTATCGGCGTTCCCAATATTCTCTGTCGTCAATTCTTTGTTTTGCCATAAGCTCCACCGTTCGGGGCGTTACACTGCCGACTTTTTTCTTTGTCGTCGGCTTTGTTAGGTTCTTCGAGTGCCTAAACCGCTTTCTTCCCTGCGGGTCTTTCGAAATATACCGAGCGGCAGCTTCGGGACCGAAATTCTCAGGCTGAAACCGCAAAGCGTTTACACGCATACCCTTATGCCATATTTCTTCTGCGGTATCGCGGTCTATGTTTCCTGTCATAAAAAGATGCATATGATAATTTTTCTGTCCGTGCTTATTGCCGGTTTTGTAAGTAACCTCCTCTATGGTGCAATACCATTTGAACGGTCTTTTTAATCTTTTAAGCTGTTTTTTTAATTCTTTCTTATTCGGCTCGACCTTTAATTGCTTTTCTATCCGCTTTATTTCGGATGCTATTCTCGTCCTTACGCGCCTTGTATAATTGCTCAAATCTCGCGCGGCTCCGTCGAAATCCCGCGGAGCGAAGTTCTGATTGTAGGTAAGCACCATAAGAAAATCTCCGTTTATGAAATTTGCGTTTATCATACGGACCGCATTCTTTATCGCAATATTGTTGTTATATTTCTTTTGGGCTTCACTTGACGGCTTAGTACCGCGAGGTCTTGTAGGCATTTTGTTTCCGTTTTCCCATACCGGGTAAAAATCCGCTTCCAGTAAATTGCCGGAAATTGTCTTTTTCTCACATTGCATTATACGAAGCCGTCCTTTCTTACCTGATTGTCCCAATAGCTTTCACATTCAAATGCGGAATTATAAAGGGCTGTGCGGAAATATGACTTGCGGTATTTGATTTCGTAGTCAATGCCGCGGAATTTTTCTATTACCAATTCGATATTTTCTTTTATGAGCCTTTGATATACCGCACTTACCATCTCGGCCGACAGCGCCGCACCGCCTATGCGTACCTTGAAACTCTCGGGCAAAGTATATATTTCAGCAATTATCATTCCAAGTTCGTAAGCCAACGGTTGGACCTCGGGATCAAAGCTTGTGTACTCAATCTGGGAAAATACAGAATATAAATTTTCTGCAAAACCTGCCCGATACTGACCCTGACTTTGACAATGACTCTTTTTGCACACTTCGGAATGATTATTGTTCATTTTCGAAAACTCCTTTGTTATCCGCTCTCGCGGAATTTATATCGTTGACTTTTTACTATGGCATACAAGGACGATATAGGGCTTGTCCGCCCTCTGAATTTATCCTTGCTTTTCCGCTCCCGAAGTGGTATTATATATATGTAAGGTTTGGGGCGGAAAAATCGCTCTGCTATCCCTCTCGGTTGCCGCCGGGAGGGACTTTCTTTTTGCGTATTATATATATGTATATATTGCAGTTGACTGCAAAAACGGTTTTACACTTTCGGGAGCTCGGTTTTGTCGCTCCCGACTTCTTTTAATCTGATGTTTTTAATATCTGCGACAATACTGCTGTTGCCAAATCTGTCTTTGAGTATTGCGACCGGCGTCTCTATTCCGTATTCCGGCAGCCTACTGTGTATGCTCTCTATGTATTCGTATTCAATATCGCCGAGTGTCGGCCAGCTTAAAATCACCGGACGCTTTAGTTTTTGAGTGACTAACGCTTGTTTTATATCCATTACTCAATTTCCCGCTTTTGTTTAAGCGCAACGCTGCGTTGAATTGAAATCTTGCCGGATGAGGTTGCTTTTATATCCACAACACCCCCCGACAGAACGCCGAGGGAAATTTTATATATTTTCTGTTCACTCATAAGGTCTATTGCTTTTTCAAGGACAGGAATAATGTCGTTGTCACAAGCGGCTATGTTATGATTTTCATCCGGCGCACAGCATACCGCTTTAAGCTCTATTTTTGCCTTTTCCGCTGACAGCACATCTGCAATCAATGCTGGAGCCGAAATAGTTTCGCTTTTGCACTCATCGCTCGCTTTTTCAAGGAGTTCATAATCTGTTGCATAGTGATTAAGACATATGTCACATATTCCGTCATTAGCGTCGGTATCGCCGCAAGAAACACAAAGTCTTTCAAAATCCTCGCTTCCACATTCCGGACAAAAATCACCGTCAAAAATTTCTCCGCAATCACAGCACTTATGCATTGTTACTCACTTCCTCTACATAACACCACGATTGAGGGGGTCTTGTAAGCGGTTTTCTACGATATACGCCACACCATCTCCTGTACCCGTTCAGGTCGTCGTTATCGAAAAGATAGTGTTCGCAATCCGCACAGTGATTTACATTCTTATCACAAAAGGTCGCAAACTCGCTCAACTCTTTCGGTTCATCGTAAATCACAAGGTCGGATATATGCCAACCGTACAGTCCGTTTCCGTTTGAGTATTTTTTAAGGTCATCTAACGATAATTGGCATTTATTCAGATAATCACAATCCAAATCATAAGCCGTCAAATTATCATCTACTCGCCGTAATTCCATATTACGACTGTCATACCCACAAACCGCCAGTCGGTCTATATTGCGACAAATAAATTCACCTATAACCTTACCGTTGCCATTGACGGCACTACAAAACGGTGAACTTGCATCAGGTTGTTTGCAAAAAACAGGTTTTTGGGGTCGCATATTCTCAGGGTAATCTTCGGGTCTAAACACATATTTTGTAATCATTTTTGGTTTTGTGCAGTAAATGTAACACTTAAACGTCGTATCGCATTTCGGTCTTGTTTTTCTGACCTCTATTGTTTTTTTGCCGTTTGCTATCAGCTCACACCATTTCGGTTTAATGCTTATAAGTACGCTTTTCACCTTTCCACCCTCCATTAAACAATTTATAAAGAAATGTCGGTTTAAAGTGCGGACACCGGCAGCTTTTTCTTAGGCTACCGTCTCTGAGGCAACATAGGGCATATGGTCCTTTGACTTTTTTAAAATAAACACACTGCTTCATTTTTTCCTCGCTCCTTTACTCTTATTTTTAAAGTTATAATATCTATCTGCGCTCCATTTTGTCGCTCGCGGTCGGTGTTTATAATGTTCTGCCGCCTCGTTCATTTCTGCCACAGCTTTTTGAAAGTGTCTAACCATTGACACGCTATAGTGATTATTCATATCTTTTTCTCCGCTGCTTTCTCTGCTTCTTCACGGGTAAGGAATATGCTGTCGCCGATTGCTCTCTCGTCAAACGCTATATTGTCTGTGAAATAGACTGTCCTTGCAGAACTTATTTCAATTGTTCTGATAGTGCTTTCATATATTCTGATTCCGTCTGTTTGATATACCTTGTCACCCACCCTGCACGGTAAATGCACCCATTCGGAACGGTCAGCGAAACAACCGCAAAATTCTTTGTTTATCTTTTCATCTTCTACTTTCATTCCGTGAATTTTGCATATTTCGCAATGCAAACAATCTTTGCAAGATTTGCTCATTCTGTATCACTCCAATCTAACGCTTGACCGCATTTAGGACAATACATTGGTGTAGGAATTCCATAAACGAAAATATCATCTTCTGAAACACCTAAATCGTGTTTACAACACGGGCATTCAAAAAGCTGTCGTTCAACGCTTCTTGGCTTTTTCGGTATCTGCTTTTCAAGTGCTAATATTGCTAAACCGTTTATGTTTATTGCTTTTTCATTGTACAGATTCCTGTTTCCGGTCATCTCTCGTTGTTTTGCTTCGAGAAATGTATGTGCTTCTTCGTATATCATTCTTCCACGCTAACCTTTCCCATTCGCTCCCAAAATTGCCCATACGCCATAGCCGAATATTACTCCGAGTATAAGCCCGATGGTAAAATTTAACATAGATATTACCCCCTGTTATATTTATAGCTTTGCAGCCTAATTACAAGCTGATTTTGTCAAGATTGTTTTTCATAATATCGAGCGCACTGTAACAAGCCTTTTTAAACTTTGCGGCAGTTTCAGGATTTTCTTCTGCCTGCTTTTTAAGGCTTTCGGTTATTTTATTGAAGTCGGTGTTTAAAGCCTCAAAATAAAAACTGAATTTCACCGTTTCGGCAGATGAGGAAACCGCAAGCTGCTTTTCAAGCTGTTCCGCACGCTTTACGGCTTCGGCTTTCTCGCTGTCTATATCCGAAAGCTTTTGTTTGTATTCGGCTAACGCCTTTTCGGTTTCGGCCTTTGCCTTTTCGCCGGCGTCGGCAAGCTCTTTTTTATGTTTTTCTTCAAGTTCTTTTTTTGCGGCCTTTAATTCTTTATCCGCCGTCTTTTTTGCCTTTGCTATGGCTTCATCCTTTATCTTTTCTATCTCGGCAGGATCGGGTTCGCTCACAGCTACGGGCACCAGCTTGTTTTTCTCTGCTTCGAGTTCCTTTTCAAGCTCGGCTATTCGTTTTTCAGCTTTTTCGGCGTCCTGCAATGCTTCGTCGCGTTCCTCTTTGGCGGCGTCGCGCTCGTCGGCAAGCATATCCAACTGCTCGCCTTTGGCGTCGTTATCCTTAACAAGCTGCCTCACCTGCTCGACGGTCATACCGGCAAGATTGTTGTTCTCGACAAATTCGTCGCGGTCAATGGACGGCAGTTGAGCTATAAGGGCAAGCTTTGTTATGCCAAGATTTGCATTTGACTGCAAAAAACGCTCGCCTAATTCCTCATAAGGCTTTATATATGTATATGCCTGCCTTTCGTGGATGCCAAGCTCGGCTACGGTATAATCTTCAAAATTTTCGTAGCCCATTTCGATATACAGCTTTGTGTCTCTCATTTCCTTTAAAAGCTTTGCTGATTCCATAAGGCTCGCATACGCCGCATTGGCGCAGGCTAATATCCTGCTGTTAAGCTCGTAAGCTTTGTCTTTATTTGTTTTTGCTATTTCGTTCATAATGTGTTCTCCTTTAAGCTAATTTTTCTGCTTCCATAAGGTCTTTTTCCAAAGCCTCCACAAGCAATGTACCTTGCAATTCTCCGTAATTGATTTTTTTCTTTGTCCGGCGCAATTCTTCAAAACCTTCGATGCGCAATACTTTGGATTTTTGAGCTTTAATGCGGTCGGATTTGTTTAACCTACCCGCAACGACACTCTGCCATTCAAGTAAAAAAGGCATTGCCTCGTCGAGATCGTCAAACTGATTATCTCCGGTTGTGCGCTTTTGCCTTATAGTTCCGCCCGGTTCTATTTCAAGCGTATACCACGGCATTTCTGTGTCGGAGGTCTTGCGAAGAAAAACTATATATGATTCGTTTGTGCTTATGCGGTCGTAATATCTATCCGTCCGATAGGTGCAGTGACCGAGCAGCATACCGTCGAGCACTATATCCGTAATCCCGTCAGGCACTATAATTGTGTATTTGTCGTTTGAGTACGAATACTTATTTTTAATGCCTTTATAGATTTTTTCTACTTTCGGGAATTTTTTGATTATCGGCGCAGCGGTCGCAACAGCTTCGCGCTTTAGCTTTTCTAAATTCTTTTTTTCTCTCGCATAATTTGCGGCGATTAAAAAACTGTCATGTGCGGCTTTAAGATTTGACGGAAATACCGAAACCGTTTTAATGCTTCCTGCCAATTTAGCCATATCAAGATAATCGAGCCACATTTCAAACGCTTCCCGTGTATAGTCTCGAAAATAACGGGTATTTTTCTTTTTGGCGAGGCGTTCGCCGCTCTTTACACAATATTTAATTGCGTCTTTTACATTGAAATTTAATTTGCGTGACAGCGATATTAGTTTCTTAGCTTCCTTTAATCTCTGCCCGGTATGTTTTAATACATCAGCTGATAACATGAAATCTTTTGCCGAGGTACCGCGGAGCGCCTTGAAAATCTTTAATACATCCATCTCACCGTAATACTCACTTCGCCAAATATCGTAAAGCTGCTTCGGCAGTCCGAAAAGCTCCCACGGCTTTTTTGCTTGCCAATTTAAAATCGATTTATCGTCCGTGTTTCTGAATATCATTTCGTTTAATACATCAAATAATCCGAGCTTTGAAAGCATTTCTATTTGCGGATGTATGGCATACCAGCACAAATATTTAATTGCCGGCAAATTTGCGGCATAAACTCCTTCGTAATATTTAAACGAGTGATATTTCAAAAAAGTATCTTCAAGCGTAAAATTGTCACCGTAAACTTCGTAATCATGACTTTCGTGATTAAACCCAAAGTTCCAAGTAAAAGCTTCTCTGAAATTTCCTTTGTTCCATCCACCGCTATACAACTCCCAAAATTCCGCTTTGCCGGGGCGCAAATGGTATCTCATCCATTCCCGAAAACCGTAAGTATACTTTGTGCCTTCGTAAGTTCTGGAACGGATAAAGCACCTTATCCACACATCGTCACGGCCGTTTTTAAGAAAAACACAGGTGCATTTTTCCTCATCAAGATTTCGAGTGCTCAATATTCGGGAATTTATCGCTGTAGCTTCGACACCGCAGTACGGGCATTTGTATGCTTCTTTATGTTTCACGGACCATAATGAACGCATTTCAGGTGTTATGGTTCTTTCTTTCACGGCGCTGCCGTTTTTAAAGGCTTTGCCGCAGGCCGTACAGGTAAATCTTTTTGTCTTGCCGGCGCCTTCAACCGATTCATATATAAGATAAGGACGGAAGTCTTTCTCCATATATTCGCGCGCTTCATCCGAAAGCGGCGGCATATCTTTAAATTCGTTTTGTTCATTCATTTTTACACACTTCTTCCCCATAGGCGTTATATAAAACTCCATCTTTGTATTTCCGCCCGTCAACTCGGAATATGCTTAATTCGGTATCGCTTTTGTACTTAACTGCAAAAGCAAGAAATTGACCTTTATTGCCGCTGAGTTCGGGACTGCTGCCATATGCCGCTTTAAACCATTTACACGAAAACTCTTTTCGATGTGTGCGCTGCGGGTGTTTTTTTATATACAGTAATGCGGCGGCGGCAATCTCTTCGGGCTTTAGCCTTCTGACGGGCGTAAGCTCCGTACAAGCAATCTTACTGTCACTGCCGTCTTCGTGCATATCACCGCCAAGCTTTACAATCCAGTATTCCGAGGTTTCTGTATTCGGATAGTATGTAAACATATCTAACGGATCTTCGGCAGCGTGAAAACCGTTTCTTACACAGTTAGCCTCTTCGGTTGTTGATGTTATTCCTGCCTTAAATTTATATCCTCTGCAAATGAGCCCTTTACCGAAAGCTTTATACGCCAACATTCCGCTCACCCCAGTAAATCAAGCAATGAAATACTTTCCGTTCCGTCAGTGTTTTCGGATTTTATGTTCATCTTGAACTCTATAATTGCGGACGGGCAGTAAAATTTTACAGCGCGGTCATACGCGTCAAAATCCGATATATACCGAGCTGATTTTGTATCTTTGAGTATTTCTTTACAGCAATCATAAAACTTTTTATCCGAAGATATTATCTGCTCTGCAAGGTTTTTGCTTTGTTTGCAAAAACAAATAAGTGCTTCGCAAACCTTTTTTTGTATCATTGTTGCGGGATCGTTTGGGTCTTCGGATTTAAATTCTTTTTTCAGTTTTTCTTCCACATTGTGTATAAGTAAATCGTTCATATTATTACGCTCCTTCTTCTATGCCGAAATCAAACATAGTCAGCTGCTCATCGGTTTCCTCGTATTGCTTTAAATACCCGACACCATCGCGGAAATAATCGGGATTCAACTCTACGCCGTATCCTTTTCGACCGAGCTTTATTGCAGTAAGCGGTACGGTCATAAGTCCGCCGAATGGGTCAAGCACAAGCTCACCCGGGTTGGAATAGCGGTTAATAATTCGCTCGACTATATCAATTTGCAATGGACAAACATGCAGTACCTGCTGACGGTGTGACTGTGTTGTATTAAGGGTTTTCATTCGGTTTATATCATCCCACACCTTGTCCGACCATGACGCAGGCGGCATAAGCGCAAAAGTAGCCGGCAGCCTGCCTTCCTTATCAAGCTGTTTTGCCTGCTCAACATGTTCTTCGTAATCATATACATGAGAGACAGAGAACTTCTTATAGGCTTTTTGTAGCTGAGAAATCGAAAGATTTTTAATTTCTTCCTTGCTCATAAACCTATCGCCGCTTGAACGGTAGAAGGCGTTCGCGTCAAGTTGCCATTGCGCTCTTGTATATTCGTCTTTCGACTTGCTCACAGGCTTGTCCGCATATGCTTTAGTAGTATCGGTCGGCAGCTTTCGGAAAATCAATACATATTCAGGGCAACCAACGCCCATCTTTGAGCCGTCCTTGCACTGTTCAGACCACCCGAGGCGGTAAGTCTGATTGTTTTCTCTTACAACATCGGTAAGAACTACAATGCGCCCCATATACCGAAATCCGTGTTTCATAAAATGCATAACTGTCATATCCGAAAACGGGTCGAGCGTCGGCATACCGTCGCCGGTTGCATTGCCGAACAGTATTCTGTCCTTAACATGTATTGCGGCAATTCTTCCGGGCTTTAATATTCTTAAAAGCTGCGGTGTTAAAAAGTCCATTTGTTCAAAAAAGCGCTCATTATTATCGTTGTGACCGAAATCGTTATATGAAGGTGTGTATTCATAATGATTTGAAAACGGAATGGATGTATGTATTAAATCTACTGAATCCGACAACATGTTTTTTGTTTCTTCACAGCAGTCATTTAATACCGCTGTAAAATTCTTTCCCTTTACTTCCGTACGCCTCACTCCTATGCTCCGCTCCATTTGAGCGATTATTTGCCTGTTACCAAGGCCGTATTCTTTTACAATAGCCTGCATTTTTGCGGCTTGATGTTTGTACCGTTCCCACTTTGCAAGCAGCTCATCCAGCACCGATTGTTCACTTTCGGTGTATATAATATCTATAACAACCTCAGCTGTTTGCAAAAACCGATATATGCGGTGTATTGCCTGTATAAAATCATTGAACTTGTAGTCTATACCGCAAAATATCGCCCTGTGGCAATAACGCTGGAAATTGCATCCGCTACCGGATATTTCCTTTTTCGTAGCGAAAAGCCGTATTTTACCTTCGGAGAAGTCTATTGTCCTTTGCTCTCTTAAATCTAAATCCTGTGAGCCGTATATCTCTACTGTTTCAGGCATTTGCCGTTTGATTTCATGCCTTTCCGCTTCGAGATCATGCCAAAGTATAAAATTATCATTCGGTGAAGCTTCTACAATTTCTTTTGCTTTTGCAATACGCTCCTCAATACTTTCTCTTTTTTCTCTTGCGGCTTCCGTTAAACCTTCGGCGGCATCGTTTATAAATTTAATCTGTCCGGTTTTGCGGTCGACTGCATTTTCCGCCGGCGCCGACAGCTTGTGGTAATTTATCTTCATAGGCGGCAGGTCATAGCCTGTTGCATCATATCCTAAATCTGCCGGGGAAGATAAAAACAATGCCCAAGAAGACACCCACAACCAAAACTCCTCTTCTTTATGCGGATATAGCGTAAGATTGTTTGCTTTCGTGCTGTCTCTTTTAAAAAATCTTGTCAAGCCTTGCCCGGTGTCCATCACTTCAAGATAACCGGCGTAATGTATTATCTCCTTGTATTTGTTCGGGTCCGGCGTTGCGGTTGCAACAAGCTTGTATTTAATTCCTCTGAATTTCGGTAAAAATGTTTGATATGTTTTGCTTCCAAAAGACCGGAGAACTGAAGCTTCGTCAAGGCACACGGCGCTGAACTCTTTCGGGTCAATATTGCCGTCACGCACTCTTTCGTAATTGGTGAGAAGTATCTCACTTTCGGAGCTTGCGGCTTCTTGCATATTGCGTATGTATTCGGGTTTTTTCATCCCGAGGAGCTCTACCGCATCTCGCACAAATTCCTGCTTAACGCCGAGAGGTAAAATAATTAAAGCCCGTCCGCCTTCATGTTTTATAACCTGTCGGCAAAATTCAAGCTCCTGAACAGTCTTGCCGAGACCAAAAGACTCAAACAATGCACGCCTGCCGCCTTTGAGCGCCCATATTACAGCATCACGCTGATGAGGTTTAAGGGCGTGACTGATTTCGCTTGTCGAAACCTCAAATCCACTTTCGGGAGCAACGCAAACCTTTGAATTTAAAAAATCTTCATATGTCATTTTCTTAACCTCATAGGCATTATCATTTGGGATATGTTTTCCTGCGAAATTGTAAGCGCACCGCAGGCGCCGTTACAGTTGACGGTTATTTCTCCGCGAACAGATTTAAGCATGTCCAAAAGAAATGCAGTTTTAACGCCTACAGTAAAAGGTTCACCGTCAAGCTTGCAATCTATTTCATCTGTAAATATGCCGTTCCCAAAATTATATAGAAATGACATTCTGTCAGATGACACATCAATTCTGAGCGGAACATCGCCTGTTGAATGCGGCAATGCTAAAATTTTTAAAAGTGTTTCTCTGAGCTTTACAGAGTCAGTTATAATGTGTTGACATGCGGCATCTATGTTCGTTTTGACACGCTGAACAATTTCAGGATACTGATCGGCTGACAGATTAGTTCTTACAGTAATGCCCTCACCATTAAATTCAAGCTGTTTGTCTGTGTATTTTAGTGTTATTTCATTACTTGATATAATTGACATAACAGTCTTAATATCATTTTTAAATATTCCGAAGCTTTTTCGTTCTGTAACCTCATTATCTGATTTCCGAATATATACTGCCGCACGGTACCCGTCGCAGGACATAATCTTTATACCGCTTTTATCTATAGATATGTTTATACATTCAAGCACTTTGCGAGAGCAAATATCTGCTGCGGCATAGCCTGCAATTTTCACTGCGTCGAACAGCTCGCTTGTCTCAAGTGTTATTGCGGTTGTGTTATCTGATATAGGCTCTACCGACGGATAATCCTCGGCATCAGCATATAGCAGGCTTGTTTTTGCCTTTCCGCACTTAATGTTTATTTTCCCGTCTTCCGTATCGACAATGACATTAGGTTCGCTGCATTTTTGTAGAAACGCCGCTATAGCCTGTCCGTCCACGCAAGCTGCGCCCTGCTCGTCTATTGCAACCGATACAGATGTAAAAACTGCAACAGATAGATTGTATCCGCAAAGCTTAATTTTTCCGCTCACGGCTGTAAGCAAAACATTTCCCAGTATCGCCATTTGCTTGCCCGAAGCTACTTTAACGGTCGGCTCCAGTGCTTTTATAAAATCAGTTCTATTCACTGCAAATTTCATATGTCGTTCCTTTCGTGTCTTGCCGGGTCGGCGGTGTTTTGCTTCATGCGGCGGTCAAATTCCGCCTTGTATGTAGCGTGCTCCTGTTCGCCGTCAGATCTGTTGTGCGCTATGTATTGGCGGAGGGCCTTGTTTTCACGGTTGATGTCCTTAAATTCACATCCTATCCCATAACACAGCCCTATCACTCCGAATAATACCAGTGCCATTGCGATTATTAGTGTAACAAGCAGTTTTGCCGCTGTTTCGTCTAAAAACATATTCGTTTCTCCTTTTTATTCAATCTAATTTTTTTAAAACATCGCGCGTCAAGGCAAGCAAGCTGTCCGCTGTTACACAAACGGTTGTTTGTCCGCCTGTTGTAGCATAAAGAATATGCACATACTCCTCGCCGTTGTCGCACAGTTCATATTCTGCCTTTTCAATATCACGGTCGACAGCTTTTAAAAGCGCCGTCAATTCTCTTCTGCAAAATGCGCTTTTGTGCATGCGCTCCATACTCACCATAATGTTATGTCTTTCCTTTCAATCCTTGACTTTTGTTAAAATTTGTGTTAAAATAATTGTGCAAGATAAGTTGATTATTTTGTTGCGTTCTTAATTGAATTGGGACTACCCTTGGAAGTCAGCATTCCGGGGGTAGTTCTTTTTATGTCATTCATCATTAACTCCCCCTAAAACAATTCCTGCCGCAACGCAACATTTTATAAGGTTCTCGCATTCAAGCGTGAACGGGTGCTTTTTAAATTTAGTTACAGTATTAATTCCTACCTGTGCCTTTTCTTTAAATTCGAGATCCTTAAATTTGTTTTCCTGCCACTTTTCCTGAATAACGGCTCGCAACTGACGCTCTTGCTTTCTGAACTCCTTTTCCATTTCCGCTCTCCGTTTTTCTTCAAGTGTTAGGTATGCTTTAGGCATATTTTCACCGTCCTTTCATTTCATATATTTTTGTGCTATAATTCAACCGAGGAAGTGTTAAATTATGAAATACTATCATATCGATCGGAGCAATTCTTTATCTGAAGGTCAAACCATAAGCCTCAACAAGGAATTTACACCCAATAACGACAGCGGAAAACTGCTTATTCAAAAGTTATTTCCTGACGGAGTGTCGGCTCACGGAACACATTATTTAAACGATAATGTATACTTTTTTAATACAGGATTGCCTTTAGTTCAAAATATTGCTACAAGCAATAATCAAAATTCAATATACTTTGCTGAATATGCTTTCGAGCTTGTTCGTAAAATATTTTTTCCTTCAATGCCGTCGCGCTATACTTCGCTGTTTGCTTTGAAAAAGCTCGATGAAATAAATCAATGGCCTGAACTTACTAACAACCGGTATCGTATTTTTGAAATCGCGACTATAGACGAATTCCCAGTTTTCGATGCAAGTTTTTTGGGCGGCGGACTTTGTTTTAATTTTCAAAATATGTATCAAGGTTTTTCGCCGTCAATAAATTTTAAACATGCTTTTTCCTATTGGTCAGAAGAAGTAAGCGTGAACCCAAAACTGGAAGTTTTATTGCCTTTGCCGATTACTGTCGGAAAACAAATTATCGTATAAAATCAGTCGCAGACGGGAATTCGTCCTCCGAAAGCGCTTTCTGAATCTCACCGACGATTTTTTCGCATATCAGTCTGCCGTCTGTTGTAAAATACCTTATTACCGTTTGCCTCGGTATTTGCCGTTCCTCTTCAGTTCTTATTACTACTTCTAATTCCGCCTTAAGCATATTTTCGCCTCCTTGATTTTGTTCTTTTGAATTACGGGTTAATGCTTTTCCGCTCCCGGATTATATCGTCTATGGCGGTCATAATTCGGGTTTCGGCGTTAATAGGGTTCCGTTTCTGATTAAGTATTGCAGATAAATATCGCGGATTATATCCGGCTTTTGCTGCAATTTCTTTGTGAGTTATATTGTTTGCAAAAGCTTTTCCGACCGCATCAGCTATCCAATCGCTCAACATAAAACCTCCTTTTTAAATTAATGTTGACAATGTTCAACAACGGTGTTATAATTGCGCATAGAACGATATGTAAAAAACAAATAGCAATTCAGCACTTACAGTTCGTGTTGAACTTGTTCGTCATATTTGCATTATAGCAGAACAAAGTCAACAAGTCAACTCAAATGTGTTGAATTTATTCAACTTCGGCGTTTTTTACAATTTATGGGGTGATTTTTGTGTTTTATGATAAGTTCATCGCATTGTGTGCGCAAAAGGGAATTACACCTAACAAGGCTGCAAATGAAATTGGATTTGATAGAACAAGTGTTAGCAAATGGAAAAAATCAGGATTTACACCACAAAGTAAAACGCTCGTCAAAATAGCGCAATACTTTGGTGTTGATGTGCGAGAACTTGTTTCTACAACCGATATTACAGCAACGGAAGCAATTAAAATGCCGAAATCGGAACACATAAATATAATAAAAATCGCCGGCAGGGACGGCTCATATGAGGAGCGTGCCCTTACCGACGAACAATTAGAATTATTTAAAAAGATGATAGATGCGTTGCCCGAAGCTACGGATTTGTAAAAAACAAAAATTAAATTTTTGGGAGTTATTATGTCTAATCGAGGCGGATATTCTTGGAAGAGAGCAACAGGAATTTCAAAAGCAAAAAGTAATCTTTCGCGGGCGACCGGAGTTCCTACTACCAAGTCAGGTAGGCAACGCAAAGCCGGAGCGGCTATGACAACCGGATGCTTAATTCCGATTTTAGCAGTGCTGGCAATTATCGTGCTTATACTTACCGCAATATCAATGTAATTATTTATCAGGGGATAATTAAAATAATTTTAAGGAGTTTGAAAAAATGGACTTTATCGATGAATTAAAACAATTTTCAAAGCGTGTTGAAACAATTAAGGACGGAATACAAACCGAAGAAGCAACAAAGACTTCTGTAATTATGCCATTCTTTGCTATGCTCGGTTATGATGTTTTTAACCCCAATGAATTTTGTCCCGAATTTACGGCTGATGTGGGAATTAAAAAGGGTGAAAAGGTTGACTATGCAATTTTAAAAGATGGCGCACCGATTATTTTAATTGAAGCTAAATGGATAGGCGAAAAACTTCAAAAACACGATTCTCAGTTGTTCAGATATTTTGGGACCAGTAAGGCTAAATTTGCAATACTTACAAACGGTCAGATATATAATTTTTATACCGACCTTGAAGAGCCTAACAAAATGGATGAAAAACCGTTTTTGACTATCGACATATTAGATGTTAAAGAACCACAGGTTGCCGAATTAAAGAAATTCTGCAAATCGTCTTTTGATATAGACGCGATATTCGATATAGCATCTGAACTCAAATATGTCAATGCTTTTAAAAATCTATTTTTAGAGCAATTACAAAATCCCTCTGACGATTTTACAAAATTGTTTTTGAATGATATATATTCGGGCGTAAAAACACAGAATGTTATCGACAAATTCCGCCCCATACTCAAAAAATCGCTTAATCAATGCATTACGGAAACAATGAACGATAAAATCAAAACTGTTTTGGATAAAAATGACATATCGGAAGAAACCGAGGAAGCTGCTCCCGAAGATCAAAAACGCGAGAAGAACATTGTTACTACCGACGAAGAACTCGAGGGTTATTTTATCGTAAAGAATATTTTAAAAGATACTGCGCCTATGAGTGATATATTCTACCGAGATACCGAATCGTATATGAGCGTTCTTTATAAAGATAACAGAAATAAATGGTTGTGTCGTTTCGTATTTACCGATACTTTGAAGTATATACTTATACCGGATAAAGATAAGAAGTCGATACGCCACGACATAAAAAATGTATATGACATAAAGAATTATAAGGATGAACTTACAGAAGCATTAAAACGATATATGCAATGAACCGCATTTAATATGTTGTATTTAGGGTCAAGATTGGAATTTATAAAGTAATTTAAAAAAACGCCGATGAAGTGACTCAAATAAAAAATCACCTATCGGCGGACAGTTAAATTATAGCTTGTGCGTTTCTATGTACAGCTTGAAATTTTCGTATACTTCACATTCAAGCGGCGAGGTTAAAAAAGCGTTGCGCTTATAAAGAATATCCATACGCTCCGCACGGTATTCGGCGGCTCGCCTGCTTATTTTGCAGTTGACTGCAATTTCGTCCGCTGTGCGCATATTGCAACCCCAAAGCACGCACGCCGGAGCAAGCAGACGGGAAGCAAAAACATTTGCCGCCTGTTCTATCGGGTTATCCCCTGCTGTCGGCTCCCGATTAACCAATTTGTATTTGCCGACATGACCGAGTAATATATGCCCCAATTCGTGAGCGGCGGTAAATCGCTGTCGTTCGGGCGTATCGGCACTGTTGACAAATATTACGGGTTGTCCGTTTAAAATCAAGCTTTTACCCGAATTGCCGTCCGTACTTTCGTACAGCCTTATCGGTATTCCCATATTACGGCAAAGCTCGCTTACCGATACCGGCAGCTCGTCAATCCGCTCCCGTATCAATATTTCCCATACAAGGTCCCGTGTGTTTTTGTAGTCTTTATAATTCATATAAATCACCCCATTTAATTGTAGGGTGCAGAGCGTTAAATTTCAGCAGGTAAGTTTTGGAAATTAAAAAGTCCCGCTCGGCCAAAACGAGCGGGAATAATTAAAGGTGGGTGATATTATGGCTAAAGCTAAAAAGCTACCGAGCGGCAGTTGGAGAGTACAAGCAAGCGTTACGGTTGACGGAAAAACAATTCGCAAATCGTTTACGGCCGCCGACAAAAAACAAGCTGAAATTTCTGCCTTAGAGTGGCAAAAAAAGATATTTAAGTATAGCAACGAGCCTAATCAGTTAACACTCGGCGAAGCTATAGAAAAATATATTGACAGTCGTCGGAACATTCTTTCACCCGTGAGCATAGCCACATACGAAAGAATTAAAAAAAATTACTTTGTCACACTGCAAGAAAAAAAGCTCTCAAACATAAGTCAAAATATGTTGCAGGCTGAAATCAACGAACTGAGTTACAAACTATCTCCGAAAAGTGTACGAAGCGCTTGGGGATTGATTTCGTCAACTATAAAGCACACCACCAACGAAACAATAAATGTCACATTACCTAAGAAACAAAAAATCATTTACGCTACACCGGATTTGCAGACTTCGTTAAAAATATTAGAAGCCTGTAAGGGTACAGAAATAGAGTTACCCGTAACCCTTGCCTTAAGGTTGGGTTTAAGAGTTTCCGAAGTATGCGGTCTTAAATGGTCCGCTGTTCACGACGATTATATTGTCATAGATAATGTTATTGTAAGTTACGGAAAAGAAGAATATGAAAAAAGCCCTAAGTCAGTTGCTGGAAACAGAAAAATACCCTTGCCGCTGGATATTAAAGATTTAATTAATACGCAGCCGCATATAAACGATTATGTGGTTCAGAAGAATTCAAAAGCTATCGGTGCAATGTTCAGAAGAATATTACAAAAAAACAACCTGCCTCATTGTCGTTTTCACGATTTGCGTCACGCAACCGCATCGGCTATGGCATTATTAAACATACCGGACAGATATGCAATGAAAATAGGAGGCTGGGACAGTCCTGAGATTCTTCACTCTATCTATCAACAAACATTTACCCAAGAGGAACTTGCATTTTCAAAATTATTGAGCGATTTCTTTACTGAAAATGCACACGAAATTTCACACGAAAAATAATCTTTCTTTTATTCAAGCGGATTATAGACGATTTTTTGGAAAGTTCGAGTCTCTCCTACTCCGCCAAAAATCGGCAAGTTTCTTAAGAGACTTGCCGATTTGCTTTTTTATAAATAATTAACGGCTTTAAGTGAAAATTGCCGGATTACTATATTAATATAAGGAAGCCGAAAAATTAGGGTTTAAAAGCTTTTTTGATAACCTTAAAACAGCGGCGTCCGACCGCATGATAACATAAGGTGTATTTAATAATCGTAACGGCATAGGGGGAAAAATGGACTATAATAATTATTTTAAGTTTAATGAAATAACAGAAAATCCCATTATATTAGATTTTTCCGAATGTAAGTATTTGGGCGAAATTCACCTAATGCTTAAAGAGAAATTCGGTTTACCGGAGTATTACGGAGAGAACTGGGACGCTCTTTGGGATTGTTTAAGCGGTTTATTTTATGAACGGGGAAATTTCTCAGCAGAGCTTCACGGGTTTTATTCCATGAAAAAAGAATTACAGGATGAATGCAAATTAATGTTAGAAGTTTTTGATGATGTCCACAAGGAAGCTCCGAATTTTAAATATAAAATCATATCGTAATATATAATTTATCCCCTGATAAAAAGCCAAGCTTTTCGGCGTATGTCAGATTTTGAAATGGTACAGGAAAAAAATATGGATAATAATTTTGATATGTATGCCCTAAAAAAAATAACAGAAAACCCCATAATATTAGATTTTTCCAAATGCAAATATTTGGGGGAAATTCATTTAATGCTCAAAGAAAAATTTGGGTTTCACGATTTTTACGGAGAAAATTGGGATGCTCTTTGGGATTTAATGCAGGATGTATTCTCCGAAGACAGAGAATACTTAGTGGAACTGCATGGTTTTTATACAATGAATGAGGAATTAAAAAAAGAATGCAAATTGATGTTAAAAGTTTTTGATGATGTTCACAAGGAAACTCCGAATTTTAAATATAAAATCATATCGTAATATATAATTTATCCCCTGACAATCAACATACACATAAAAGCCAAAATTTTATGTGTATGCCGAAACTCAGGGGACTTTTTATACCGTCATTTCCTCGGCAAGCTTACATATATCCTCCGCGGCGGAAGCGTTGATATATTTTTTCTGATTTGAAAGCATTTTTGCCGCCTTATCTCTGTTCCTTAAACCGAGCGTTGCCGACGAAAGCTCCTTTGAAAGCTTTTTTACCGGAACGCTCATACCGTTATTTGCAAAAAAGCGCATATTTTTGGTTTCACATCCCGGTATTGAAAGCGTGTGAACAATGGGAACGCCCAAAACCGCACCCTCGGTAGAGGAAAGTCCGCCGGGCTTTGTAACATAAACATCGGCAATACTCATATATTCCGCCATTTTATCGGTGTATTTTACAGCCGTTATCTTATCCGCATAGCGTTTGGAAAGCTGTTTGTAAAGCCATTCGTTGCTGCCGCAAATAACTATAAGCCCTGTATTTCCGTCATTTTTAAAGGCGTCGTACAACAGCTTAATTGCCCAAACCAATTTGCCGGCGCCCATGCTTCCGCCCGACACTAAAATATAGCGTTTGTTACTGTCAAGCCCCAAAATACGGGCGGCTTCCTCCCTTGTCGGCGGTGACGAAAACCTCTGCGATACCGGAATACCGAGCGGATATATTTTATCATCGGGAAGCTTATATGACTTAAACTCGGGTATAAGCTTGTCCGACGGTATTATATAGGCGTCGCAATCCGCTTCTTCGGTAAACGGTATACAGGTATAGTCCGTAGCGATAAAAACCGTTTTAGGGGTTTTCATACCCCTATTTTTCATATTGGTAATAATCTCCGCCGGAAAAATATGCGGCATAAACACTATGTCGGGCTTTTCCTTTTCGAAAAGAGCGTTAAGCCTTTTTACCATACCGGCATTTGCAAAATAAACGGGAGAACGAAACGGAAGTTTTCTGTATGCGTTTCCGAGTGAATATACCGCGCCGAAAAGCTTGGGCGACACACGCACCGTTTTAATATACGCTTTATCTATAAAATGCGAAGTCTTTTTGCTTTTAAGGTCATAAGGGTTCAGCATTTTAACGGTATGTCCCCGTCTTTCAAGCGCTTCCTTAACGGCGTTTCCCGCCGCGTTATGACCGCCGCCCGTTCCGCAGGAAAGTATAAGTGCTTTCATTTATTTCCTCCGAGTTTTATCCTGTACATTGTTTATAAATTAAGTCTAACACCGAGTGTCCCAAAAGTCAAATACAATTAAAAAGCGCCGCCCCGAAAATGGAGACGGCGCCGTAAAGCTTATTATATGTTGTTATCAGTAAGCTATACCCTGTGCCAGCATAGCGTTTGCAACCTTTTCAAAGCCCGCAATGTTTGCGCCTGCAAGAAGGTCGCCCTCTAAACCGTACTTCTTTGCGGCGTCATAAGAATTATGGAATATATTAACCATTATATCCTTAAGCTTTGCGTCAACCTCGTCGAATGTCCAGCTGTATCTCATTGAGTTCTGGCTCATTTCGAGAGCTGATGTAGCAACGCCGCCCGCATTGGCAGCCTTAGCAGGTCCGAAAAGGATGCCTGCCTTCTGGAATACCGCGATAGCCTCAAGAGTTGAAGGCATATTTGCGCCCTCGGCTACTGCCATAACGCCGTTTTTAACAAGTGTTTCGGCGGATTTTTCATCGATTTCATTCTGTGTGGCGCACGGAAGAGCAATATCGCACTTAATAGTCCATATACCGCTGCAGCCCTCGTGATACTCAGCGCCGCTTACACGCTCGGCATATTCCTTGATACGGCCTCTTTCAACCTCTTTGATTTGCTTTACAACATCAAGCTTTATGCCGTTCGGGTCGTAAACATAACCGTTTGAGTCCGAAAGCGCTACAACCTTACCGCCGAGCTGAGTTGCCTTTTCGGTAGCGTAAATCGCAACATTGCCCGAACCCGAAACAACAACGGTCTTACCCTTAAAGGAATCGTTCTTCATACTCTTAAGCATTTCTTCGGTGTAGTAGCAAAGTCCGTAGCCGGTAGCCTCGGTACGCGCGAGCGAGCCGCCGTATGTAAGACCCTTGCCGGTGAGAACGCCGGTAAACTCGTTACGAAGTCTCTTATACTGACCGAACATATAGCCGATTTCTCTGGCACCTGTGCCTATATCGCCGGCAGGAACATCCGTATCTGCGCCGATATGCTTTGAAAGCTCTGTCATAAAGCTCTGGCAGAAGCGCATAATCTCACCGTCGGATTTGCCCTTCGGGTCGAAATCGGAACCGCCCTTGCCGCCGCCCATGGGCAGGGTCGTCAGGGCGTTTTTGAAGGTCTGCTCGAAGCCCAGGAACTTTAGTATGCTTAGGTTGACAGACGCATGGAAGCGCAGGCCGCCCTTGTAGGGGCCGATGGCGCTGTTGAACTGGACGCGG
>DKDS01000035.1:4368-6724 GCA_002451855.1 Ruminococcaceae bacterium UBA6842 | reverse complement strand
CGATTTCGGCTGTGACAAGGATTTTGTGCTTGTGCGCGCAAACGGTGTTCCGACATATGTGGTACCCGATATTGCTTATCATTACAATAAGCTTGTCGTGCGTAAATTCGATAAGGCAATAGATGTGCTGGGTGCGGACCATCACGGCTATGTGCCGCGACTTAAGGCGGCGCTTACCGCTCTCGGTGTTCCAGCGGACAGGCTTGACGCTGTGCTTATGCAAATGGTCCGTCTTGTTCGCGACGGCGAGGTAATAAAGGCTTCAAAGCGCTCGGGCAAGGCGATAACACTTGTAACGCTTCTTGACGAGGTGCCGATAGACGCCGCAAGATTTTTCTTTAACCTGCGTGAGCCTAACAGCCATTTTGATTTCGACCTTGACCTGGCGGTCAACGAATCAAATTCAAACCCCGTTTATTATGTTCAGTACGCATATGCGAGAATTTGCAGTATTTTCCGCAACTTAAAGGCGGAGGGCGTGGAGCTGCGCCGTTGTACTTCGGACGAATTAAAGCTTTTAAACACCGCGGAGGAACGAGAGCTTATACTGCACATAGCCTCGCTTACAGACGAAATTATCGCAAGCGCAAAGGATTACGATCCCGCAAGGATAACGCACTATGTCTGCGAGCTTGCAACCAAATTCCATAAGTTCTATGCCTCCTGCCGTGTAAAGGGGATTGACGAGCCGCTTATGCAGGCGCGCCTTAACCTTTGCGAAAGCACAAGAACCGTAATAAAAAATGTGCTTGACCTTATTAAGGTCACAGCTCCCGAAAAAATGTAACGGAGATATTTTGCAATGAATAACAATACAGCTAAAAATCTTACAATGATTATGGACCTTTACGAGCTTACGATGTCAAACGGCATTTTTGACAGCGACAGGCGTAATGAAATAACTTATTTCGATATGTTCTTCCGCCGCGTGCCCGATGACGGCGGCTATGCCGTTATGGCAGGAATAGAACAGCTTATTGAGTATATGAACAATCTGGAGTTTTCGGACGACGATATCGCTTATTTAAGGGGTTTAAAATTATTTTCCGATGATTTTATAGACTATCTTAAGGATTTTAAATTCACCTGTGATGTCTGGGCAATGCCCGAGGGTACGGTTATCTTTCCGCACGAGCCGATAGTAACGGTAAGAGGTCCCGCAATGCAGGCTATGATGCTTGAAACAATGCTTTTGCTTACGATAAACCATCAGTCGCTTATAGCAACAAAGGCAAACCGTATCGCAAGAGCCGCCGACGGCAGACCTGTAATGGAGTTCGGCGCACGCCGCGCTCACGGCTACGGCGCCGCATATTACGGTGCAAGAGCCGCGGTTATAGGCGGCTGTGCAGGCACCTCCTGCCTGCTTACCGCAAAGGATTTTGATGTTCCGCCGTCGGGCACTATGGCGCACAGCTGGGTACAGCTTTTCGATGACGAATACTCGGCGTTTAAAGCGTATGCCGAAAAATATCCGGATAGCTGTATGCTTCTTGTAGATACTTATAATGTGCTGAAATCGGGCATACCGAACGCAATAAAGGTGTTTGACGAGGTGTTAAAGCCGCTCGGTAAAAGGCCTCTCGGCATCAGAATAGACAGCGGTGATATTACCTACATTACTAAAAAGGCACGCAAAATGCTTGACGACGCAGGCTACAGCGACTGTAAGATATGCGTTTCAAACTCGCTTGACGAATACCTTATCAGGGATATGATCTTCCAAGGCGCAAAGGTTGACAGCTACGGTGTGGGCGAGAGACTTATCACGGCTTCAAGCGAAGCGGTTTTCGGCGGAGTTTACAAGCTTGCCGCTGTTGAAAGAAACGGGGAAATAATCCCGAAAATCAAAATCAGCGAAAATCCGGCTAAAATCACACTGCCCGGTGTTAAAATTCCGTGGAGACTTTACGACCGCACAACGGGCAAAGCCATTGCGGATGTAATAACCTTGGGCGACGAGAAAATTTCCTCCGACGAGCCGTATGAAATTTTCGACCCCGAGCATACATGGAAGCGCAAAGTGGTAACGGATTTTGTTGCCAAAAAGCTTCAGGTTAAAATCTTTGATAAGGGCAGACAGGTCTATACATCTCCGAGTGTTAAGGAAATATCAAAATTCCGTGCCGAACAGGTAGATTCGCTTTGGGATGAGGTTACAAGATTTGAAAATCCGCATACCTACTATGTCGACCTTTCGGAAAAGCTGTGGAATTTGCGTGACGAACTACTTAATGAATTGCATTAAAAGGGGAATTTCGATGAAAAAGCTTTTATCTGTATTTTTGTGCTTAATTACGGCGTTTACCTTTGCTGCCTGCGGCGGTAAGGGGAAAAACAAGGATGACGCCAAGGT
>DKDS01000035.1:1911-4327 GCA_002451855.1 Ruminococcaceae bacterium UBA6842 | reverse complement strand
AAGGTCGACCTTGAATACTATGCGAATTTAGGTCAGATACCCGAATGTAAATACAAGCTCGGCGACAATGCTGATACGGTAGTATCGGAGCTTTCGGCCGAATACGAAAAAGCGGGAGAAGCGGGCGAGGACGCGGTTTATGAAGTGACTGAGGGTGAAAAGACCGTCCGTATAGACAGCGGAGATTTCCTTTATTACTATGTAAAGGACAATAAGGAAGCGGGAATTTCCTACATTGTTTCGCTTGATACCGCTTACGGGTTCGCTTCGGGTACACCGTTGCTTGAGGTTACAAATTCACTTAAGGGCTTTGATTATACCGAGGAAACGGCAGATGAAAACAATACCTTTTTCCTTTTAGGCTCGCAAAGTCCTACCGTTTTAAAGTATAGCTTTGATAAAAATTCGGTGCTGTTTGTGTTTGATGAAAACTCGCTTTGCGCGGTTGCCGTATACAGTGCCGAAAACTGGAATGTTTAGGAGAAATTATGTCTGTAACAGTTGAAAACAGCTTGAATATAATGCCGGTTTTGCCGCTCAGGGGACTTGTTGTGTTCCCGGGTTCCGTGCTTTCGTTTGATGTGGCACGGAAAAAATCGGTTGCGGCGGTTAAATACGCAATGGAGCATAACCGCCTTATTTATACGGTCGCGCAAAAGGAAATTTACACCGAAGACCCCACACCAGACGATGTTTACACAGTCGGCTGTGTCGCAAAGGTAAGACAGGTGCTTAAAATATCCGATTCCGTGGTTAAAATACTTGTAGAGGGTGTTTACCGCGCGGAGCACAAAAATTCTTTTGCCGAGGGCGGCGGTTATCTTTCCGCGGCTGTTGAAAGGCTCGAGGATACGCCGGTAAAAAACCGTCCTGTTTATATGGAGTCGCTTGTAAGAAGAATAAGAACTCAGTTTGAAAAATATGTCGAGGTGTATTCAAATGTTTCGCCCGATATTATAATGCAGGTCGCCGCGTTTGACGATGCGGGCAAGCTTGCGGATTTTATTGCTTCAAGCGTACCCGCACCCTATGACGATAAGCAATATGTGCTTGAACAGACAAACCCCGTGCACCGTGCTAAAATTCTTATTGAAATGCTTAATAAGGAACGGGAAATCGGCGAAATTGATAAGCGCATAGGCGAAAAAACCAAGGCGGCTATTGACGAAAATCAGCGCGAGTATTATTTAAGAGAGCAAATCAAAGCCATAAGCAACGAGCTTTACGGCGACGAGACAGCGGACGAAATTGACGATTACCATACAAAAATTGAGGCGCTTAAAGCCGATGATACTGTAAAGGAAGCGCTTCATTTGCAGGTAAATAAGCTTGCGAAGATGCCGGGCGGCTCGCACGAGGGGACTGTTGTAAGAAACTATCTTGACACCTGCCTTGAGCTGCCGTGGAATAAGGATACAAAAACCCTAACCGATGTTAAAAAGGCTGAAAAGATACTCGACCGTGACATTTACGGAATGAAAAAGGTTAAGGAAAGAATACTCGAAATGCTTTCTGTATATACCTTAGCGCCCGATATTAAGGGTCAGATAATATGTCTTGTAGGTCCCCCGGGTGTAGGAAAGACCTCAATAGGTAAAACAATTTCCGAGTGTATGGGCAGAAAATTTGCGAGAATTTCCCTCGGCGGAGTTCACGACGAGGCTGAAATCAGGGGACACAGAAAAACCTACATAGGCGCCATGCCGGGTAAGATTATCGACGCCGTAAAGCACGCAGGCAGCGGCAATCCGTTAATACTGCTTGACGAGGTAGACAAGCTCGGAAGCGATTATAAGGGCGATCCGTCCTCGGCTTTGCTTGAGGTGCTTGACCCCGAACAAAACAGTACATTCACCGACAATTTTATTGAGATACCGTACGATTTAAGCAGAACGGTATTTATAGCTACCGCCAATGACGCAAGTACCATTCCGGCACCTTTGCTTGACCGTATGGAGGTAATTGAGGTACCAAGCTATACCCGTGAGGAAAAATTCAATATCGCAAAAAGGCATCTCGTTAAAAAGGAAGCTTTACGCCACGGTCTTACCGGTAAGAATTTTAAGCTTACGGACGGGGCTATCTATTGCCTTATTGATTTTTATACAAGAGAGGCAGGCGTGCGCCGTCTTGAACGCGCGATAGCCTCGCTTTGCAGAAAAGCGGCTCGGCTTATTGCGTCGGGCGAGCAAAAATCCGTAACGGTAACGGAGCAAACAGCGGAAAAAATGCTCGGTCACAAGCGTTATAAGCCCGAAGCCCTGCTTGAAAAGGACAGTGTTGGTATAATTAACGGTCTTGCGTGGACGAGCGTAGGCGGCGAAATTATGCAGCTTGAAGTAGCTGTTATGGACGGCACGGGCAAGGTTGAGCTTACGGGTTCACTCGGTAATGTTATGAAAGAATCGGCGATGGC
>DKDS01000035.1:0-1867 GCA_002451855.1 Ruminococcaceae bacterium UBA6842 | reverse complement strand
GCGCAAGGCTCGGTATCGACTCCGATTTTTATAAAAACCGTGATATTCATATCCACGCAACAGAGGCCGCGGTTCCAAAGGACGGACCCTCTGCCGGCGTTACAATAACCGTAGGGCTTGTTTCTGCGCTTACGGGCAAGCCTGTCAAAAAGGATATTGCAATGACGGGCGAGGTAACGATAAGGGGAAGAGTGTTGCCGATAGGTGGCTTGCGTGAAAAATCAATGGCGGCGTACAGCGGCGGTATAAAAACAGTATTTATACCAAAGGATAATATTGCGGATCTGGATGAGGTCGATACCGTCGTAAAGGAAAATGTACGCTTTGTTCCCGTTTCCGATGTTGACGAGATAATCCGCTGCGCTTATTCCGAGCCTGACAGCGAAAAAAAGGAAAATCCTGTTTTTCCGCCCGTTATAAAGTCGCCGATAAGTGCGGGCAGAATAAGTCAGTAGGTAAATCGTATGAATTATAACAATGCAGTTTTTGAAAAAGCGTATGCTACACCCGAGCAGCTGGAAATTTCCGATTTGCCCGAATTTTGCTTTTGCGGGCGCTCGAATGTCGGAAAATCCTCGCTTATAAACCGTGTTTTGGGCAGAAAATCTATCGCGCGTGTAAGCTCAAAGCCCGGAAAAACAATTACCGTCAACTTTTATAAGGTTGACGGCGTAAGGCTTGTTGATTTACCGGGCTACGGCTACGCAAAGGTTCCGTTTGCCGAAAAGAGCCGTTGGTCGCTGCTTATGGAGCATTATTTTCGCTCGGGCAGAGACATAAGAATGGTTTTTCAGCTTATTGATATGCGGCATCCGGCAACCGATTTTGATATTTCTATGCTTGAATTTTTGCGGCATATGAATATTCCGTACACGGTTATTCTTACGAAATCGGATAAGCTTAACAAAACCGAAACCGAGCAAAGGCTTTCGCTTATAAGGGAAGAGCTTGGCAGTCTCTCGCACGATACGGATATTATTCCGTTCTCTTCGATTAAGGGTACGGACGGCGAGCTGATAAGGCAGATTATTGAAAATAATATGTGATTATCGTTGACTTTTTATGCCGTAAATGGTATACTTTATTTGTAAAATGCGATGATTGAGAGAAGTAGTATTGCTTAAAGACGCAAAGAGAGCCGGCGGCGCTGTGAATCCGGCCGTCCCGCGGTACGAATAACACTCAGGAGCAGCAAGCCGAACACGCAGTAAGTAGGTAAGCCGTATGTGATGCGTTAAATCATACCGCTCAGGTTTAAGTGACCGTTTTGGTAAATTAGGTGGCACCGCGGATAGCGTCTATTCGTCCTAATGCTTTAGGATAAATAGGCGCATTTTTATTTTTAAAGGAGCAGTGATTTATGAAACACACCGACATTATTGAAATTTTTGGTAATAAGTCGCTTGTAGGTACGGACGCCGTGGTTTGCGGTTGGGTACGCACCTCAAGGGATTCGAAAAATATGGCGTTCATTGAAATGAACGACGGAACCTCGCTTAAGCATTTGCAGATTGTAATAAATAAAGCCGATTTTGACGATATTTCGGAATTTATGAAGCTCGGAACCTCGATTAAGGTGGTCGGAACCGTCGTTAAATCGGCAGTTGCCGCCGATTCGGTTGAAATAAACGCAAAGGAAATCTCCGTTTTAGGCCTTTGTCCTGCCGAGTATCCGCTTCAGAAAAAGCGCCACACGCTTGAATATCTGCGCACAATACCGCATTTAAGGGTCAGAACAAACACCTTTAACGCGGTTTTCAGGGTGCGTTCGGTAGTGTCCGCTTCAATTCACGAATTTTTCCAAAGCAGACATTTTGTATATATCCATACTCCGCTTATAACCGCATCCGACTGCGAGGGAGCAGGC
>DKDS01000047.1:5466-5610 GCA_002451855.1 Ruminococcaceae bacterium UBA6842 | reverse complement strand
GTCTTCGGGTACCGGCGATACCCACATAAATGTGGACGGTACCGTTTCAAGCAGTCTGAACTGGCTTCCTCTTTCAAAAATATATATATGCTTATCAACGTGCTTTGAAAGCTCTTCCTTTTTTACATCGGGAAGCGGCAGCGA
>DKDS01000047.1:1194-5450 GCA_002451855.1 Ruminococcaceae bacterium UBA6842 | reverse complement strand
TTCTTCTTTTTTCACTTCCGCAAAAGGCAGCGACGGCACATACGGGTCGGCGTGCGTAATTTCAATATAAGGCTCAAGATCCTTGCAGGAAATTGTTTCTTTTTTTGCCAACGGGTGGTTTTCGGAAATCAAAAGCTTATATTTAAAATCGGTTATCAGCTCCGCGATTAAATGCTTTTCCTCAAACATCGATTTAAAATACTTAAGATATGTCTCCTTAAAACGGACGATGCCCAAATCACATTCACCGTTTGTTATATTGTTAATTGTGCGCCAAGAATTGGTTTCCTTATAAAAAATGTCTGCCGCCATATCGGTTTTTATGTCCTTGGCAAATTCGGCAAACGCATACGAAATATAGCTTGCCCTCGGAACGCATACGGAAAAATGCTGCTTCGGGGACATCTTTTTCTGATATATCGCTTCAACCTCGTCAACCTGATTTATAATACGCCTTGCGTACTGTAAAAATTCTTCCCCCTCGGGCGTAACTGTTATGCCCTTTGAGGTTCGGTTGAATATGGTAACATGCAAATTTTCCTCAAGCTCTTTAATGGCTCTTGATAAATTGGGCTGACCCATATACAGATTTTCCGCGGCGCGGCTGATGGACTTGGTATTTGCAATTTCAACAGCATATTTTAAATGCAATAAATTCATACTCATTCCCCGATAACATTTCACATTCTCTAACTCAATTCTATATTATTATGTTAATTTTGTCAATCACTAAATAATTTTTGCCAAATAAGACAATAATATTGTAGATAACAATATTGCAGAATTGGAGATTAAAATGATTATTACTATTACAAGAACTGTAATTTTGTATGTGCTTGTCACTCTCGGAATACGGCTGATGGGAAAAAGACAGATAGGCGAAATGCAGCCTAACGAGCTTGTTGTAACGCTCTTGATTTCCGAAATTGCCGCCATACCCTTACAGGATACATCACAGCCCATACTTAACGGCGCGGTGGCTATTTTTATGCTTGTGATACTTGAAATTATTATTTCCGTAATTACAATGAAAAGTCAGTTTGTAAGAAAAATTATGAACGGAAAATCTGCGGTTATTATCAAAAACGGCGTAATCGACCAGCATATGATGCGTCAGGTCCGTATGACCGTGCTTGACCTTGTGGAGCTGCTGCGCGGTCAGGAGGTATTTGACATTTCAACCGTTGCGTTTGCTGTGCTTGAGGTAAACGGTAATTTAAGCGTGCTTTTAAAATCATCCGAGCAGCCCGTAACCGCCGGTGATATAGATGTTAAAAAGGAAGACGCGGTTCTCCCCTTACCTGTTATAAGCGACGGAAAAATTGTTAAGGAATCCCTTGACGCACTTGAGACCGATGAAAACGAGGTAGAAAAAATCACACGGGCTAACGGAACCGAAGTTGAAAATGTTTTTCTTATGACTATGGACAGATTTAAAAATATTAATCTTATTAAAGCGAGGAGCGAGCAATGAAACGCCTCATAAGTGCAGGTATACTTTTTGTAATTGTTATTGCGTCATATTTGTTAAGTCTTTGGTATATAAACGACGCCGAGAAAGAAACCAAAAACCTTGTCTCACAGTGCGAGCAGGCATACTCGGAGGGCGGAGACGCATACGACAAGGCGCTTGAGCTTAAAAGGCTGTGGGATAAAAAGGAAAGCGGACTTTCGTTTTTTGTAACGCACGACCGAATTGACGAAATAGAGCTTGCGATAAGCGAGCTTTGCGTTTACAGCAAGGCTGAGGAAGAAAACGACTTTAAGGAACGCATAGAAAATATTAAAATGCTTCTCCACCAAATAGATGAAGATACAAAAATAACCGTTCACAGCATATTCTAATGCATAAAAATGCAAATTTTAAACTATAATGCATATAATATGCATATTTAACAATATAGAAGTTCATATATGCAGGTTTATGCACGAAAGCGCAGAATATTAAATATTTATGCAATTTAGTGTTGACTTGAGGGTCAAGAAGTGCTATACTCACATTAGTTCAAAAATCAAAACAATTTTTTAAAGGGGATTTTTAAAATGAAACTCACATCAAAGATCATCAGCGGTATCGCTGCTTTGTCCATCGCGGTTCTCTGCTGCGGTTGCGGCGGCGACGGTAAAACAACATCGGATGTTGCTTCAAACAGCGGTAAGCTTACCGCCAAGGAAGGCACGCTTATTATGGCGACAAATGCCGAGTTCCCTCCTTATGAATACAAGGACGGAGACAAGATTGTCGGTATAGACGCAGAGGTTGCGCAGGTTATAGCAGACAAGTTAGGCTTAAAGCTTGAAATTGCCGATGTTGAATTTGATTCCGTTATCCCGGGCGTTCAGTCAGGCAAATATGATATGGGTATGGCAGGTATGACCGTAACCGACGAGAGAAAGCAGAAAGTCAACTTCTCCGATTCATATGCAAAGGGCGTTCAGGTAGTTATCGTTAAGGAAGGCAGCGACATAAAGTCTATTGATGACCTTGAGGGTAAAAAGATAGGCGCTCAGCAAGGCACAACAGGCTATATCTACGCTTCCGATACACCTGAAAACGGCGGCTACGGTGAAGAAAATGTTACAGGCTATGCAAGCGGCGCACTTGCTGTTGAAGCATTAAAGGGCGGCAAGATTGATTGCGTTATCATTGATAACGAGCCTGCTAAGGCATATGTGGCAGCTAACGAGGGACTTAAGATCCTTGACACCGAATTTGCAAACGAAGATTACGCTATCTGCTTCTCAAAGAAGAACGCCGACCTTCAGAAAAAGGTAAACGACGCGCTTAATGAGCTTAAAGCTGACGGTACTCTTCAGCAGATTGTTGACAAATATATAAAAGCCAACTGATTTAACACAACTGTAAGGGCGGTTTTGTGACCGCCCTGTTTTTTGATATACGGAAAGGAGATGCTTTTTTGCCGATTTCAGTTAATATTTTCGGCTCGTTAGCCGATGAGTTTAAATTTGTTTTTATCGACGGCGACCGCTACAAGCAGATGATAACCGGCTTCAAAAATACCCTTAAAATCACCTTCGGGGCGCTGATTATCGGTATTGCAATCGGTATCATTGTCGCGGCAGTACGCTCTACATATGATAAAAACGCCGACAAAATGAAGAAAAAGGGCGGAATAGGATACATTCTGCTAAGCATATTAAACGGTATTTGCAAGCTGTATCTTACGGTTATAAGAGGAACGCCTGTTGTCGTTCAGTTAATGATTTCTTACTTCTTGATTTTTGTCGGAATAAGAGACGGCGTTCCCGTCGGTATATTTGCTTTCGGTATTAATTCGGGCGCATATGTAGCCGAAATATTCCGCGGCGGAATTATGTCAATAGATAACGGACAGTTTGAAGCCGGCAGAAGTCTCGGTCTTAACTATCTTCAAACTATGACGCATATTATTGTACCGCAAATGTTTAAGGCGGTACTCCCTACGCTTTGCAATGAATTTATTGCTCTGTTAAAGGAGACCTCGGTTGCGGGCTATGTAGGCGTTGTTGATTTGACTAAGGCAGGAAACTCCATTGCCGGCCGCACATATTCGTACTTTATGCCGCTTATTTCCGTTGCCCTTATTTACCTTTTAATAGTTATGGTACTTACATGGCTTGTCGGAAAGCTTGAAAGGAGGCTCAGAAACAGTGAACATTAACGAAGTTCTTATCAAAGCTGAAAATCTGCAAAAGTCTTTCGGAAACCGTGAGGTTTTAAAGGGAATAAACATTGATATACATAAGGGCGAGGTTGTGGTTATAATCGGTCCCTCGGGTTCGGGTAAATCCACATTCTTAAGAACACTGAATTTGCTTGAAGAGCCTACCGGCGGCAGAATACTTTTTGAGGGCGTTGATATTACCGACCCTAAAATCAATATCAACAAGCACCGCCAAAAGATGGGTATGGTCTTTCAGCAGTTTAATCTGTTTCCTAATATGACCGTACTTAAAAATATGACATTAGCGCCTGTAAAGCTTAAAAAAGCCACAAAAACAGAAGCCGAAGAGCGTGCGAAAAAGCTCCTTGAGCGAATAGGTCTTGCGGACAGAGCAAACGCCTACCCCTCACAGCTTTCGGGCGGTCAGAAGCAGCGTGTGGCTATCGTCCGTGCGCTTTGTATGCAGCCCGATGTTATGCTGTTCGACGAGCCTACAAGTGCGCTTGACCCCGAAATGGTCGGCGAGGTGCTTGATGTTATGAAAAATCTTGCTAACGACGGTATGACAATGGCGGTTGTGACGCACGAAAT
>DKDS01000047.1:0-1186 GCA_002451855.1 Ruminococcaceae bacterium UBA6842 | reverse complement strand
GAAATGGGCTTTGCCCGTGAGGTTGCGGACAGAGTGCTGTTCATTGATGAGGGCATAATTATGGAGGAAGGCACTCCCGAAGAGGTCTTCGGCAATCCGAAAAGTCCCCGTCTTAAGGATTTCTTAAGCAAAGTAATATAAAGCTAAAAAAATTCCTCCCGATAAGGAGGAATTTTTTTTATAGCTTAAGCATTTTTTTGACACGCTTATGCAGCGTTCCTATATAAAACATCGCCATTCGCGATACAGCAATATCGTATAAAACAAACACTGCGTTACCGAGTAATAAAAATATTACGGCGCCGTATTTACCGAGCTGCTTGAAATCCTCAAGAGAAATTCCGAATAAGCCGGCAAAAATAAAGTAGACTAAAATTACCGCCACATTAAATACCAAAAGCTTTAAAAACCATTCAAAAAACGGCTTTTTAAGCTTTTCTATAATTGCTTTAAGTATCGGGTAATATCCGAAAAGACAAATGTACATAAGCTTACTTTCAGGCTCGGCAAAAAGGAAAATAAGAAGTGACGCCGCAATGTAAGCCGCAAATGCCCACCGGAAGTCCAATTCTATAACCAGTACCATTACAAGAAGTCCCGTTACGGCAGGTACGGCGTAGGTAAAATACGGAAAATATGAAAGCAGCATAAATATTACAGACAACGCCGCAATTATGCTGCAAAATGTTAGCTTAATACTGTTTTTCATATCAGCAACACGGTATTAGGTCGCCGCCCATACATTCACAGCAGCAGTCGGCGCAAATAAGTCCCTGACAAACATCGCAGGCACTGCACTCGGAGCCGGTACCGCCGTAGGTTCTGTAAGGGTTGTACTGTCTTCCCTGCTGGCGCGCCGCATTCTGTACAGCGTTACGGTATTCGGCATTGTTCGGGTCCATTCTCGAAGCGGTGGAAAAGCTTGTAAACGCCTGATCGAACCAACCTCTGCGGTATAATACCGTTCCGTTAAGGAAATACCATTCGGCATCTCTTGACTGCGGAGGAACGCCGTCAAGCACCTCCTGCGCCTGTTCAAGTCTTCCTTGATTAATAAGGTTACGAACATCGGGAAAGGACGAGGCTCCGCCTGTATTGCCGGTATAAGCGCCGCCCGAGGTCTTACCTGCTCTGCGTTCAGCCATAATGTTGTCGTAAGCTTCGTTAATTACTTTCATTTTTTCGC
>DKDS01000101.1 GCA_002451855.1 Ruminococcaceae bacterium UBA6842 | reverse complement strand
GCCTTTTCTCGCCTTAAAGCTTACATTGTTAAGCCTTGCGTATTCGGAGCTTAAGTCGTTTACCTCAAGCAGAACATCGCCTATCTTGTTGACCTTCGGCGGATAGATGTTGGTAAGCTCACGGCCGACCATAAGCTTTATTATTTCGTCGGTGGTAAGACTTTCCGCATCTCTTGTAGCTATCCATTTGCCGTCGCGCATAATGGTTACTTCGTCGGATATTCTTAAAATTTCCGCCATTTTATGAGAAATGTATATTATACCGCAGCCCTGACTGCGAAGCATATTTATAATTTTGAAAAGATGCTCAACCTCTTCCTCGGTAAGCGAGGAGGTCGGCTCGTCAAATACGATTACTTTAGAATTGTAGGAAACGGCTTTTGCGATTTCAACCATCTGTCTTTGCGAAACAGACATAGTGCTCATTACCGTTTTCGGGTCGACATTAAGCTCAAGCTTGTCGAAAATTTCCTTTGTTGCCTTATACATTTTCTTTTCACTGGTTATCGGAACTCCCTTGGCAACAGTGGGAAATCTTCCGAGCCACATATTATCCATTACATTGCGTTTGAGCGCCTGATTAAGCTCCTGATGAACCATTGCGACGCCGTTTTCAAGCGCTTCCTTGGAATTTTTGAAATTAATTTCTTTGCCGTCTAAATAAATGCTTCCGGAGTCCTTCTGGTATACGCCGAAAAGACATTTCATAAGCGTGGATTTACCTGCGCCGTTTTCACCCATAAGCGCATGGACGGTTCCTGCCTTAACCGTTAAATTTACCTTATCAAGTGCTTTTACGCCCGGAAAAGCCTTTTCTATGTTTTCCATTTTAAGAAGGACCGGCTTTTCCGCGGCAGCGGTGTTTGCTGTGCCGACAGTGCGTTCGTTCATAAAGCATTATCCCCCGTTTCTTCACCGCGGCAGCCGCTTTAAACGGCTGCCGCATAGATTTAATTATTCGCCGGTGTAGGTATGATACGGGATGTTAACTCTCCACTTGCCTACAAGATTGTCGCTGTCAAGACCGTCAAGAGCGTCCTTATCGCCAAAGTAGTTCTGTGCGATAGCAATGATGGCCTCTGCCATACCGTCTGCGTCCTGCTTGATGGTTCCTACCATAGCGCCGCTTTTAATTGCGGACTTGGCGGCGTCGGTTGCGTCAACACCGAATACCGGAATAGCCTTTGTGCCTTCCTTGTTGTAGCCTGCGGTCTGTAAAGCGGAAACCGCGCCTAAAGCCATTTCGTCGTTATTTGCGATTACAAGCTCAACCATATTTTTGTTAGCTTCGCTGTACTGTGCCAAAATTGTGCCCATATAATCGGTAGCTGCCGCGCTTGACCACTGACCGTTCTGGTCAACAAGATATTTGTTCTTGTTGGAAGCGTCATAAAACTCAAGCTCCGGCTTGCCCGCTTCCTTAAGCACCTTGTTGGCATCCTCAACGCCGTACTGTGTACGGGCGATTGCTTCCATATTGCCTTCCTGTCCCTTGAACATTACATAGCTTATTTTTCCGTCGCCGTTAAGGTCAAGCTTATCGTAATTTTCAACAAGATATTTGCCTATCATTTCGCCCTGCATATGACCTGCCATTTCGTAATCGGTTCCTACGAATACGGACTTGTCATAGCTTGTTACAACCGATTCGTCAACAGAACGGTTGAAGAAGATAACCGGAACATTCTGAGCCTTAGCCTGATCAACTATGTTCTGAGCGGCGTCGTTTGAGCCGGTATCAACAACATTAACTACAAGAAGCTTCGAGCCCTTTGCGAGAGCGGTTGTAACCTGCTCTGTCTGTGTGGTCTGGTTGCCGTTTGCGTCATAGTTCTGATACTTGAGTCCGGCATCGGTTAAAAGCTTATCCATTGCCGAGCGCACGCTTGAAATATATGTGTCGCTGTAAGTATAATAGAAAACCGAAACCTCGCCCTTTCCGGAGTCGGACGAACCGCCGCCGCAGGCCGTAAGACCTAAGGCAAATGCGAGTGTTAAAACAACTGCCAATAATTTTTTCATTTTAATTCCTCCTTAAATTTCACGACCTTTCCTGTCGTTGTCTTAATTATATTTCGAGGACTTAAATTTTGAAATAGATATTTTTATCATAAATGTATAAAAATTTATCATATGTTGAATTTTTTATGTAATATTAAAATCGGGATAAAAAGAAAACCGCCCCTTTCGGGGCGGACCAAAACTAACAAAATAAATTATTCAGCTTTGTTTTCTTCTTCCTTCATCTTTGCAAAACATTCACTGCAATATACAGGACGGTCGTCACGGGGTGTAAACGGAACCTTCGCAACACCGCCGCAAGCGGCACATACTGCCTCGTGCATTTCCCTGGGTGCTCTGCCTGCATTCTTGCGCTTATCGCGGCAAGCCTTGCAGCGCTGAGGCTCGTTCACAAAGCCCTTGGACTCGTAAAACTCCTGCTCTCTCGCAGTAAATACGAACTCCTCGCCGCAATCTTTGCAAACCAGCGTTTTGTCTTCAAACATCTCTTTTACCTCTCTTGGTTGTTTATTAGCCCCGGACGGAATCGCACCGACATCTTTGGAAACAATGTTCTGCTGTTAAACTACATGGGCATATATAAGCCGTAAACGGCATTATAATTAATAAGTAAAGCTACTGCTTTTTCAATTTTTTTCTTATGCGTATAAGCGCGTTGTTGACCGATTTTTCACTGATGCCAAGCTCATCCGCAATTTGCGAATATCTTTTTCCCTCAAGAAAAAGCGTCAGCACGCTGTATTCAAGACCCGAAAGCTCAAGCCTTATCGAATCCGTAAGCGATTTTAAGCTTTCACGGTCAAAAAATATTTTTTCGGGACTGTTACAGTCCGCAATCTCAACCGAGTCAAGCGAGGTCACCAAATCATCGGGAACATCCTTTTGACGGTTAGTTTTCTTAAAGCTTAAAAACAATGACCTTTTGATACACAGCATCGCAAAAGTGGAAAACGAGGATTTACCGCTTTTATAATTCTTTACCGCCGAATACAAGGCATATGTAGCTTCCTGAATTGCGTCTTCCCTTTCGAGCGTACCCGAATACTTGTTCACACAATAGAGAATTTTCGGTAAATAGCGCTCGATAATAATTTGTAAAAGCTCCAGCTCACCGCCGTTAATTAACGAAACAATGTCCTCATCAGACATTTTCTTGTAATTTTCGACAAAATTATTACTCATTGTTTTCACTTCATAGTTGTTTATGCACTTATGATACATTATTATAATGAAAATGTCAAGAAAAATATTTGTTTTAAGCCATTTTACCGTATTTTTGATCTTAAATTATTACAAAAAATTAATAACTATTGAAAAATCCGAGCGTTTGCGTATAATAGGTATTGTCAAATTATAAATGCGTTTAAAAAGGAGCAAATGAATTTGAATATAAAGAAAATTACCGTAATCATTGCGGCGGCGGTTCTCGCCGTTTCCTCTTCCGCCTGTAAAAAAGCCGCCGAAGTCGATAATATTTCTTCAGACCCGATAAGCAGTACCGTTGTTTCCTCCGAGGTTTCTTCTGCGGAAGAACCCGTAGATAACGGCATAAGGCTTGTTGTTACCTCGCAAAGCAAGCAGACGGTCTATGTCACCGAGCCGTTCTATTCGTTTTCCGGCACATCCGACCCTGCCGAGCCTCTTTACATAAACGGCAATGAAATTGCCAGAGGCGAAGGCGGCATTTTCACCTATGAAACCGAGCTTAAGGTTGGCAAAAACACCTTTACCTTTGAACATAAGGGTGAAAAAACCGTTTATACGGTCAATTACAGATATGTAATTATTAAGGATTATTCACCGTCAAAGTCGCAGTCATATCCGAGCGGCTCAACCATTGTTGCAAGCGTAACCGCGCGCAAGGGCAGTGCCGTCACGGCAACTCTCGGTTCTGATACCATTACCCTTACCGCACAGAATAATTCCGAGACTGACGAAACCGAGTTTATAGGTTACAGCGGTGTGTTTAAGCTGCCCGGTGATAATGCCGAGGACATAAATCTCGGTAAAATCACCTACAAGGCGACGCATAACGGAAAAAGCGAAACCTTTACCTCCGAAAAAATAATATGCAAAAAGAGCGATGTTATTGTAGATTACGACCCGAACGCAACGCCGAACGGCGGAAGATATATGAATGTCGGTTCCGGTTATATTGCGGAAATTATTGAATACAACGCCGAGACCTTCGACGGCAATGTCAGCAACCAAAGCCTTAAGGACGGCTCTGTCGATTGGTCGAAGCCCACGAACAATTATCTTCCGAAGGGTACGCTTGATTATTGCTCCACAAGCCTTGTTAATTATAAGGAAAGCAATTATGTGACCCTGCGCGCGGGCTACCGTGTTTATCTTGAAAGAAAGAATAAGCCGTATACGGAGCTTAAGCCGGTTGTAAGAAGATATATCGGCTCCCTCCCCGACCACAACGAAATCAAATCGGCAGGAGTACAAAACGACGGCAGACATACCGTTTTAACCTTTGACAGCCTTTGGAAAGCACCGTTTTATTTTGATATTTTGCCGCAGGGCTACACCAATCCGTCAAAGCAGGATTTTACCGTCAGCAGCGTTACATATAACTATATTGATATTACCTTCTGTTACGCAACCGTATTTGAGGGTGAGATAGCCATTCCCGAGGATAATCCCCTCTTTAAGTCGGCGGAGATAATATGTAATTACACGGACGACGGCTCCGCGGTGCGTGATTACACGCTGCGCTTACACCTTAAAAAGCAGGGTGCGTTTTACGGTTGGGACAGCCGCTATAACGATAACGGTCAGCTTGTATTTGAATTTTTAAACCCTAAAACTGTTACCGAGAGCGCCGAAAACGAATACGGCGTAAGCTTAAACGGTGCTAAAATTCTTATAGATGTCGGTCACGGCGGCAAGGATTCGGGCGCTGTGGGCTTCGGATATTACGAAAGCAACGCCAACCTTAATTTGGCGTATAAAATCAAAGCCGAGCTTGAAAAAGCGGGTGCGGAGGTTTATATGACCCGTACGGGTGATACAACAAGCTCCGCGGACGATAAGCTTAAAATGATAAGAGAGCTTAAACCCGATTTCTGCGTTGCGGTGCATCATGATTCAAGCACAAATACGAATGCCAACGGCTTCGGAGCGTTTTACTTTAACGCATTTTCAAAGCGTGCGGCGGAATACGTATTTTCGCAGACCGAGGGCGCTTCGCTTTACGGAAAATATAATTTCAACTGGCACTATTACTTTATGTGCCGCAGTACCGTGTGCCCCGTTGTGCTTACCGAAAACGGCTATATTTCCAATAAGGGCGATTTTTCAGGCATCGAGAATGAGCAGAAAAATATAGAAAAAGCAAGAGCCGTCGCACACGGAATAGTGGATTATTTCAGGTCGATACAATAATAAACAGACCGCCCGTCAGGGCGGCTTGTTTTGTGATTAGGAAAGATAAATATGCAGGAAAATACATTTTTAAAGGGAAAAATTTTACCGCCGCTTATTAAATTTGCGCTGCCGCTTATGCTCTCACAGCTTTTGCAGGCGCTTTACGGTGCGGTGGATCTGATTGTTGTGGGGCATTACGGAACAACGGCGGATTTTTCGGCGGTCTCAACGGGCAGTCAGCTTATGCAGGGCGTTACAGGTATTATAATCGGTCTTACCACAGGCGTTACGGTTCTTATCGGTCAGGCGATAGGCGCTGATGATAAGAAAAGGGCGGGCGCAACCTGCGCAGGTATGATAAAGCTGCTTGCGGTTTTGTCCGTTATTCTCTCCGTTTTGCTTATTGCGGCGGCTCAGGGCGCGCTTAAAATAATGCAGATTCCGCCCGAGGCTGAAAACGCCGGAATAGAGTATATAAGAATTTGCGGCGTCGGAACGGTTTTTATTTCGGCTTATAATGCGGTAAGCGGACTTTTCAGAGGTGTAGGCAATTCCAAAATGCCGCTTATATTTATTCTTATAGCCTGTATTGTGAATATTATCGGCGATTTGCTGCTTGTGGGCGGCTTTAATATGGGCGCGGCGGGAGCGGCGTACGCAACCGTTGCGGCGCAGGCGGTAAGCGTTATTTTCTCGGCGGTTTATATAGTTAAGGGCGGATTGCCGTTCAGAATTACAAAAGAGAGCTTTAAAGCAAAAAATACGGTCGGAGCTATCCTTAAAATCGGCACTCCGATAGCGCTTCAGGATTTTTTAACAAGAGTTTCGTTTTTAATACTCACCTCAATACTTAATTCTTTGGGGCTTGTGGCGTCCGCAAGTATAGGAATTTCGGAAAAACTGTTTGTCTTCCTTTCAATAGTTCCGTTTTCCTTTATGTCTGCTCTGTCGGCGTTTGTGGCGCAGAATATGGGAGCAGGTCAGCCGAAACGGGCATACAGCGCGTTGAAAATTTCAACCGTCATTTCATTTGCGTTCGGCATACTTGTTTTTTGCGCTACAATGTTCTTCCCCGAAATGCTGGCGTCCGTATTTGAGAAAAATCCCGAAGTTATTGCCGCCGCCGCGCGCTACCAGAGGGGCTGTGCCGCCGAGCATTTGCTGATAAGCATTTATTTCTGTCAGCTCGGATTTTTCAACGGAATGGGTAAGACAGGCTTCGTTATGGCAGAGGGAATTATTACGGCTTTTGCCGTGCGAATACCCCTTTCCTATCTCTTCAGCAGGGGTGTATCGCCCGACCTTATGAAAATCGGCTTTGCCGTACCCATATCCGCCGCAGTTTGTCTTATAATGTGCTGCGCTTATATGATATATCTGAAGCGTATAACAGCTATATCAAAATTTAAGACTTGAATTATGGCAAAGGTCATTGTATAATAAACTGTAACTGCCTTTGGGCATTTACAATATATAAAAATTGGGGAAATGAATTATGGTAAAAGCAGTTGTAGGCGCTAACTGGGGCGACGAGGGTAAGGGTAAAATAACCGATATGCTCGCCGGTAATGCGGACGCGGTCGTTCGTTTTCAGGGCGGTGCCAATGCCGGTCATACTATTAAAAACAAATACGGCAAATTTGCGCTTCATACCTTGCCGTCCGGCGTATTTAACGACGGTGTTACTAACTGTATCGGCAACGGCGTGGCTCTCGATGTTGAAAAGCTTTTAAAGGAATACAACGAGGTAGTCTCAAAGGGTGTTCCCGCTCCTAAGCTTCTTATATCCGAGCGTTGTCAGATGGTAATGCCTTACCATATTCTTTTTGATATGTACGAGGAGGAAAGGCTTGGTAAAGCGAGCTTCGGTTCAACAAAATCGGGTATTGCTCCCTTTTATTCGGACAAGTACGCTAAAATCGGCTTTCAGGTGTGCGAGCTTTTTGACGAGGTAAAGCTTCGTGAAAAGCTTACCCGTATTCTTGAGGTAAAGAACATACTTATTGAAAATCTCTACCATAAGGAGCCGCTCAAGGTCGACGATATATTCGATAAAATGATGGAATGGCGCAAAGGAATAGCTCCTTTTGTAGGGGATGTGAGAAAATTCCTTTACGACGCGGAAAAAGCAGGAAAAACCATTTTGCTTGAAGGTCAGCTCGGAACACTTAAGGATACCGACCACGGTATTTACCCCATGGTTACTTCGTCAAACACAATAGCAGGCTACGGCGCTGTCGGCGCGGGACTTCCCCCCTATTCAATCAAGGAAATATACACCGTTATCAAGGCGTATTCCTCTGCGGTGGGCGCAGGCGCATTTGTAAGCGAAATATTCGGCGACGAGGCTAAGGAACTCCGCGACCACGGCGGCGACGGCGGCGAATACGGTGCTACCACAGGCAGACCGAGAAGAATGGGTTGGTTTGACTGCGTTGCCACCCGTTACGGCTGCGAGGTACAGGGTACAACGCATGCAGTGCTTACCGTTGTAGACGCGCTTTCGTATCTTGACGAAATAAAGGTTTGCACGGGATATGAAATAGACGGTAAGGTAACAAAGGACTTCCCCGTTACCGCGCTTCTTGAAAAGGCAAAGCCGGTTCTTACCGTACTTCCGGGTTGGAAATGCGATATAACAGGCATAACCGAATACGATAAGCTCCCCGAAAACTGCCGTAAATACATAGAGTTTATCGAAAAGGAAATCGGCTTTAAAATAGCAATGGTCAGCAACGGACCTGCCCGTGAAAATATAATTATCAAAAATTAGCGCAACAGGAACGGAGACAATTATGAATTTCACTCCAATAGATAATAAAGGCTTGGTTGACGGCTTTTGTCTAATTAAGAGTATTGATAAAAAAACCTCTTCAAAGGGCGACGCTTACCTTGATATGACGCTTGCCGATTCCGACGGCGAGATAAACGCAAAGCTATGGCGCTATTCACCCGATGCCTACGGCGAGTACACGGTAAACGAGCTTGTTAAAATAAGGGGCGTTGTTTCTCAGTATAACGGCTCCGACCAGCTTAAAATCGACCGCATACGCCATGTAAGCCCCGAGGACGGCGTAAACCCCGCCGATTATGTAAAATCAGCGGAATACTCGGGCGAGCAGATGTATG